>CAYMQZ010000064.1:0-13584 GCA_964392705.1 uncultured Gemmatimonadota bacterium
TGGGCCCGCAATCCCCCTGCGCCCGAAGGGTTACGGCGGCGCGGGGCCATCTCCCGCGTGCTCGGCCTACGGCCGAGTGTGGCTCGCTGCCGCTCGCCACGCGGCGCTCCTCCACGATGCGCTGTGGCATCGCGCTCGTCGCGCCGCCTTGGATCTGGCCCCGCGGCGCTCGTAACGCGGCTCGCCCCATGACTCGGACCGGCTCCTAAACATCGTGAAGGCGCTCGTAACGGGGGGTGACGGCTTCGTCGGCGAGCACCTGATCGCCGAGCTCCTGGAGGCCGGGGACCGCGTGACGGCCTCTTGCCTCTCCCTCCCCCCCCACCGGTCGACGCTCTCGCCGGAGCAAGCGAGTGGGGTGGAATGGAAGGTCGCCGACGTGCTCGACCCGGGCGCGCTGTACCGGGTCGTCGCGGCGGTTCGACCCGACTGCATCTACCACCTGGCGGGCGTCGCCTCGGGTCGGTCGGCGCGCGCACGTCCCGAGGAGGCGCTCCGGGTGAACGCCGGCGGTACCGTGAACCTGATGGAGGCGACGATCCGGACGCGCAGCGACTTTCCCGGCCTCGATCCGCTGGTGCTGGTGATGGGCTCGGGGCACGCCTACGGGACCTCGGCGCGCGGGCGTGATCGGGTCGCGGAGGCGGAGCCGCTCCACCCCGAGGGTCCGTACGGCCTCTCGAAGGCGTGCCAGGAGTTAGCCGCCGATGCCTACCGACGGGGGCGCGGGGTGCGTGCGGTGACGGTGCGCCCCTTCAACCTGATCGGGCCGGGTCAGAAGCCGGGCTTCGTGGTCCCCGACCTGTGCACCCAGGCGGCCGCCATCGTGGCGGGCAAGGCGGAGCCGGTTTTGGACGTCGGCAATCTGGACGCGGAGCGCGACTTCACCGATGTTCGCGACGCCGCGGAGGCGCTCCGCCGTGTGGCCGCGCTGGAGGATTCCGGCCCGGCCTACAACGTATGCTCGGGCGTCGGCACGACGATCCGGGCCATCCTGGCATGGATTCTGGACGAGGCGGAAATCGATCCCGAGGTTCGAGTCGCGTCCGATCGGGTCCGGGAGGGCGAGATCGCGCGGCTGGTGGGCGATCCGGACCGGCTGAAGAGGGCGACGGGGTGGTCGGCTGGCCGTCCCGCAGAGGCGACGGTGCGTGAGACGTATCGCTGGGTCGCGGGTCCCGGCGAGAGGGCGTCGTCCTCGAGCGCCGCGAGGCGCGCGAGCGACGGCTGAGTCGAGGCTTTCGGGACAGCGACGGGGGAGAAGGGGCATGCAGATTACCGTGATCGGGACGGGCTACGTGGGACTCGTCGTGGGCGCCTGCCTCGCGGAGACCGGGAACCACGTCACCTGCGTCGACATCGACGCGGAAAAGATCGAGCGGCTGAACGCCGGCGAGATCCCGATCTACGAGCCGGGGCTGGACCGGCTCATCGGGGGCAACCTCTCCGCCGACCGCCTTCGCTTCACGACCCGGGCCGCACCCGCGATCGCCGAGAGCGAGGTCGTGGTCGTGGCGGTGGGAACGCCCTCCGACGACAGGGGCGCGGCGAACCTCGACTACGTGCTGGAGGCGGCCCGGACGATCGGCGAAAACCTCCGGCCCGGCACCGTCGTCATCATCAAGAGCACCGTGCCCGTGGGCACGAGTCGCCGCGTGCGCGAGGCGATCGAAGAGGTCACGGACGTGGAGTTCCACGTCTGCCAGAACCCGGAGTTCCTCAAGGAGGGGAACGCCGTCGACGACTTCATGTATCCCGACCGCGTGGTCTGCGGGACCGAGAGCCAGGCTCCCCGGGAGATCCTGGAGGAGCTGTACGAGCCGTTCGTGCGCACGGGGAACCCGCTGCTCTTCATGGACATCGCCTCGGCCGAGATGACGAAGTACGCGGCGAACGCGATGCTGGCCACCCGCATCAGCTTCATGAACCAGATCGCCGAGCTGTGCGAGCGCACGGGAGCCGATGTCTCGCTCGTGCGCCGCGGCGTGGGCTCCGACAAGCGCATCGGCCCCGCCTTCCTGTTCGCGGGCACCGGATACGGGGGCAGTTGCTTCCCGAAGGACGTGAAGGCGCTCATCCACACGGGCAAGGAGCTGGGGGTTCCCACGCCGCTGCTCGAAGCGGTCGAGGAGGTGAACGAAAAACAGAAGGGCGTGCTCCTCCGGAAGATCGCGGCCCGGTACGGCCCGGATCTGTCGGGACGTCGCTTCGCCTTGTGGGGACTGGCGTTCAAGCCGGAGACGGACGACATGCGGGCGGCCCCCTCGATCACGGTCGTCGAGGGTCTGCTGGCGTCCGGCGCCGAGGTCGCGGTGCACGATCCGGTCGCGATGCCGGCGGCCCGCGACGTGTTCGGCGACCGGGTGACCTACGCCCCGGACGAGTACGCGGCGTGCCGGCGTGCCGACGCGCTGGTGATCGTGACCGAGTGGCTGCAGTATCGACGACCCGACTGGGACCGGTTGGCCGAGGCCCTCGAGGCACCCGTGGTCTTCGACGGCCGCAACCTCTTCGAGCCGGAGCGGCTGCGGGAACGGGGTTTCGCCTACCATCCGATCGGCCGGGCCCAGGTCGAGCCGTGAGGGTGCTGATCACGGGGGCGGCCGGATTCCTCGGCTCGCACCTCAGCGACCGGTTTCTGGCCGCCGGGCACGCGGTGATCGGGATGGACAACCTGATCACGGGCTCGCCGGCCAATCTGCGGCACCTGGAGAACCATCCCGAGTTCCGGCTCGTCCGGCACGACGTCACGACCTACATGGAGGTTCCGCACGAGCTGGACGCCGTCCTCCATTTCGCCTCGCCGGCCAGCCCGGCCGACTATCTCGAGCTCCCGATCCAGACGCTGAAGGTCGGCAGTCTGGGCACGCACAAGGCGCTGGGTCTCGCGAAGGCGAAGGGCGCGCGCTTCCTTCTCGCGTCCACCTCGGAGGTGTACGGCGACCCGCAGGTGCACCCCCAACCCGAGAGCTACTGGGGGCACGTGAACCCGATCGGACCGCGGGGTGTGTACGACGAGGCGAAGCGGTTCGCCGAGGCGCTCGCGATGGCCTACCACCGCGCGCACGGGGTGGAGACCCGCATCGCCAGGATCTTCAACTCGTACGGGCCTCGAATGAGACCCGACGACGGGCGGGTGGTCTCCAACTTCATCGTCCAGGCGCTGCGCGGCGAGCCGCTGACGGTGTACGGGGACGGCTCGCAGACGCGCAGCTTCTGCTACGTCTCGGACCTGGTGGAAGGGATCCACCGGCTGTTCCACGAGGGGGACGCGGAGCCCGTGAACCTGGGCAATCCGAAGGAGTTCACGATTCGCGAGCTGGCCGATGAGGTGCTTTCGGCGACCGGCTCCACGGCGGGGATCCGCCACCTGCCGCTGCCCGTGGACGATCCACAGGTGCGCCAGCCCGACATCTCCCGGGCGAGGCGGCTCCTCGGGTGGGAGCCCTCCGTCCCCCTGGAGGAGGGGCTGGCGCGGACCATCGAGTACTTCCGCGGTCTCGAGGCGGAAGGTCGGCTCGAGAAGCCTCCCGTGATCACCGCGGACGAGGGTTGAGACGGTGGAGGGCCGAGCCAGGGACCCGGCCGCGCGCGCCACGCGAGGGGCGCGGGATCTGGAGGCGCGCCTGCGGGCGCTTCGGGTCTCCGTGGTGGTCCCCGTCTACAACGAGAGGGAGACGGTCGAGGAGATCGTGCGCCGGGTCCAGGCGGTGCCCCTCGACCTGGAGATCGTCGTGGTGGACGACGGCTCCCGGGACGGCTCCCGCGAGATCCTCTCCCGTCTGGCCGAGGACGGCCTGATCCAGCAGCTCATCTTCCACGAGCGCAACATGGGGAAGGGGGCGGCGCTCTCGACCGGGTTTCGCGCGGTCGAGGGGGAGGTCGTCATCGTGCAGGACGCGGACCTCGAGTACGATCCGGCCGAGTACCCGCTGCTGCTCGAGCCGATCGCCGAGGGCAAGGCCGATGTCGTCTACGGCTCCCGCTTCGTGGGCTCCGGGCCTCACCGGGTGCTGTATTTCTGGCACTACATGGGCAACCGATTCCTCACCCTCCTGTCCAACATGGCGACGAACCTGAACCTGACGGACATGGAGACCTGCTACAAATGCTTCCGCCGCGAGGTGCTCGAGACGCTGACCGTGGAGGAACCGGCCTTCGGCGTGGAGCCCGAGCTGACGGCGAAGATCGCCCAGGGCCGCTGGAGGGTATACGAGGTCGGAATCTCCTACGCCGGGCGCACCTACGCGGAGGGAAAGAAGATCACCTGGAAGGACGGGCTGTGGGCGATTTGGTGCATCGCGCGCTACGGCCTGCTGCGCCGCCTGGCGGGGAGGGCGCTTCCTCCCGCGCCGTCCCGCGAGCCGGGCCGCCTGGAGCGTGCGGGAGGTGGCTCCTGAAGCGGTCGACGGGTGGTGCGGGGACCCTGGGGTGGTCGGCCGTTCTGCTCGCCGTGGCCGTGCTCTCCTGCGGCGGGAGTGGCGACGCCGCCCTCGAGCGGGGCGACCGACTGCTCGGCGAGGGGTCGGTCGATGCGGCGATCGCCGAGTACAGGCTGGCCAGGCGCCAGGTGGGCGAGTCGCCCGCCGTCCTGCTCCGGCTGGGACACGCCTACGCCCTGGCGGGGGACGTCGACGCCAGCGTGCGCCATTACGAGACCCTGCTGGAGCGCGACTCCTCGTATCGGTGGCAGGCGGCGGCCGATCTGAGCGAGGCGGCACGGCGGGCGATGCGCAGGGGGGCGGCGGAGAACATGGTGCGCGCCCTCGAGCCGTTGGCCGGGTTCCAGATCGGCCTCGTGCCCCGGGACCTTCGCCTCGCCCTGGCTCGCCACCACGGGAGGGACGGAGAGCACGAGCGGGCGCTCCCGCTGTACCTGTCGGTGCTGTCCGAGGCCGGTGCGACGGGCTCCGAGGCCGACCCGGGCGGGGAGGGCCCGGAGGCGGGAGAGGACTCGCCGTCCGGGGCGGAGGTCGCGGACGCGGCCGCCCCGGGGGTCGGGCTCTCGGTGCCTCCCGTCGTCTACTACGAGGTGGGGCGGTCGTACGAGGAGCTGGGCGGGTGCGTGGAGGCGACCTCCTGGTTCGAGCGCTACCTGGAGGAGGCCGGACGGCGCGCCCCCGAGGCGACGAGCGCCCGTTGGCACCTCGGCAACTGCCTCTTCCTGGCCGCCGAGGAGGACCGAGGCGCCGGCCGGCCCCGGGGGGCGCTCGCGAAGTTGGACCGCATGGTCCGGCTCGGCGTGCCGCAGACCCTGCTGGACCGGGCCCACTACCTGCGCGGCGAGCTCCTCCTCGGCCTCGGCGAGCCGCAGCGCGCGCTCGAGGCGTACCAGGAGGTCCTGCGCCTGAACCCCTCGCGGAGTGGTTTCCTGGTGCGCCGCGCGGAGGAGCGGATCCGCGACATCCGCTTCGGCTTCGAGAGCCCGTGAGGCCGTGCCGGGCACCGCGGGATCGAGGGGAGTCGTGAGCGCGCACCGGTGGCTCCGCCCCGTCTGGGCGGCGTTGGCGGGGGCCGTGGTGGGTGTCGCCTGCGGGCCCCCGAAGCCGCCGGCGGACATCGGCCCCGTACAGCGGTTCGAGTGGGCCCACGCCCGCTTCGAGGAGGGCAGGCACGAGGCGGCGATCCGCGCGTTCCGCAACTTCCTCGTCCAGGATCCGCTCAACCCCCTCGTCGACAGCGCCCAGTACCTGATCGGCGAGGCGTTCCTCCGCAGCGATCGGGAGCTGCAGGCGATCACCGAGTTCGAGCAGCTGACCCGCATGCGTCCCAACAGCCCGCAGGCCGACGACGCGCAGTTCGGCCTCTGTCGGGCACACTGGGAGCTATCCCCCGGCCTGCCGAAGGAGCAGGAACACACGCGCCTCGCCATCGACGAGTGCACGAGGCTGATCCAGTTCTTTTCCGACAGCCCGTCCACGGAGGAAGCGCGTCGGATACTCCAGGAGGCACGGACGAAGCTGGCGGCGAAGAACTTCCGGATCGCGAAGCACTACCTGGATGATGAGCTGTACCAGTCCGCGAACATCTACCTGGAGATGGCGCTGCAGCAGGCCCCCGAGGAGGCGCCCATCATTCCCGAGATCCTCACGCGGCTGTACCGCAGCTATAGTCGGATCGGCTTCGAAACCGAGGCGCAGGCGATCCGGCAGCGGCTTCTCCGGGAGTGGCCGGAGAGCCCCGAGGCCCGGTCGCTCATGGACCAGAGGCCCGAAGAGGGGTAGCGGGGCCTTGGACGATTCCGCAGGGGCACCGCCCGCCGGCAGGGCACCGGGTGGGGCGGAGGACCCGTCGGGAGGCCGGATCGGCGTCCTGGGCGGGACGTTCGACCCCCCCCACGTGGGTCACGCCATCGTCGCCCAGGACGTTCTGGAAGCCCTCGAGCTGGACCGCCTGCTCGTGGTTCCCGCGGGCCGCCCCCCGCACCGCGAGGCCCACCTGCCGGCGAAGCTCCGCTTCGAGCTGGTGCGGGACCTCTTCCGGGGAGCGCCGGGGATCGAGGTCAGCGACGTGGAGCTCCGTCGCGATGGCCCGTCCTACACCGTGGACACCCTGGTCCAGCTTCGCCGCGAGCTCTCCCCGGACGAGCTGTACCTGGTGATCGGCTCGGATCAGCTCGGGTTGATCCGCACCTGGCATCGGTGGCGGGAGCTCCCCGAGCTGGCCCGGATCGCGGTCGTGGCCCGCCCCGGCAGGGAGGAGCCGCTCGAAGCATCGGGAGCATCCTTGACGTACATTGGCGTCGAGGTGACGCGCGTGGACGTTTCGAGCACGCGCGTGCGCGAGCGGCTCGCCGCCGGCCGGTCGGTGCGCTTCCTCGTCCCCGAGCCGATCCGCGAGCGGGTCGAGCGCGCCTGGGCGGCGGCGGCGGTGGGAAGCTGAATCTCCGCCGCCCCGGGCGCGGAACGAAAGGGCGCGGCACGCCTATCACAACGGAGTCCTCGCGCCCCGTGGCCCGTCGCGATCACGATACCGAGCCGTAGCCATGCTCAAGTCTCTCATCAACCGGATCCTCGGAACCCGCTTCGAGCGGGAGATGAAGAAGCTCCAGCCGATCGTGGACGAGATCCAGCGCCACGAGGAGCGGCTGTCCGACCTTTCCGAGGAAGAGCTCAAGGCGCAGACCGAGAGGTTCCGGGCTCTCATCCGCGAGCGCACGGGGGCGATCGAGGACGAGGTCACCGAGCTCAGGGAGGAACGGCGGCACAGCGAAGAGCCCGCCGTTCGGCAGGATCTCACGGAGCGGATCGCCGACGCCGAAGGGCGGCTCCGGGAGGCCACGTCCGAAGTGCTGGACGAGCTCCTCCCCGAGGCGTTCGCCACGGTGCGCGAGGCGTGCCGACGCCTGCTGGGGACGGAGATCCAGGTCACCGGCAACACCATGACCTGGGACATGGTCCCCTACGATGTGCAGCTCATCGGCGGGATCGTGCTGCACCAGGGGAAGATCGCCGAGATGGCCACGGGCGAGGGGAAGACGCTGGTGGCCACGATGCCCCTCTACCTCAACGCGCTCCCGGGCAGGGGCGCCCACCTGGTCACCGTGAACGACTACCTGGCGCGGCGCGACGCGCAGTGGATGGGCGTCGTGTACGAGTATCTGGGCCTCGAAGTCGCCTGCATCGACGACACCCAGCCGGGGACGGAGGAGCGCCGGGCCGCCTATCACGCCGACATCACCTACGGCACGAACAACGAATACGGCTTCGACTACCTGCGGGACAACATGGTCGTGTCGCTGGAGCAGCGAGTCCAGCGGCCCCACGCCTACGCGATCCTCGACGAGGTGGACTCGGTCCTGGTCGACGAGGCGCGGACGCCCCTGATCATCTCCGGCCCGGTCGGGCGCGAGGACCAGAAGGTGTACCACCGGTTCAACGCGCAGGTGGCGGACCTCGTCCGCAGGCAGCAGCGGATGGTGAACAGCCTGGTGGCCGAGGGAGAGCGGCTCCTGAAGGAGGCCGAGGGAGAGGAGAACCAGGACCTCGAGTGGGAAGCGGGGTTCAACCTGCTCGCCGCCAGCCGGGGGGATCCCAAGAACAAGCGGCTGATGAAGCTCTTCCAGCGCACCGGGGTGAAGCAGCTCGTCCAGCGCACCGAGGGCGAGCTGATGCGCGAGAAGCGGCTTCAGGACGTGGACGAGCTGCTGCTCTTCTCCACGGACGAGAAGGGGCACACGATCCAGCTCTCCGACCAGGGGCTCGACGTCCTGAGTCCGGGCGACCCCGACGCGTTCATCGTGCCCGACATCTCCGAGGAGGTCAAGGAGATCGAGGACGACGAGGAGCTCGCGCCCGACGAGAAGCGGCAGCAGATCGAGGACCTGGAGCGCGAGTACGCGGAGAAGTCGGAGAAGATCCATGTCATCCACCAGCTCGTGAAGGCGCACTCGCTCTACGAGAAGGACGTGGAGTACGTGGTCGAGAACGGCGAGGTCGTGATCGTCGATCAGTTCACGGGCCGGAAGATGCACGGCCGCCGCTGGAGCGACGGGCTGCATCAGTCGGTCGAGGCCAAGGAGGGGGTGACGGTCAAGGGCGAGACCCAGACGCTCGCCACCATCACCATCCAGAACTACTTCCGCATGTACGACAAGCTGGCCGGGATGACGGGGACCGCCGAGACCGAGGAGGCGGAGTTCCACGAGATCTACGGCCTCGAGGTCGTGGTCATCCCGACGAACCGGCCGGTGCGCCGCATCGACAGCGACGACGTCGTCTACCGTACGAAGCGGGAGAAGTACGCCGCCCTCCTCGACGAGATCGAGCGGCTGAACGGCCGCGGGCTGCCGATCCTCGTGGGAACGACCAGCGTCGAGGTCTCGGAGAAGATCAGCCGGGTGCTCAAGCGGCGGGGCCTGAGGCACGAGGTGCTGAACGCGAAGCACCACGAGCGGGAGGCCCAGATCGTGGCCGACGCGGGCCAGCCGGGCGCGATCACGATCGCCACGAACATGGCCGGCCGCGGCACCGACATCAAGCTGGGGCTCGGCTGCGTCAAGTGCGGCGTGTGCGGGATCACCTCCGAGGATCCCGCCTTCGGGCAGGTGGACGAGACGCCGGACCTGACGCCCGAGCAGGTGAACGAGCTCGGCTGCCAGGTGGACCCCCCCTGCGGGCTCCAGATCCTGGGCACGGAGCGTCACGAGTCCCGGCGGATCGACCGCCAGTTGCGGGGGCGCTCGGGCCGGCAGGGCGATCCCGGCGCGAGCCTCTTCTTCCTCTCCCTCGAGGACGACCTGATGCGCGTCTTCGGCTCCGAGCGCATCGCCAAGGTGATGGACAAGCTGGGCGCCGAGGAGGGGGAGGTCATCACCCACCCGTGGATCACCAAGTCGATCGAGCGGGCCCAGAAGCGGGTGGAGATGCAGAACTTCGAGTCGCGGAAGAAGCTGCTCGAGTACGACGACGTGATGAACCAGCAGCGCGAGGTCGTCTACGACCTGCGTCTCTTCGCCCTCGAGGGGGGCGAGGACCTGAAGGGCGAGGCGTGGGAGATGATCGAGGCGGCGCTGCGCACCGAGATCGACCCGTACGTGCCCGAGGGGACCCACGTCGACCAGTGGAACCTGTCCGGCCTGCGCGAGCGCCTCCTCATCGAGTACTTCCTGCACGTCGGCTTCCTGCCCTCGGGGGGGGATGGCGTGGAGGGGATCGAATGGACGGAGCCCGAGGAGGTGGCCGACGCGGTCGTCGAGCACGCCCACGAGGCCTACCATGAGAAGCTCGACAGCTTCGGCG
The DNA here is from genome assembly GCA_964392705.1 of uncultured Gemmatimonadota bacterium. GTDB lineage: Bacteria > Gemmatimonadota > Gemmatimonadetes > Palauibacterales > Palauibacteraceae > CAYMQZ01. The sequence continues at coordinate 9,741 of CAYMQZ010000064.1, forward strand.
AGGCGTGGGAGCAGGTCCTCCGCTTCGTCGTGCTCTCGATGATCGACGAGAAGTGGAAGGACCACCTCTACGACCTGGACCATCTGCGCGACTCGATCCGCTATCGCGCGTACGGCCAGCGTGACCCGCTCATCGAGTACAAGAAGGAGGCCTACGAGATGTTCGTGGACCTCCTCCACGATCTCCGGCGCAGCGTGGCGAACATGCTGTTCCGGGCCCGGATCGAGCCCCGGGTCCAGCTCCGGGCGCCGCGGGTGACCCGCGTCTCCGGGCCGAGCGAAACGGCCGGAACCGGCGCCGCGGGATCGGTCGCCGCCGCCTCGGGCGTGCCGGGCGCTGGGCCGGGAGCGGACGGCGGTCGGCGGGCGGAGCCGGAATACGCCGCCACCGGCGTCGCCACGGCCGCCCTGGAGGAGGAGCTCGAGGGCCCGCCGGGCGTCCCCTCGCCCGGTCAGCGGGTGATCCGGCCGGAGGAGCCGCTGGAGGTGGAGGAGGAGCCCGGCCGGAACGACCCCTGTCCCTGCGGGAGCGGCAAGAAGTACAAGAAGTGCCACGGGAGGCTGGCGTAACTTGTTGCAACGCCTGCCATTCTAGCCTTCGCCCCTCGCGGATTGTACCGCGATTGTCCCGTGCTCAATGGCGGATAACAACAGGCCGGGCGTAAAGTCGTGCAGGAAGCGGCTTGCATCGCCGACGGCCTCGGCGGGCGCTTCCCCATCGTGCACCAGCTTGCTCCGGACATCGTAGGCGTCCATGACCCGCCGCTTGAGGTCGGCCGCGTCACCCAGCTCGGCGTCGACTGTGGTCGCACGCTCGACGAGCAGACGGATGCTGCGTCGGATCGACTCCTCGTTCATCCCCAGGCTGGTCATTCGCTCGAGTAGGCGCTGGACGTGCTGACGCTCGGGAGAGCCGGGATCGTATTCCGCTTGGAAACGCTCTACCCGTCGCACGGCTGCTTCCCATGCCTTACGGGCGATCCGATGCGTCTCAAGCCGCTCGGCGAGGACCTCTAGGACGGTAACGAGTCGTACCACCTTTACCCGCTGACTCCCCTCGAAGAAGGCCGAGGTATACAGCTCGATGGCGAGTTGTTGCTTCGGGCTGGCCGCGAGCCGTGCCACGTGTGGTGAGGTGAGGCCCTCGGCGACGGTCTCGGCCAGATTCTCCGCCCGGATATGAAGGATCGCTCTACCCGACCCTGCCCCGAACCGGATCAGGCGCTTGTGTTCCGGTACCACCGTGGCCTGGAGAGCATCGTAGTTCCCATCTGTGGCATCCCAGCCGCGCTTCCGAGTGAGGGGCGCGACCGGCGAGCTGTCAGCGATGGGTTGTGGTTCTTCAAGCTCGCGCGCTCTCTCTACTGAGCTGGGGACGCGAAGGCCGGCTTTGTGGACCAGAGCGGCCCTTAGGAGCGCCGAGCGTACCTCGTCCCACGCTGCTTCCGCCTCCTCTGCATCGGCAAAGGGTTCGACGGCGAGCCGGAATCCCGGGTCTTCGCGAAGGATTCGAATCCGGTACGGGTCCTGCTCGACCTCGACGCCCTCTTCCGGGACATCGACCTTGCGGTCAGGCGATACGGAGACGGGAGTGCGGATCGAAAAGCGTTCCGGACCAGTGCCGTCCGAACCGGGGCCCCACCAAAGCAGCGGCGGCACTTTACGCCTTCGCCTGCCGGAAGGGAACTGCCTTCCGCTTACAGGGCTGCGTCTCGTGGAGCCGTGCGAGCTTCGCCACTCCCTCCTCCAGGGCCGCGGTGTCGGCGATCGCGTACCGCCGGTAGACGGACTCCGTCTTGTGCCCCGTGAGCTTCATCGCGACCGACCGCGGGACGCCGGCCGCCTCCAGGTTCACCACTGCGGTCCGGCGCAGGTCGTGGAACCAGGCGCCGGGGAGCCCGGCCCGCTTGCAGGCCCCCTTCCAGGCGCGCCGGAAACTTTTGATCTCGTCGCCGTCCCGGTGGAACACCCACGGGACGATGATGCCGCGGCGACGCTCCACCTTGCGGGTCCGCTCCCGCTGCTCGACGAGGAGCCGCTCCAGGGGCGGGTACGTCCGGAAGGGGAAGGTCCGGCCGTCCCGGTTCTTCGTGGTGCCGGGCGCCAGGCGGACCGTTTTCGCCTCGAAGTCCACCTGACCCCACCGGAGGGACCGCACCTCGTTACGCCGCCAGCCCGTGAGTGCGGCGAAGCGGACGAGCGGGCCCAGGTCGGGGCCGATCTCCCGCGCCACGGCCTCGACATCGGCCATGGTGAGGAAGTTCGACCGCGCGTCGTCCGCCCGGACCGAGGGAATGTACGGCTTCGTGGACAGCTGGCCCGCCTGTATCCCGAGGTTGAACGCCCGCTTGAGCGCCGCTAGGTCCTTCCGGATCGTCCCGTTCGCGTAGCCCTCCTCCTGGCGCGCCCGGACGTAGGCCCGTATGCGGTCGGTCGTGATGTCCAGGGCCCGGAGGTCGGTGAAGTAGGCCCGGAGCCGCTTGAGGGTGCTCTTGAGCTGCGGGAGGCTCCGCCGGCCCTTCACGGCGTAGTCGTCCTCGATCCAGCGGGCCAGATCATCGAACGTGACCCGCTCCTCCTGGGGCCCGACAAGCCGCCCCTTGCCCATCTCCCGCATCCGCTTTCGGAGCAGCGCCGTGGCAGCCGACTTCTTCCGCGAGCTGGAGGACTCGCGGTAGTCCTTCCCGCGGTAGCCGTACTGAATCCACCACACCCTCCCCCGCTTGTAGATCCTGCCGGTGCCGTCGCTCATCGCTCCACCTCCTGTGCCAGTGCGCGGCGAAGGGTGCGCTCGGCGGTCCCGCAGCGGTCGGCCCACCGAGCCAGCGCGGCGGCCAGAGCCTCGGTCACGTCCCGGCTGGCCCCCCGCTCGCCCGACCGTATCCGGGAGAGCGTCGAGGGGTTCACGCCGGCCTCCCGGCAGAGCGCCCGGTCGGAGCACGGCAACCCTTCGAGCGCCGCGCGCACCGCGTTCGCCAGTTCCTCGCTCATGGCAACAATATATTGACGCGAGCTTCCGGGGGACAGGGTCTTCATTTCCGCGCCTCTATCCAGCGCCGGAGGGCGGCCTCGGAGAACCGGAGCGTCCGCGGCCCGAGCCGGCGCGTGAAGGGGAGACGGTCCGCCCGGCGGTACAGCCAGCGCGTGTCAACGCCCAGCATCTCCGCGGCCTCGTTCACGTCGAAGAGCCGGTCCGACTCGGGCGCCAGGTCCTCCTGCCGGGGCGCGGGGGCCGAGCCGTTCTCCAAGAGACGGGTGTGCGCTACCGCCAGGGCCTCCGCGAGGGCCCCGATCGCCTCCGGCAGACGATCCGGCGGCAGCTCTTCCACGATCCCGCGGAGACCGCCGAGCGAGTCCACTACGCGTCCCCCCGCCGCCGGGCGGGCTCCCGCTCCCGCGCCAGCCGATCTTCAAGCGCCTGGGCGATCCGGAGCACGGCAGGCACGTCGTCGGCCCGGCCGAGCCGCAGCAGCGCCCGGACCTTCCGGGCCGTCCACTCGGTGGCGGCCGCGTCGCCCCGCAGGTCGTCGAGGGCGCGAGCGGCGTCCCACAGGCGGTCGGCGGCGGCCATGAGGTCGGGGCGGGTCACGAGCGACCTCTGCGGGCGGCGTCGAGGTCGGCCGCCAGCTCCCCCTCGTCCTCGGGCGACGGCGGCGGTTGCTCCCCGTGCGGGTCGCCGGGCCCACGGCCGAGCGAGGCACCGGCTGGGGCATTCTCGATCCGGATCGACTCGCGCTCCACGGTCTCGCGGTCCTCGTCCTGCGCATATGGTGCAGTCGTGCCATGACCACCGTGACCAGCCGCGTGGTTGCTTGCTTCCTGCTGTGACCGGATGCCGTGACCGG
>CAYMQZ010000065.1:0-1782 GCA_964392705.1 uncultured Gemmatimonadota bacterium
GGCGGGCTCTCGAGGAGGAGCTGGAGACGGCGCTCGCCGACGAGGTCTGCGCCTACTGGAGCTGGGACGTGGACCATCGCGACGGACCCCAGATCTCCTTCCTGAACCTCCCGCAGGTCCAGCGGGCCGAGACCCCGGAGGCGGGTCGGCGGATGGTCCGCCGCTGGCGGGCGATGGGCCCGTGGATCGACCAGCACGTCGAGAACCTCCGCGAGGGCCTCGCGGAGGGCCGTACTCCGGCGCGGATCGTGGTCGAGCACGTGGTCGCGCAGCTCGAAGAGACGTTGGCGAACCCGGATGAGAGCTGGCCGCTGCTGGATCCGCTCGAGTCCGAGCGGCCCGAATGGACGGAAGCGCAACGGTCGAGCTTCCGGCGCGACCTGGTCGCGGCCGTGCGGGACGGCGTGCGCCCCGCGTTCGCTCGGTATCGGGAGTTCCTGCGCGAGGAGCTGCTCCCCGTCGCGCGCCGTGGAGATCGGGTCGGCGCCCACGCCCTGCCCCGCGGGGAGGCCTGCTACGCGACGGCCATCCGACGCTTCACGAGCCTCGAGCTGCCGGCCCGCGAGATCCACGAGTACGGCGTGCGGGAGAACGAGCGGATCCGTCGAGAGATGGCCGAGCTGGGGACCCGCCTGCTCGGGACGTCGGACGTGACCGAGATCCAGCGTCGGCTCCGGGAGGATCCCGCCATGCACTTCGAGACGGGGGAGCAGGTGTTCGAGAAGGCGGTGGAGGCGACGGAGCGGGCCCGGGAAGCGATCCCGGCGTGGTTCGGGCGGCTGCCCGAGGCCGAGATCGTGGTGAAGGAGATCCCGGACTACGAGGCGCCCTACACCACTATCGCCTACTACCGGCAGCCGGCGGCCGACGGATCCCGGCCGGGCACCTACTTCATCAACACCTACGCCCCCAGCACGCGGCCGCGCTACGAGGCCGAGACCCTGGCCTTCCACGAGGGAATCCCGGGCCATCACCTGCAGATCGCGATCGCCCAGGAGCTGGAGGGCATCCCCGAGTTCCGGAAGCATCGGGGGACGACCGCCTTCGTCGAGGGCTGGGCGCTCTACGCCGAGCGGCTTTCCGACGAGATGGGCCTGTACTCGGGCGACCTGGACCGGATGGGCGTCCTCTCCTTCGATGCCTGGCGGGCCAGCCGCCTGGTCGTGGACACCGGCATCCACGCCTTCGGCTGGACGCGCGAGCGCGCCATCGACTACATGCTGGCGAACACGCTCCTGGCGCGGAACAACATCGAGAACGAGGTGGACCGCTACATCAGCTGGCCGGGCCAGGCGCTCGCCTACAAGCTGGGCCAGCGGGAGTTCCTGGCGCTCCGCCAGAAGGCGCGGGAGGGGCTGGGCGAGGCCTTCCAGATCGCCGACTTCCACGACGTCGTGCTGGGGAACGGTGCCGTCAGCCTGTCCGTCCTGCGCGGGGTCGTCGAAGACTGGGTCGAGGGTGCGGAGACCCGATGACGAAGGGGCGGCCGTCCGACCGCCCCTCGCTCGCCGCCCTTTCCGTGACCGGATCGCGCCCGGATGTCAGCCGATGCCGTCCGGCTCCTCGTCCTCGCGGCGACGGCGCCGCGCGCGGGCCCCCGCGTAGCCCAGGAGACCGAGCCCGACCAGGGTCGTGCTGACCGGCTCGGGCACCTCCGTCATCGGAGGCTGGACCTCCGAGCTGCCGGGCCAGGGCGTCTCGCCCTCGCCGCCATCCCCGTCGCCGCCGTTTCCGTTCCCGTCGTTTCCGTTCCCGTCGTTCCCCTCGCCGTCGTTCCCGTCG
>CAYMQZ010000065.1:1882-3312 GCA_964392705.1 uncultured Gemmatimonadota bacterium
TCGCCGCCGCCGTTGCCCTCGCTCGAATTCTCGGTGCCGGAATTCTCGGTGCCGGAATCGTCGCTGCCGTCGCTGCCGTCGGAGTTCCCGGAATCCCCGTCGCCGCCGCCGCTGGTGGAGTCGCCGGAATTCCCTTCGGCATCGTCGCCGGAGGTGCCGTCGCCGCCGTCCCCGGAAGTGCCGGAATCGCCCCCGTCACCGCCGCTCCCGTCGTCCTGGTTCTGGCCGCTCCCGTCGTTCTGGTTCTGGGAGTTCTCTCCGTCGTCGCCCTCGCTCCCGTCCTCGCCGTCCTCGCGCGCCGAACCCACCGTGATCGGGTCGCGTCCGGGATCCAGCCACAGCGGTGTCGTGATCGGGATCGTGAGGGCGAACGTCACGGCTCCGACGGTGGCCAGATTGGGAAGGTAGCCGGCGCACTCCGCATCGCGATCCTTCGCCGTCACGACCACGGAGTCGCCCTCGACTTCCGAGACGCGGCGTTCGCCGTCCACGCACCCGTCCTCCTCTTCCTCGTCGTCTTCCTCCGCCCTGGCGTCGGCTTCCAGCCACGCCTTCGTCACATCGACGCAGCCTCGCCCGGTGGCCGGATCGCAGACGTCGCCCGGGGCGCTGCGATAGACCCGGACCGCCCGGCCGCGCGCCAGGGCGCGCCTGGCCGCGTCCTCGGTCGTCGCGCGGCCCGCCGCGGGGGCGACCGCGTTCGGAACGTAGAAGAGCAACTGGTCGCCGGCCGCGCTCACCTCCACGCTCGCGCAGCTCTGCGCCCAGCCTCCGATGCAGTCGCTCTGCTGCGCCTCGGCGGGAGCTCCGCCGAGTGACAGGAGGATGACCAGGGCCGCGCCCGGGATCAGCCGTTTCGTCGCCGTCGAGTTCCTCATGCCCTCTCGCCTTCAGGTCCTCTTTCTAGTGAACGGGGCGGTCCCCGCGTGGCGGGGCGAACGCCGTCGCCACCGAGTGGTGCAAGTTCGGGTCACGTCCGCCAACGAAAGCGTAACATACTGAGATCATTGCTGTTGTGGACTGATACGCAGCGCGACGGCACGCCGCGTGTCGAGAGCACGCTACAGTCAGGGGGCAGGGGTGCGGCGTCCGCCTGGCACATCGATGTGTGGCGCCTTCGCTACGATCGGCGCCGGCCGGTGCCGGCGCGACGCCTCGCCGTCGAGCACCCTAAGGGAGGCTCGGGGCGCCTAGAGCGCTTCTAAATTACGCCTGCTTCGTGCGCCGCTGCATCGGCATGCTCGCGAAACGGAGCGCTCAGCGCACGAAGAGCGACGACTGGGACAGCCGGTTCTGGAGCGTCCACTCGACCCGATCCCCGGGCTCGAGGAGCACGGGATCGGAATGATACGCGACCACCGAGCCGACCGGATCGGCGAGGAAGACGATGTCGCGGCCGGCCCCGAAGACCCCATCGGGAAGCTCGAAGG
>CAYMQZ010000065.1:3412-8837 GCA_964392705.1 uncultured Gemmatimonadota bacterium
GACTCCTGTCGTCGCCCCGTGTCGCGGTTCGTGACCCCGCCGAAGGCTTCGCGCTGCCGATCGTCCTCACGATGCTCCTCCTGACGTCGCTCCTGGCGGCCGCCGGGCACGCGCTGTCGACGTTGGAGCTCCGGACCAGCGACGCCCATCGGCACGCCGTGGACGCCTTCTACCGCGCCGATGGCGCCCTCCAGGAGTACGTGGGGTCGCTCCGGGGAGCTCTCGAACCGGCCTCCTTCTCCTTCTCCGGCGGCGTCGTCGTCCTCTCGGCTCGAAAGCTCCTGGAGCTTCCGAACGGACGAAGCCTCCATCGCGTCCTCTCCCGGTCGGCCCTGACCGTGCCGGGCGGCGGGATCACCAGGCGGGGTGTCGGCAGCGTGGTCCTGACGACCGGGAGGCTCCGCCTTCCGGCGGCTCTTCTCTCGTTCGGTACCCTCGATCCGGCGGGCGGTTCGGCCATGCTGGACGGCTTCGATGCCGCCGGCGCCTCCGGGTGCGCGGCCTCCGGGGAAGTGGCCGGCCTCGCGGTCTCGGCAGCGGATCCACCCGCGCTTCCGCCCGAGGTGGTCGTCCGGGGCGACCCGCCCGTCCTGGTCGTCGGCGAGCTGGCCGAGCTCCGCGGCATGACGGGGCTCGACTGGACGGCCCTGCTGGCGACCTTCGGTCCGGAGGCCACGGCCCGCGTGCCGGCGGAGCCCTGGCCCGATGGCGCCGGGAGCGGGAGCGATCCCACGGAATGGCCGGTGCTCCGCATCCAGGGCCCGCTGCGCCTGGATGCCTCTCACGCGGGGCGCGGAGCGATCCTGGCGGACGGAGATCTGGAGCTCGCCGACGGATTCACCTGGGAGGGCTTGATCCTCGTCGAGGGCGGCCTCGTCCTTTCGGGAGCCGCTCGCGTGCTCGGTGGCGTCGCGGCGGGGCTCGGGCTGTTCGCCGGCCGGGACCCCGGGACGGTGACGATCTCCGGAACCGGCGTCGAGCTCGGCGTTCATTCGTGCCACGCGGCGGCGGCGGCCGCGGCGCTGGACCTGCCGCCCGCCGTCCTTCCCGGAACCTGGTTCGAGGAGATGGAGGCCTGGTTCTGACGCCGACGGCATCTCCGTCCCGGTCCCGTCGGCCCTCGGCCCACGTCCCGTCGCCTCCGTCCGGCGCGCCTACTCCGGCTCCGGCAGGTGCGCGGTCAGGAGGTCCACGAGCGCCTCGGGGTTGTCGACGTTCAGCCAGTGCCCTCCGGCCACCCGGTGGAGGCGCACCCGGCCCGTCTCGCGCCCCGCCGCCTCGATCCTTCGGCAATCCTCGTCCCGGAGCACATCGGAGTCTTCCCCCTTGACGAAGTGCAGCGCCACGTCGCGAGGCGGCCTCTCCACGACGCCCCACAGGTCGGCCTGGAAGAAGTCCTCGAGGAGAGCCTCCATCTCGTCGGGATCGAAGCGCCAGCGCAGGCCGCCGTCGCCGCTCTCCAGGTTCGTCGCCATCCAGGAGGCCACGAGCCGGTCGAACCCGCGCTCCTCGAGCGCCCCGATCGCCCGGGCGCGGTCCTCGAACGGTCCGGGGTTCTCCCGCACCGCCCGCAGCATCCGAAGCGCGCTGCCCCCCGGGGCCCGCGGTGCCGGCGTCGAATCCACGATCCAGGCCTGCCGGATCTCGTGCGGGCCATCCTCCAGCAGGGAGAGCGCCACCTTCCCGCCGAACGAGTGGCCCAGGACCAGCGTCGGCGGCTCCGGAGACCCGCGACCGGCCGCGAGCTCGCTCACGTCCCGCGCGCAGGCCGCCAGCGTGTGCGGCGGCTCGAAGCCCCGCGATTCGCCGTGAAGGCGGAGGTCGACGAGCAGCCCGCCCCAGGCGGACCGCCGGTTCGACACCTCGCGGGCGATCGACCTCCAGTTGCGCCCCGCGCCGTAGATGCCGTGTAGGAAGTAGAGCCAGACCGAGGGCGTGGCATCGTCGGCGGTGATCCGCGAGTGGGCGAGCCGGGGCACGATCGTCCTCACGCCTGCTTTCGGGTGCGGAACGCTCCCATGATCTCCTCGATCGCGGCCAGGGCGGGGTCGTCCAGCTCGAGGTCGGCGGCAGCCACGTTCTCCTCCACCTGTTCGGGAGAGGTGGCCCCCACGATCGCGGACGCGACGCCGGGCTGGTGAAGGGCCCAGGCCAACGCGAGCTGGGCGACCGTGGCGCCGCGGTCCTCCGCCAGCCGCTCGAGCCGTGACACGGCCTCCAGCACGTCGTCCGCCAGGACCCGCTCCATGAACCGCCGCGTCTCGGGATCGTCGGCCCGACTGCCGGCGGGAGGCCGCTCCCCCGGTCGATATTTCCCGGTCAGCGCGCCCCCGGCCAGCGGGCTCCACACCACCTGTCCGATTCCCTCCTGACGGCAGAAGGGCAACACCTCGTCCTCGATCCGGCGTGCCACGAGCGAATACTGCGGCTGGTTGCTCACGATCCGCCGCAGAAGGAGGCGATCCTGGATCTCGAGCGCGCCGCGGATCTGCCCCGCGGCCCACTCGCTCACACCCACGTACAGCACCTTCCCCTGGCTCACGAGATCGTCGAGCGCCCCGAGCGTCTCTTCCAGCGGGACCGAGGCGTCGAACCGGTGACACTGGTAGAGATCGACGTAGTCCACTCCCAGCCTCCCCAGAGAGGCGTGGCAGCTCTCCACGATGTGCTTGCGGGAGAGCCCCCGGTCGTTCGGACCCTCCCCGACCGGAAAGTACACCTTGGTGCCGACCACGACGCTGGCTCGGGGCACGTCCGCCAGCCAGCGACCCAGCGTGCGCTCGGCGTCGCCGCCGGCGTAGACATCGGCGGTGTCGAAGAAGTTGACGCCCAGGTCGTAGGCGCGGGAGAGACAGGCACGCGCGGTCTCGTCTCCGACCGAGCGTCCGTACGTGAGCCAGGACCCGAGCCCGATGGCGCTCACGCGGAGGCCCGACCGGCCGAGCTGTCGATACTGCATGGTTCCTCCCGGCGGGGTGAGGGTTCTATCTTGACGGGGCGGTTCCACTCGGCGACCTCGACCCGCGATCCGGAGGTCGAGGGCAAGAAAGGCTACAACGGTCTGATCGATGAGACAGCCCGGCGCGACAGAGCGACGGACGGCCGCCCCGCCGGATCGGCCGCCGGAGGAACGGCTCGTCGGCTATCGGCCGCGTCCGTTTCGCCCCGCCTGGTGGCTGCCGGGAGGGCACGGGCAGACTCTCGGCGCCCGCCTCCTGCGCTCGCGGTGCTCCGTGCGCTACCGAAGACGGCGGATCGAGACGCCGGACGGCGATTTCCTCGACCTGGACTTCGCCGTGCCGACGCAGGGGCAGACCGGCAGCGGCACGCCGGGAGAGACCGGCGGCCCGGGCGACGGCGCCGTCGTCCTCGTCCTGCACGGGCTGGAGGGGTGCTCGTCCTCCGGGTACGTGGTCCGGTCGTGTCGGGAGCTGGCCGAGCGAGGGCTCGAGCCGGTGGCCATGAACTTCCGCTCCCGGAGCGGCGAGCCGAACCGGCGCGCGCGGTCCTATCACGCCGGGGCGAGCGACGACCTCGCCCGGGTCATCGACTGGCTGGCCGCCCGAGACCCTCGGCGGCCGCTCGCGGCGGTCGGGTTCTCCCTCGGCGGAAACGTGCTGCTCAAGTACCTGGGCGAGCGCCCGCGAGAGGCATCGCACCGGCTCCGGGCGGCAGCCGCCCTCTCCGTGCCGTTCGACCTGGCCCGCAGCGCCGATCGCATGGACCGGGGCGTGGCGCGGCTGTACAGCCGCCACTTCCTCCGCTCGCTCCGGGCGTCCCTGCGACGCAAGGCTCGGCGCTTCCCCGACGCCTTCGACGTGGAGCGCGGCCTGGCGGCCCGGACGATCCGGGAGTTCGACGACGCGATCACGGCCCCCGTGCACGGGTTCCGGAACGCGGCCCACTATTACGGGCGGAGCAGCAGCGCCCGGTACCTGGACGCGATCCGGGTGCCGACCCTCATCCTGCACGCCCTGGATGACCCGCTGGTCCCCGCCGCGACCGTGCCCCTCCAGGAGATCCGGGGGAGCCCGTGGCTGGTCGACGGGGTAGAGCCGCGGGGTGGCCACGTCGGCTTCGTGGAGGGCGAGAGCCCGGCGCGAGCGAGGCTCTGGGCCGAGAGCGAGGCCGCCCGGTTCGTGGCCGCGGCCATGGAACGGGCGTGAAGCGAACGATCCGACCCCTCCGCATCGAGGGACGCGATCTGGACCGGGTCGTCGAGGATGCCGAGGTGCCCGTGCTCGTGGATTTCTACGCCGACTGGTGCGGGCCGTGCAAGGCCATGGCGCCGATCCTGGACGAGGTCGCTTGTGTCGCGTCGACCGCTTGTGTGACGCCGCGCGCCCGCGCATCGTCTACAGGTGGGTCGGGTCCGTTCGGAAGGCGGGTCGGTCCCCTCGCGCCGAACAGCCAATCTCCGGGGAGAGACGTCATGAAGCAGCCCTTCGCCTCCGCCTGCGTGGCCCCGCGTCGGGTCGGATCCGGCCTGGTGCCGGCGACCGTGTTCGCCGCGGTGGCCCTGGCTGCCGGCGCCGCGGCCGGCGCCGCCCAGGACGTCCGGCTTCTCGCCCCCGCCGACGGCGTCGGCCCCGGAGTCGACCTCTGGATCGAGAGCTCGCGAGCGGACCTCGAGTTCGGGTACTGGGTCTCCGAGCCCGCCTACGTGGCGGTCTTCGAGGTCATCCCCGGAGTCGGCACGACGCTCGTGGTCCCCGAGCGCGAGGGCGCGCGGGAGCGGGTCGAGGCCGGGCATCGCGCGACCGGCGGCAGCCACTACGCCAGCCTCTACCGCGATGAAGGGGCGTTCGCCCGGATGCTGGAGGGGCGCTTCCTCTCGGCGCGCTACGGATACGGAGTCCGCGAGCCGCACAGGGGCTATCTGCTGCTCGTCGCCTCGCGCGCCCCGCTGCAGCTCTGGGCCTTCACGCGACTGGACGACTACCGGTACACGGCGAGCGGCCTGGACGATCACGCCCCCTACGATGCGGGAATCCGGACGACCGCGGAGCGGCTGGTCGAGCTCGTGGTGGCGACCCCGGGCGCGGGAGCGTGGAGCGCGGCCTACGTCTCGTACTCTCTGCTGCCGTACGCCGACCGGTACTCGTTCGGTCACACCGCCTCTTCGTGCGGCTACGGGTTGCCGGGCTACGGCTTCCTGCCCGTCGGGGCGCATCGGTACGGCGGTTACGGGATAGGGCTTCGCTCGGCCCATTTTCCCGGATACCGCAGCTTCGGCCGGGCTCCCTACGGTCGCGGGATCGGCCTGTGGAGCGATCCTTTCGGCTTCGGTTTCCCGTCGGCCTTCGGCTTTCCGTTCGGCTTCGCCTCGCCCTTCGGCCTCCGATCGGCCTGCGGCTTCGGATTCGGGACCTTCCCCTTCCATCGGTTCCGCGATCCCCTCTTCCCGCCGCGACCCATCGGGCCG
>CAYMQZ010000065.1:8937-13249 GCA_964392705.1 uncultured Gemmatimonadota bacterium
GGATCCACGGCTCCGCACGTAGCCGACCTTCACCCGCGAAGAGCCGGGGTCGAGGACCCCGGCTCTCACTCGCACGACTCGACTCTCGTACCGGCCCGGCGCTTTTGGGGGGGGAGCCGCCTCCAAGCCCGCGCTCCGGTTTACTGGCCCCGGTTCTGCACCTCCGGCGTCGGAATCGGAAACTGCGCGTGCATGATCTCCGACGCCTCCAACGGGATCTCGCCGAGCCTCCCGTAGCGCCGCATGTCGATCCAGCGGTGTCCGCCCTCGAACAGCAGGGAATAGCGCTTCTCGTACAGCAGCCTGTGGCCTCGGGTTCCCGGGACTCCGCCCGACTCCTCCGTTCGGCGGCCACGGGCTAGGCGGCCACGGCTTCGGGGCCTTCCGGGACGGGCGGCCCCGAGACCTCGGAAAGCGATCGCTGACGGGGAAAGGAGAAGCCGGCGAGCCGAAGCCCGCCGGCTTCTCCCCCTCCCCGGGAACGTAGGGGGGATCACATGGGTGGAGATCGCGCCTACTGCCGCGCGCGCGTCTCGTCACCCGGGATCGGGAACGCCCGGTGCACCACGTGTGCCGCGAGGTCCAGCGGCAGCTCGTCGAGCCTCCCGTAGCGGCGCATGTCGATCCAGCGGTGTCCTCCTTCGAAGAGAAGCGAATACCGCTTCTCGTACAGGAGTTGGTCCAGCGCCTGCTCCTGGCTGGTCAGATCGACAGGGGGGAGGTTTCCGGCCCTGTCACGAATGAGGTTGATGTCGGCCTCCGCCGCCTCGAGGTTTCCGAGTCCGATGTTCGCCTCCGCCCGCAACAGGATGAGCTCCTCGTTGCGGATGATGGGGATGGGGGCGCTGAGGCTCGTGTAGATGTCGAACCCGACGTCGCACACGGGGAACTGCGACTGTGGCGAGCAGAGCCCCGCGAAAGCCCGGCTAGTGATCGTCCGGGTCTTGTCCACGAAGCGCTGGTCGGGCGTGACCCCGTCGGCCTGCAGCTCCGCGTCCACCTCGATCGAGGGATGGGCCCGCACATTGGGATCGGCGCCCGGCTGGAACCAGCCGTTCGTCAGGTCGCCCGATCCCGTAGAGAAGCTGTGGTACACCCCGAACCCGAGATCCTGTCCCGTGTCCAGGAAGGATTCCGAGAGCGCCTGCAGGGCCCCCGCGAAGTCCATGCGAAACACCGCCACCCGGGCCCGGAGCGCCCGGTTGAACTGGAGGAAGCCCTCCAGGCTCGCGAAGAAGCCGGCTCCGGAGCCCGGCAGCCCGTCGAAGCCGCTCGAGAACCCGAAGGGGGCCGGGCCGCTGGCCGCGAGCAGATGTCCCTCGCCCTCCTCCAGCAGGCTCACGATGTGGTCGAAGACCTGTTCCTTGCCGACGGTCGGCGCCGGCTCGGCGATGTCTTCGAGGAAGGTGATCGGACACCCGCAGTCGGTGTCGCGTGTGTTCACGATGGTCAGGAAGTCGATCGCGTTGATCGTCTTCACGAAACCCCGGATCCACTCCTTCTCCGCCGAGGTGAAGCCCCCGGCCAAGGGATCGTCCGGAAGCCCTTGCACCGCTGTCAGCACCAGGTCTCCCAGTCGGGCGTTGGAGTAGGGCTCGAACCAGAAGTTGCCCCCGAAGGCGGGGGCGTCGGGGCTGAAGTCGCCGCGCAGCATCTCGCTCTCGAACCGGGGGTCGTTCGGATCCAGGTTGTACGACTCGCGTCCCACGATCCCGAGCTGACCCACGAGGTCGTTGGCCGCCGCGCCGACGTAGACGCGAGCGCCTACGAGAAGCCCCTGGGTCGCGTTGATCACGGAAGTGCGGTTCGGGTTCTCTCGCAGGTCATCCAGGTCGACGAAGTTGAAGTTGGGGGACGTCAGGTCCGAGCACCCGGCGAGCGCCGCCACGCAGAGGACCGACGTCAGTAGCCTTGCCGCCTGTTTCATCATCGTTGCCGCCTCCGCCGTCCACAGGTGATTTCGTTCCATCGATCCGGCCCCCGGCTACAGGCCCACGTCCACGCCGAGCCAGAAGCTCCGGCTCGGCGCGAAGGGCGCCACGTCGATGCTGCGGCCGACCTGCTGGTTCCCGAAGTTGCTCACCTCGGGATCGAGGCCGCGGTAGTTGGTGACCGTGAAGAGGTCTCGAGCACTGGCGCGAAGCCGGATCTGATCGAAGAACCCGCCGAAGAGGCTAGAGACCGCCTGATCGGGCAGCGTGTAGGTCAGCGAGATGTCCCTCACCTTCAGGAACGACGCCGGCTGCGTGTACGGAAGCGCGAAACCCTGCACGAACCCGAGGGCGCGCTCCGCCGCGTTGCAGTCCGGATGGCACTCCTCGATGGGCCGCTCGTTGAAGTTGCCTATCTCGGACGTCGACCAGCCGACCGGCGTGTCGGCGGCGTTACCGCCCGTCACGAGATCCAGCAGGAGCTCCGTGAGGTTTATCACGTCCTGCCCCTGTCGCCACTCCAAGAGCGAGAAGAGCCGGAAGTCGCCGAACGTGATGTCATTGCTGAAGGACATCGTGAAGTCGGGATTTGCGTCGCCGTTCTTCGCCAGCCCGGCCTGCAGGCAGTTGTCGAACGGCTCGCCGAGGCCCGTGCACTCGGGGTTTAGGCCCGCCAGCTGCGTGATGGACTGACCCTCCATGATGAAGCCCTGCCCCAGATCGAGCCCGAAGCCCGAGCTGGTCCGGAACGCCGGCACCGGAAGGTCCAGCAGTTTGCTCCGGTTGAGGAAGAAGCTCGTCCGCGAGACCCAGGTGAGGTCCCTGCCCCGAACGGGCGTCAGGCCGAGGCTGGCCTCGAACCCCGTGTTCCGGAGCTTGCCGCCGTTGAAGAAGAGGTCGTCGAAGCCCGTGGACTCGGCGATCTCCCGCTGGAGGATCAGGTTCGTGATGATCTGGACGTAGCCCGTCAGCTCCAGCGTGCCCCGGCCGTCCAGCACGCCGAGGTCCACCCCGCCTTCGAACTCCGACATCCGCTCCGGCTCGAGCTCGGGATCGCCGATCGTGTTCTCGATCGTGACGACGGGGAGCCCGTCGATGTTCTGGTCCGACTGCAGGTTCGTGAACTTCTGGCACCCTAGCGCGAGGTCGCAGAGCGGCTGGTTCCCCGTCTGGCCGAAGGCCGCCCGGAACTTGACGTCGTCGAAGAACGCACCCGCCTCTGGGATCCGGTAGGAGGCGGCGGCCTTCGGGTAGATGAACAGCTTCTCGGGGTCGCCGTTGGCGCTGCTCTGGTCGAAACGCACCATGCCGGTCAGGAGCAGCCGCTGGTCCAGCGCCAACACCTCCTCCTGCACGTAGAAGCCGAAGTCCTCCACTTCGACCTGCTGCTCGACGATCTGGACGACCGTCGCCGCGTCGGCCTTGTTCTTGCCGCCGATCAGGTTCTGACCGATCTGCCGCGAGACCTCCGTGTCCCGGCGCTCGAACTGGGCGCCGACGGACGTCGTCAGGGTGAGGCCCTCCGAAGCCCGGTGCTCCCAGACGCCGTTCACCCCGACGTTGAGGTTCACGTTGTCGGCCCTGCCGAGCACGACGGTGCCGAGGTTGCCGTCGAAGCTCTCGAAGTGGAGGATCGGCGGCGAGAAGAGCCGGTTCTCCTGCGTGAAGAAGTCGATCCCGAGGGGGGAGATGATCGAGAAGGTATTCTTCTCGTCGTCCACCAGGTCGACGTCCAGGTTCACGGAGCCGATCGCCCGCCACACCGACTCGGCGTTCTCCAGGAACTCCGCGGTCTGCAGGGGGTTAGTCCCGCCGGTGGTGAACGGGTTGACGGGAAAGCTCCCGTCCGACCGCCGCCGCAGGTCGATGAACGACGGCGTGAACGAGAAGACCATCCAGTGGCTGGCCGTCTCCTCGTTACCGTTCCCCGTTATGCTGCGCTCGGCGACCGAGTGGATCACGTTCGTGCTGACGTCGAGCCTGGCCCGGCTCCCGAGGTCCGTCCCCAGGTTCAGGCGGGCCGACTGCTTCTCGAAGCCCGTGTTCTCGATGATCCCCTCGTCGTTCTTCCACAGGCCCGAGCCGAAGTACTCGAGACCCCCCTCGGTGCCTCCGCTCACGCTTGCCGACGTCTCGAAGGAGAAGTCGTTGCGGCCGGCCAGCTCCTGCTGATTGTCGATGAAGGGCTGGCTCGGATCGAAGAATTCGGCGGCTCTGTCGGCTCCAAATACCGCAGCCGCCTCCTCCTCGGTCCGAAAGGTCCGGAGGCCGAGCTTTTCCGACAGATCGAAGAACCCGCCCTGGAAGCTCGCCCGGACCCGCGTGGCGCCGGGGCGGCCCCCCTTGGTGGTGATGATGACCACCCCGTTGCTGGCCTTCGA
>CAYMQZ010000066.1:0-13060 GCA_964392705.1 uncultured Gemmatimonadota bacterium
TCTTCCCGGTGGACAGCGCCTACTTCGGGGCGCCGGCGGACATCGACGGCAACGGGCGGGTCGTGGCGCTGGTCACGCCGGAGGTGAACCGACTGGCGCCGCGTGGCGGCGAGACGTTCATCGGCGGCTTCTTCTGGCCCGGCGACCTGAGCGATCGGGCATCCTGCCCGGCCTCGAACGTGGGGGAGGTCCTCTACCTGCTCGCCCCCGACCTCGAGGGACGCTTCGCGGATCCGAAGTCCGCTCCCGAGGCGAGGCGGAACGCCATGGAGGTCGCGGCCCACGAGCTCGAGCACCTGATCTCGGCCCAGCGGCGGATCACGCTGGGCTCGGGAGGCTTCGAGAGCCTGGAGGAGGTGTGGCTGAGCGAGGGGATGGCGCACATCGCGGAGGAGGTGGTGGGCCTCCGGGCCGCGGGCCGCGGCGTGCGGGAGAACCTGTCGCCGGGGCCGCTCGGCGTCGGCTCGGCCTTCGCCACCTTCATCCGCACCGACTTCGCCCGCCTGGCCTGGCACATGCAGGCTCCGCACCGGACCCCCGGGCTGGCGACGGACGACCCGTCGGGCTTCGGCTCGCTCGCGATGCGAGGAAACGCCTGGATGTTCCTGCGCTGGCTGGCGGACCGCTTCGCCCCGGAGGGAGGCGAGGGCCCGCTGCCGGGCGCCGACGAGCCGCGCCTCTTCCGGGAGCTGGCGGGGGGCGGGCCGACGCATCTGTCGGGGATCGCGAACGTCGAGCGGGCCGTGCGCGCCATGGGCGCCCCGACGCTCTGGGAGGAGCTGGTGGCGGCCTACGCGCCGGTCCTCGCGTTGGACGACGCGGCGTCCGGAGCGACGGCCGACTGGCTGGCGACCTGGGACCTGCGCGGGGTCTTCGAGCGCCTCCACCAGAGGGACGGCGAGCGGCCGTTCGAGCGGCCGTATCCGCTGCGGCCGACCGAGGTGAGCGTGACGACCTCGACATCGGCCCGCTTCGACCTGAGCGTGACGGCGTTCGGCGCCCGATACTTCGCCCTGGAGAGCGATGACGGGACGCCCGACGTGCTCCTCGCGCTGACCCGCCCCGGAGGGGGCGCCCTCTCCTCCGGCACCGCGCCGCAGATGAGCCTGGTGAGGGTCCGGTGAGGGGGCCGGCCCTCCTGGCGGCGCTGACCCTCGCGACCCTCGCGCTCTCGGCGGCCTGCGCCCGGGAGGGCGACCGGCTGGAGGCCGGGCCGCCCACGGTCGGCAGCCCGGGGCCGGACACGGTCACGGGACGCGTCCGCCAGGTCGGAAACGCCCCGTTCGTGCGCACCCTGGTACAGGGGGAGGAGGAGGCGGTCGCCGTGACGGGCGAGTACGAGCTCGAGCTGGCCCGTCTGACGGGCGCGACGGTGCGCGTGACGGGCGAGCGCTCGCGGGGCGGGCTGGGGCCGGAGCTGCGGGCTTCCTCCTACGCGATCCTCTCGATCGACGGCGAGATTCCCCGGGTGGGGATCCTGCGACGCGACGACGAGGGCTATCGCCTGGAACGGGTCGAAGGAGGGTCGATCTCCCTGCGCTCGATTCCGGAGGGCTTCGCCCGGCTCGTGGAGTGGCGCATCTGGGTCGTGGTCGAGGAGGGCGCGGTGACCCGCCACGGCCTGCTGCGCGAGCCGGAGGAAGACGTCCGCGAGCCGGAGGAGGCCCGCGAGCCGTAGCGTCTCCGCGGGCGGCGGGACCGCCGGGTCGGGACCGCGACCGCGACCGCGAGCCGACGACCCGTGGCAGGTTGTCGCACCCGCCCCGCCCGCGGTAGGTTCGGCCCCCCGGCGATAGGAAGCCCACGATCCACGGACTTCCCAACGGACGAGCATGAGCGACGAGCGGACGGCAGAGGGCAGGGAAGCGGAGCGGACGGTCGGACCCGGAGGCGGAGGGGCCTCCCCGAACGGAACGATCGCCGTGCGGCTGCCCGACGGCTCACGGCTGGAGCTGTCGGCCGGATCCAGCGGAGCCGACCTGGCCGCGGAGATCGGACCCGGCCTCGCGCGCGACGCGGTCGCGGTGAAGGTGGACGGGGAGCTGCGCGACCTGGAGCGCACCCTGCCGGACGCCGCCGCCGTCGAGATCGTGACGCGGAGCGACGAGGACCCCGACGCGCTGTACGTCCTGCGGCATTCGGCCGCTCACGTGCTCGCGACCGCGGTCCGCGAGCTGCATCCGGAGGCCGGGATCGGCTTCGGCCCCCCGATCGAGGATGGCTTCTACTACGACTTCGAGGTCGAGAAGCCGTTCACGCCCGAGGACCTGGAGGAGATCGAGTCCGTCATGGGCCGGGTCGCCGAGGCGGGCTACCCGTTCGAGCGGCGGGAGGTCGGTCGGGAGGAGGCGCAGGAGCTGTTCGCCGACGACCCGCTGAAGCTGGAGCGGCTGGAGGAGGTCCCCGAGGGGGAGACGATCTCCGTCTACCGCGACGGCCCGTTCCTGGACCTCTGCCGCGGCCCGCACGTGCCGGACACCTCCGAGGTGCGTCACTTCAAGCTCCTCTCCGCGGCCGGCGCGTACTGGCGCGGCGACGAGCGCCGGCAGATGCTCCAGCGCATCTACGGCACGGCCTTCTACGGCGAGGACGCGCTCGAGCGGCACCTGCACCGGCTGGAGGAGGCGAAGAAGCGCGACCACCGCAAGATCGGCCGGGAGCTGGA
Organism: uncultured Gemmatimonadota bacterium; assembly: GCA_964392705.1. GTDB lineage: Bacteria > Gemmatimonadota > Gemmatimonadetes > Palauibacterales > Palauibacteraceae > CAYMQZ01. Next base: position 2,666 of record CAYMQZ010000066.1, read on the forward strand.
CCTGTTCAGCTTCCAGGACGACCTGGGCCCCGGGCTGGTCGCCTGGCACCCCAGGGGGGCCCGGATCCAGATGGAGCTCCGCCGCTGGATCGAGGACCTGCTGGCCGCGCGCGACTACGAGTTCGTCTACACGCCGCACGTGGCCAGCGAGAGCCTGTTCCGTCGCTCCGGACACCTGCCCACCTACGTCGAGAACATGTACCCCCGGATGCAGGACGAGGAGGGCGGGGAGGCGTTCCGGGTGAAGCCGATGAACTGCCCGGGCCACACGCTGATCTACGCGGCCGACCAGCGGAGCTACCGCGACCTGCCGCTTCGCCTCTCCGAGATCGCGAACGTCTACCGCTACGAGCGGTCGGGAACGCTGCACGGCCTGCTCCGCGTGCGCATGCTGACCATGGACGACGGCCACATCTTCTGCACGCCGGAGCAGGTGGAGGCCGAGATCTTCACCTGCCTGGACCTGGTGAACCAGGTGATGGGGACGCTCGGCCTCTCGTGGCGCTACGACTTCGCCACGCGGCCCGAGGAGCGGATCGGCGGCGACGAGGTGTGGGACCGCGCCGAGCGGGCGCTGGAGGGTGCGCTCGAGCGCGCCGGGGTCGAGCACGGGGTCGACCCGGGCGGGGGGGCCTTCTACGGACCGAAGATCGACATCAAGTTCCGCGACGCCATCGGCCGCGAGTGGCAGGGGGCCACGATCCAGCTCGACTTCAACCTGCCCGAGCGCTTCGAGCTCGAGTACATCGGGGCCGACAACCAGCCCCACCGGCCGGTCCTGATCCACCGGGCCATCTTCGGCACCCTCGAGCGCTTCACGGGCTTCCTGATCGAGCACTTCGCCGGCGCCTTCCCGCTCTGGCTCGCCCCGGAGCAGGTGCGCGTGCTGCCGATCACCGACGCCCACGCGGAGGCCGCCGCCCAGGTGGTGGAGCGGTTGCGGCGGGCGGGGCTGCGCGCCGAGCGGGACGACCGATCCGACACGCTCGGCTACCGGATCCGCGACGGGGAGCTGGCGAAGGTCCCCTACCTGGCCGTGATCGGGGACCGGGAGGTGGAGGACGGCACGGTGGCCGTGCGGGCGCGCGGGGCCGAGAAGAAGCAGGTGACCATGGACGTGGGCGCCTTCGCCGACCGACTCCGGGACGAGGTCGCGGCGAGGGCCCTGGTCCCGTATCCGGAGGACTGACGCCGCCGCCAGAACCGGGCTTCCCCGCGGCGGGACCCGGGCTCGGCGACCGTGGCGACCGGGTCGAGCGCCTCGGGCTCGGCGACCCGCGGAACGTTGACGGCTCCGGTCTTTTTCCCTAACTTCGCGGGCAAAATCGTCGGACAAGCGGAGCTTCGGGCTCCCACCCCACGGCGCGCCGCCCGCGGCGGGCGCTGCCTCCGGGTCGCCGGACGGCCGTCGCGCGGCAGCCCACCGCGGGGCGGACGCCCTTTCGGACCCGGTCGGCGCGCGCCGAGCCGGGTTTTTTGTCGTCCGCAGGGATCCCGAGGACATCCGGAGCGGCGGGGGGCTGGGCCGCGCCGGGAGCGGCGATCACAGCCCTGACCGAGGTGTCGTGACGCAGGACGAGCTCAGGGTCAACGATCGGATCCGGATCAGCCCGGTCCGTCTGATCGACGAGGACGGGGAGCAGGTGGGCATCGTCCCCACGGACGAGGCCCGGTCCCTGGCGGAGCAGCGAGGCCTGGACCTGGTCGAAGTGGCCCCCAACGCGCGGCCCCCCGTCTGCCGGCTGATGGACTACGGCAAGTACAAGTACGAGCAGGCCCGCAAGGCGCGGGAGGCGCGCAAGAAACAGCACACGATCCAGGTGAAGGAGGTGAAGCTGCGGCCGAAGATCGAGGAGCACGACCTCGCCTTCAAGCTGCGACACGCGCGCCGATTCCTGGAGGAGGGCGACAAGGTCAAGTTCACCCTGATGTTCCGGGGTCGCGAGGTGACCCATCCCGAGCTCGGCGAGCGCGTGCTGGAGCGGGTGAGGGAGGAGCTGAAGGAGGTGGGCGCGGTCGAGACGGGCATCTCCAGCGAGGGCCGGACGCTCACGATGCTCCTGGCGCCCCGGAAGGCGTAGACGACGGAAACGGAACGCCGGCCGCGGGAGCGGGTTAGGGCACACGGCGAAGACTCGAATCGAGATCACGGGGAGGCACGACGTGCCGAAGATGAAGACCAACCGGTCGGCCGCGAAGCGGTTCAAGAAGACCGGGACCGGAAAGATCCGGCGCCAGAAGGCGAACCGGAGCCACATCCTGACCAAGAAGCGCCGCAAGCGGAAGCGGAAGCTGCGGCAGCACGCTCTCGTGTCGAAGGCGGACATGAAGCGGGTGCGGCGGCTGCTGGCCGGGGGCGGCTGAGGCCGGGGAAAGCGGCCGGAGGGTCGGCGACTCCCTGCGGCGGTACGGACGACCGATAGAGAGCGAGGTGGGGCATGCCGCGCGTGAAGTCCAAGGTGGCGCGAAACAAGCGCAAGAAGAAGGTCCTCGAGGAGGCCAAGGGCTACTTCGGGAGCCGGTCCAAGCTGTACCGGCCGGCGAAGAACGCCGTGGAGCGCGGCTGGAGCTACGCGTACCGCGACCGCCGCCGCAAGAAGCGGGACTTCCGCCGGCTGTGGATCACCCGGATCAACGCGGCGGCGCGGCAGAACGGGCTCACCTATTCCCGGTTCGTGAGCGGCCTCAAGGGAGCCGGCGTGGAGCTGAACCGGAAGATGCTGGCCGACCTGGCCGTCCGGGAGCCGGAGGCGTTCGCGGAGCTCGCGCGGCTGGCCAAAGAGCAGGAGCCGTGACCGCCGCGGGCGCCTCGCTGCTCGATCGCCTGGACGAGATCGAGCGGCAGGGCCTGGCCGCGATCCGGGGGGCGGGGGACGAGGAGGAGCTGGAGGCCGCCCGCGTCCGGTACCTGGGCCGAAGCGGCGCCGTCGCCGACGTGACCGGCGGGATCGGCGAGGCTGCGCCCGAAGCGCGGCCGCGGCTCGGCAAGAAGGCCAACGCCGTCAAGCGGGCGCTGGTCGAGGCGCACGAGGCGCGGGCGCGCGAGCTGCGCCGGGCCTCCCGTCGGGACGCGGCGGCCGAGATCGACCGCACCCTCCCGGGCCGTCGTCGGTGGCGGGGCGGGGTCCATCCGGTGACGCGCGTGATCGACGAGGTGTGCGAGATCTTTCGGGAGCTGGGTTTCACCCGCGTGCGCGGCCCCGAGATCGAGACGGTGTGGTACAACTTCGAGGCCCTGAACACCCCGCTCGACCACCCGGCCGCCGACATGCAGGACAGCTTCTACCTGGACGACGGGGTGCTCCTGCGCACGCACACCTCGCCCGTCCAGGCGCGCATCATGGAGGAGCACCAGCCCCCGGTCCGCGTCGTCGTCCCCGGTCTCGTGTACCGGCGGGATCCGTTCGACCCGTCGCACGCCCCGGCCTTCGAGCAGATCGAGGGGCTGGCCGTGGACGAAGGGATCGACTTCATCGAGTTCCGGGCGGCGATCCGGCACTTCGTCCGCCGGTTCTTCGGGCCCGAGCGCCGGACGCGCTTCCGGCCCTCCTTCTTCCCGTTCACCGAACCGTCGGCCGAGGTCGACGTGAGCTGCGGGATCTGCGAGGGCACCGGCTGCTCGACGTGCGGCAACACGGGGTGGCTGGAGATCATGGGCTCCGGCATGGTGGATCCGAACGTGTTCGATGCGGTGGGCTACGACGCGGAGCGCTACACCGGCTACGCGTTCGGCATGGGGCCGGCGCGCATCGCCATGGCCCGGTACCACATCCCGGACATCCGCCTCCTGTACGAGGGGGACGTCCGGTTCCTGGAACAGTTCATCTAGGGAGCCGGACAGGCTCCCCGACCGGCGGTCCCGCCGGGCGGCGGCCCCCGGCACCCCGGGCTCGCCGCCGACCCCCGACGAGACCGCGCTCGCCCTCGGATCGCCATGGACGTATCGACCAACTGGCTGCGCGAGCTGGTCCCGGGACTCGACGAGAGCTCCCGGGAGCTGGCGGAGCGTCTGAGCATGCAGGCCGTTCCCGTGGACGGGGTGCGGACCGTCGGGCAGGGCCTGGAGGGGATCGTCGTGGCGCGGGCGCTCGAGGTCGAGCCGCATCCGAACGCGGATCGACTTCTCCTCTGCCGCATCGACCCGGGGTCGGGCGAGTCGGTCGATCTCGTGTGCGGCGCGCCCGCCGTCGAGGAGGGGGCCCTGTACGCCTGGGTGCCTCCGGGGGCGACCCTGCCCGGCGGGATGCGGATCGAGGCGCGGGAGATCCGCGGGATCACGAGCCACGGGATGCTGTGCTCGGAGCACGAGCTCGCGCTGGGCCGCGACCGGAGCGGCATCATGAAGCTGCCGACGGAGCTCGAGCCGGGCCGGCCCCTGGTCGAGGCGCTCGCGCTTCCCGACGACCTCCTCCTGCTCGACCTGACTCCGAACCGCGTGGACCTGGCGTGCCACGTGGGGGTCGCGCGCGAGCTGGCGCCCGGCGGGGTGGAGACCCTCCGCCTGCGCGACTTCGGGACCGGATGGGATCCGGCGTGGCGGGACGGCGAGCGGTCGGCCGCGGCGGCGGGCCTCCGCGTGACGATCGAGGATCCCGATCGGACCTCCCGCTACCTGGGGGCGACAGTCCGCGGGGTGGAGATCGGTCCCTCGCCCGCGTGGTTGGCGAGCCGCCTGCGGACGGTCGGCGTGCGCCCCCTGAACAACGTGGTGGACGCCACGAACTACGTCCTCATGGAGCTCAACCAGCCGCTCCACGCCTTCGACCTGGCCCGGATCCGCGGCGGCGAGATTCGCGTGCGCCCGGCCGAGCCGGACGAGCGGTTGCGGACCCTGGATGGGGAGATCCGGGAGCTGCAGCCGGCCGCCACGGTGATCGCGGATGGGGAGGGGCCCGTGGCGCTGGCGGGCGTGATGGGAGGGGAGGAGAGCGAGGTCACGGAGGAGACGACCGAGGTCTTCCTCGAGTGCGCCGCCTTCCATCCGCTGCACGCCCGGCATACGGCGCGCTCGGTGGGCCTGTCGACGGAGGCGTCCTACCGGTTCGAGCGCGGGATCGACGAGCGGGCCCTCGAGGGCGCCCTCGCGCGCTGCGTCCGGCTGATCCTCGCGGTGGCGGGCGGCGAGGCCGAGGCGGAGGCGGTTCGGGTCGGGCGCCCGCCGCCCTCGCGCGCCGACGTCCGGCTGCGGGCGGACCGGGTGAAGCGGGTGCTGGGGATCGCGCCCGACGGCTTCGAGACGCGGCGCTTGCTGGAGCCGCTCGGCTTCGAGGTGGCCGATCGGGAGGCCTCCCCGGGGGAGCTGAGGGTGCTGGTGCCCGGCTGGCGCCCGGACGTGACCCGCGAGATCGACCTGATCGAGGAGGTGGCGCGACGCTACGGCTACGAGGAGATTCCGGAGGCTTCCCGCTCCTTCCGACCCAGCTCGGTGCCCGACGATCCGGCGTGGAGTCGCATCGAGCGGGTGCGGGAGCTGTTCGTGGGACGCGGCTTCCTCGAGGCCCGGAGCTCCAGCTTCGTGCCGGAGGCCCAGGCGGGGGACCGAGCGCGGGTGGCCCTGGTGAACCCGCTCTCGGCGGAGGAGGGCTGGCTGCGGGCGGGGATCGTGCCGGTCCTCCTTCGGCGGGTGGAGCACAACTGGGCGCGGGGCCGTCGGGACGTGCGCCTCTTCGAGGTGGGGACCGTCTTCGACCTCGACCCCGAGCGTGACGGGGGGCGCCAGCGCTTCCCCGAGGAGCTGCGAGTCGGCGCGGTGCTCACGGGCCGACGCGACCCGCCCCACTGGTCGGACGGGGACGAGGACCTCGACCTCTGGGACCTCAAGGGGCTGGCGGAGGAGCTGGCGGGTTCCCTCTGCGCCGGCGCGCTGGAGTTCCTGGAGAGCGAGACGGCCGACCCGGAGAGGAGCGCCGCGCCGCCGCCGGACTGGCTGGACGCCGGCGGATTCCGCATCGTGCGGGACGGGGCGGCGGTCGGTCGGGCGGGGCCCGTGCGCCCATCCGTCCTGGACGCGCCCCCGTGGGTCGGCCGCGTCTGGGCGGCCGAGCTACGGCTCGAGGCCGTCACGCTGGGCCGGGAGACCGCCTACACGGCGATCTCGCCGTATCCCGCGGTCCGACGGGACCTGGCCATCGTGGTCCCGGGCGACGTCCCCGCCGGGACCATCGAGAGGCGGATCGGCGAGGTGGGGCCGGATACGCTGGAATCCATCTCCCTGTTCGACGTCTACGAAGGCGAGGGGATCGAGCTCGGACGGCGAAGCCTGGCGTGGACGTTCCGCTTCCGGGCCCCGGATCGGACGTTGACCGACGAGGAGGTCGAAGCGGCCATGGACCGGATCATCTCTGCACTGGAGGACGAGTTCGATGCCCGCGTCCGAACGTCCTGAGGTCCCGAGGTCGCGCGAGGCCGAGGGCGGTCTGGCGGTCGTGGACCGGCTGGAAGCCACCGTCGCCCGACTGATCGAGGAGGTCCGCACCCTGAGGGAACGGGCCGAGGAGACGGAGTCCGCCCACGCGAAGCTCCGCCGCGCCCTCGAGACGGCGGAGCGCCGGAGCGGAAGCTCCGAGGATCTGGAGGAGCGGCTGGAGCGGCTGGCCGACGAGAACCGACGGCTGCGCGAGATGCTGGAGGGGGCCCGCGAGCGGGCGCAGCGTATCCGCAGCCGCCTGATGGTCGTGGAGGACGAGCTGTGAACGACGGGGAGCCCCGCGCGGTCAAGGTCACCGTCTTCGGAGAGGACTACTTCATCCGGACGGAGCTGGGGGAGGAGTACACGCGGGCCTGCGCCCGGTACGTGGACGAGGCGATCCAGGAAGCCCACATCCGGGGCCACGTGTCGGAGCCGCACAAGGCCGCCATCCTGGCGGCCATGAAGATCACCGACGAGCTGTTCCGGGCGCGCGATCGGGCCGAGACTATCGAGGAGGCCGTGCAGGAGCGCCTCGGGGTCCTGGCCGAGCGCGTGGAGGCGGTCCTGGACGCGGGTTGACGGCCTCCGCGTCGCCTTGCGATCCCAGGTCGGGCCGAACATGTTGCAGCGGAGAGGCCGAGTCCGCCGGCGCGACGACGAAGATTCGACGTTTTCGATATAGAGGTGACGAAGAGGGGCCGGTGTCTCGGCCCTGGCTCGCATGCCGCGCCGGCGGACGAACGGCTCCGCCGGCGCTTTTGTTTTCGGGAGAAAACGTGGCCGCCGCGCCGGGGCGCGGCGCTTTGATAGATGGTTGAGAGAGGTCGATGACTATGGAGACCGTGGCGTTGATCGCGGTCGTGGCGCTCGCGATCGGGGCGCTCGGAGGGGTGGGGATCGAGCGGGCGCGGGCGCGCAGGCTCCGCGGCGAGGCCCGGAGCGATGCGCGAGAGCTCGTCGCCTCGGCGGAGCGCGAGGCCGATGAGATCCGGAAGGCCGCGGAGGAGGGCGGCGCGCGCGAGGTCCGACGACTGCGGGAGGAGGTCCAGGAGGAGGCCAGGCGCCAGCGGATGGAGGCGGAGCGCATCGAGAAACGGGCGCTCGAGCGGGACGAGCTCCTGGACCGCAAGCTCGGCCTCCTCGAGGAGCGACAGGGGCGGCTGGACGAGCGGCGGGAGCGGCTCGAGACGCTTCAGCGGAGTCTCGACGCGCGGGCCGACGAGCTGGAGGCGAAGGAGGCGCTCCTGAACGAGCGCCTCGAGCAGCTCTCGGGCATCGGCCGCGAGGAAGCCCGTCGCCGGCTCATCGGCCAGATCGAGGACGAGGCCCGCGCCGAGGCGCGTCAGACGGTCCGCGAGATCAAGGAGAGTGCGCGGCGGGAGTCCGAGCGCGAGGCCAAGAAGATCATCACCATGGCGATCCAGAAGCTCGCCGTGGACCATTCCTCCGAGACCACCGTCTCGGTGGTGCCGCTGCCCAGCGATGACATGAAGGGTCGGATCATCGGCCGGGAAGGGCGGAACATTCGCTCGTTCGAGGCCGCCACCGGCGTGGACGTGGTCGTCGACGACACCCCCGAGGCGGTGATCCTCTCCAGCTTCGACCCGGTGCGACGGGAGGTGGCCCGGCTGGCGATGGAGCGCCTGGTGGCGGACGGACGGATCCATCCCGGCCGGATCGAGGAGATGGTCGAGAAGGCCCGGGAGGATGTCCGCAAGTCCATGGCCGAGGCGGCCGAGGAGGTGCTCTACGAGCTCGGGATCCACGATCTCCACGCGCAGCTCGTGGAGACCCTCGGCCACCTGAAGTTCCGAACCAGCTACGGCCAGAACCAGCTTCAGCACGCCAGGGAGGTGGCCCTGATCGCGGCCAACATGGCGGCCGAGCTGGACCTCGACGTCCAGCTCGTGAAGCGAATGGGCCTGCTGCACGACATCGGCAAGGGGCTGACGCACGAGCGGGAAGGGAGCCACGTCGAGCTGGGCCACGAGCTGTGCAAGCGCTTCGACGAGCCGGACGCCGTCCTCAACGCGATCCGTGCCCACCACGGCGAGGAGCCGGCCCGCTACCCCGAGAGCTTCCTGGTGATGGCGGCGGACGCGATCTCCGGGGCGCGACCGGGCGCGCGCCGGGAGTCGTTCGAGCACTACGTGAAGCGGCTCGAGAAGCTGGAGGAGATCGCCCGCTCCTACGAAGGGGTCGGCAAGGTCTACGCGATCCAGGCGGGCCGCGAGATCCGGATCATGGTGCAGCCGGACCGGATCACCGATGAGGAGATGGCGCGGCTGGGCGAGGAGACGGCCCGACGGATCGAGAACGAGCTCCAGTACCCGGGCCAGATCAAGGTGGTCGTCGTGCGGGAGACGCGGACCGTCGACTTCGCGCGCTGAGTCCTGACGGGCACCCGAACTGGGCAGGGCGCCAGGGCGCTCGCGGACCGGCTCGCGGACGGGCGTCCGGCGAGCCGTCCGATTCCCGACCTCGCGGCGTAGCCCGGCTCTAGAATCAAGAGTAGATGAAGCAAGATAAGATCATAGACGGAAGAAAGATAGCTTCCGAAGTCCGTGGGGAAGTGCGCCGCGAGGTGGCGGAGCTGCGCGACCTCGGAATCCGCCCCGGGCTCGGCGTCGTGCTGGTGGGCGAGGATCCCGCCTCGCACGTATACGTCCGCATGAAGACGCGAGCCTGTCGGGAGGCCGGGATCTACACGCGCGACGTGCGGCTTCCCGCCGGGATCGGCCGGGAGGCGCTCCTGGAGGAGGTGGACGGCCTGAACCGGGATCCGGCGATCCACGGCATCCTGGTCCAGCTTCCCCTGCCGGCCCATCTGGACGAGCGGGAGGTCACGGAGGCCGTGCGGCCGGAGAAGGACGTGGACGGGTTCCACCCCGTGAACCTCGGCCGCCTGGCCGCGGGCGACCCGCGGGCCTTCCGGCCCGCTACCCCGGCGGGGATCCAGGAGATGCTGCGCCGGATCGGGTTCGACCCGTCGGGTCGCCACGCCGTGATCGTGGGGCGCTCGAAGATCGTCGGGCTTCCCATGGCCCTCATCCTCCTCCAGAAGGAGGATGGGGCGAACGCGATGGTCACCGTGGCCCACAGTCGCACCCGGGACCTGGGCGAGATCACCCGACGGGGGGAGCTGCTCATCGTGGCCGTGGGCCGCCCCGAGATCGTGCGAGGCGACATGGTGGGCGAGGGCGCGGTGGTGATCGACGTCGGCGTGAACCGGGTCCCGGACGAGACGACCGAGAAAGGGTACCGCCTGGTCGGGGACGTGGCCTTCGACGAGGCGATCGAGCGGGCCGCGCGAATCACGCCGGTTCCCGGGGGGGTGGGCCCGATGACGATCGCCATGCTGCTCCGGAACACCGCCCTCGCCGCGCGACGCCACGGAGCCCCGCGGCCGGCGGCCGCCGAGAGCCGAGGCTCCCGGTGAGCGAGACGGGGCAGATCTCGCTGTTCGACGGCGAGGCCCCGAGGCGGAGCGGTCCGGGGCCGGGGGTCCCCAGGTCCGAAGCCCCGCGGACCGGCCCCCGGCCGGGCGAGGCGATGGCGACGGCGGTCCCCGTCTCCGAGCTCAACGCGGCGGCCCGAGCGCTGCTGGAAGGAGCGTTCGGCCCCCTGTGGATCGCCGGCGAGATCGCGAACTGGCGGCAGGTGGGCTCCGGCCACTGCTACTTCAGCCTGCGCGACGAGACGGCCCAGCTCGATTGCGTGATGTTCCGCTCCGACGCCCTCCGGCTGCCGACGAGCCCCGAGGAGGGCATGGAGGTGTGCGCCTTCGGTCAGGTCTCCCTGTACGAGGCCCGCGGGCGCTACCAGTTGCTGGTCCGGAAGCTGGAGGCCCGCGGAGAGGGCCTGTGGCGCCTGGCGTTCGAGCGGCTCAGGAAGAAGCTGGCGGCCGAGGGGCTGCTCGACCCGGAGCGGAAGCGGCCGATTCCCGGAATCCCGGAGCGCGTGGGCGTCGTGACCTCCCGCACCGG
>CAYMQZ010000067.1:0-12769 GCA_964392705.1 uncultured Gemmatimonadota bacterium
AACATCGTCCCGAAGGACATCGGGATCACGGTGTACTCCTCCATCACCGTCTTGTTGACCATCTCGTGGGCCAGGACGTTCTCGCGGGTCGGGTCGTAAATCCGGAGGGGCGCGTCGCTGACCACGGCGGCCAGGTCCTGGTAGCGGAGCGTGTGCACCCGTCCGGCGTCCGCCCCGATGCCGATCGGGCCGAACTCCCGGTCCTCCTGGCAGGGGATGATGCAGTAGACGTACTTCCCCGTCTCGAGGGTCTCCGCGAAGGGTGCGTCCGCCGCCGGCGCGGGCCCGACCTCGGCGGCCGCCTCCTCCTCCGTCACCCGTGCATCCTTGATTTCCTCGCTCATCGCTCTCTCCAGGGGCGTCGGGTCCCTCCTTGCCGACAGGGCCGTCCTCGCCGACCGGTCCGTCCTCGCCGACCGGTCCCGTCGAGCCGCGCGAACGGCCCGTCGCGGATGAGACGGCGCCCCATCGTCACGACTCGGTCGGGAGGAGACGCCGGATCTCCTCCAGCACCTTCACCGGCGTGATCGGCTTCGCCAGGTAGCTGTCGCATCCCACCTCGCGCGCCCGTTCCTCGTGCTCGGGGAGGGCGTGGGCCGTCAGCGCGATGATCGGGATGCCGCGCGTCTCTCCGCTTCCCTTGAGGCGCCGCGCCACCGTCCACCCGTCGATCCCCTCGATGGAGATGTCGAGGACGATGATGTCGGGGCTCTCCTGCCGCGCCAGCTCGAGGGCCACCTCGCCGCTGGCGGTGTCCGCCACGCGGAAGCCGTGGTGTCGCAGATAGACGGTGAAGATGGCACGGTTGTCCAGGTTGTCCTCCACCAGGAGGACCGTCTTCTGATCCACACCACCCTCGACTGCAGGCAGGTACAGGCGGGACCGGATGGCCCACGGGGACGGAGTCCGGTGACCGCGGCCGATTCGTAGCTCCTCGCAACTTGCGGGCGGCCCCCTGTCGCCGCAACCGGGCGCCACGGCCCGCGTCGCCACCCGCCGCGACCCGCCGCCACCCGGCCCGATCCGCCCCCGGCGGCTACGGTCGGGCCGCCACCTCGAAGCGCGTCATGCGTCGGAAGCCGGCCATCCGTTCCTCGACCTCCGCCGGCGAAAGCTCCACCAGCCGCGTCGGGCCGAAATCCTCGCAGGCGAAGGAGCCCAGGGAGCAGCCGTACACGACGGCTCGCCGCAGGACCTCCGGCTCCCCGGTTCCCTCATCCGCCAGGTGCCCCAGCAGGCCGCCCGCGAAGGCGTCGCCCGCCCCGGTGGGATCCAGGATCTCCTCCAGCGGATATCCCGGCGCGAAGAAGATCCCGTCCCCGGAGACGAGCACCGCCCCGTGCTCGCCCTTCTTGATGGCCACGTGGCGGGGACCCCGATCGAGGATCCAGCGCGCGGCGCGCGCGAGGTTCGGATCGCCGGACAGCTCCCGAGCCTCCGCGTCGTTCACCACCAGCATGTCGATCCGCCCGATCACCTCCAGGAGGGTCTCGCGCTCCCGCTCGATCCAGTAGTTCATCGTGTCGCACGCCACGAAACGGGTGGAGTCCATCTGCTCGAGCACCCGGAGCTGCAGCTCCGGGTGGATGTTGCCCAGGAAGACCCACTCGGCACCACGGAAGGAGGGCGGCACGGTGGGATCGAAATCCGCGAACACCCCCAGCTCGGTGAACAGCGTGTCCCGCGAGTTCATGTCGTAGCTGTAGGAGCCTCCCCAGCGGAAGCTCTCGCCCGGGTGCACCTCGAGGCCCGAGAGATCGACGCCCCGGCGCCGCAGGAAGTCCAGCCGATCCAACGGATAGTCCTCGCCCACGACGCCGACGACGCGGACGGTGTCGAACAGGGAGGCCGCGGCGGCGAAATAGACGGCCGAGCCGCCCAGCGTCTCCTCGACCCGGCCGAACGGGGTCTCCACCGTGTCCAGCGCCACGCTGCCGACCACCAGCATCGCGCTCATCCGTCCTCCTCTCGAAGCATCCGCTCCGGGGCGGACAGGCCCAGCAACCGCAAGCCGTTGCGCAGCGTGATCTGGACCGCCCGGGCCAGGCGCAGCCGGGCCGGACGGGCCGGCCCCTCGGCGATCACGCGCAGCTCCGGCTTCAGGTTCCCCTGATGATACCAGGCGTTGACGCTCCCGGCCGTCTCCTCCAGGTAGGTGCAAACGAGGTGGGGCGCCCGTGCCGCCGCGGCGGCACGGGCGACCTCCGGGAAGCGCAGCAGGGCCACGGCCACCTCGCGCTCCGCCGGGTGTCCCAGGTGCTCGGTGCCCTCGGCGTCGGCCGCGATCGCGGCGGGATCCGTTCCCGCCCTGTCGAAGACGCTGCACATGCGGGCGTGCGCGTACTGCACCTTGTAGACCGGGTTCGCCTCGGAGGTGTCGAGCGCCAGGTCCAGGTCGAAGTTCAGGTGCACCTCGGCCCGCCGCATCAGGAAAAAATAGCGCGCCACGTCCGTCCCGGTCTCCTCGAACAGGTCGCGGAGCGTGACGAACTCGCCCGCCCGTTTGCTCATGCGGACCTCCTCGCCGCCCCGGAGCACCGTCACCAGCTGCAGGATGAGCACCTCCAGGAATCCCTTCGGAAGACCGAGGGCCTCGAGCGCGGCGCGCATCCGGTCCACGTGCCCGTGGTGGTCGGCCCCCCACACGTCGATCGCCCGCTCGAAGCCGCGCTCCGCCTTGTCGAGGTGGTAGGCGATGTCCGGCGCGAAGTAGGTGTACGAGCCGTCACTCTTGACCAGCACCCGGTCCTTCTCGTCGCCCAGCCGGGTCGTCCGGAGCCAGAGGGCGCCCTCCTCCTGGTACGCGAGGCCCGTCCGACGGAGCCTCTCCAGCACCCCCTCCACGCGGCCCTCGGCGGTCAGCTCGCGCTCCCTTCGCCACACGTCCATCCGGACGCCGAACTCCGCCAGGTCCCTTCGCTGCTGGTCCAGGAGGAGCTCCATCCCCCGCTCGGCGAGCCGCTCGACGCGGGTCTCCCGGGGGAGGACGGCGAGCGCTTCGCCTTCCTCCTGTTTCAGCCGCGCGGCCAGCTCGCGCACGTACGCGCCGCGGTAGCCCCCGTCCGGGATCGAGGCTTCCTCGCCGGCCGCCTCACGCAGCCGCGCCTCGATCGACTCGCCCAGCAGGCGGATCTGCCGCCCGGCGTCGTTCACGTAGAACTCCCGGACCACCTCGTGCCCCGTCCACTCCAGGAGCGACGCGACGGCGTCTCCCAGGGCGGCCCCCCGGCCGTGGGCCACGTGCAGGGGGCCCGTGGGGTTGGCCGAGACGAACTCCACGTTCACCCGCTCGGGGCGCTCGGCCCCGCTCCGCCCCCACCCCTCGTCCGCCCGGAGGATCTCCGGGAGCCGCTCCCAGACGGCCGTGTCGGCCAGACGGAAGTTGAGGAATCCCGGACCCGCCACCTCCACGGCCGCCACGCCCACCGCGGAGGCGTCGAAGGCTTCGACGAGGCGCTCGGCCAGCTCGCGGGGCTCCGTCCCCAGCCTGGCCGCGAGGACGAGCGCGGCGTTCGACGCCCAGTCACCGTGCTCGGGGTCCCGGGGCCGCTCGAGACCCGGCTCGAAGTCCTCCGGAGCGCCCGCCCGTCGAACCGCGCGCCGCAGCTCGGCGGCGAGCCGCTCGACCGGCGCGGCGGGACCGCCGCCGCTCACGGAGGGCCTCCCGGACGCCTCACGAGCCGTCCTTCTCCGCCGAGTCCTTCGCGCCGCCGGGACCCCGGCCCTGCTCTTTCTTCCCGCCCTTCTCCTTCGTCCCGCCTTCCCCGTCGCCCCCGTCGCCCGAACGGGGCGGTCCCTTCCGGTAGTCGGTGGCGTAGAAGCCGGAGCCCTTGAAGAGGAGGCCCGCCCCGGGCGAGATGAGTCGCCTCGCCTTCGGCTTTCCGCACTCCGGGCAGGTCTTCACCGGCTCGTCCGAGATCTTCTGGAACCGCTCGAAGCGGCGCTCGCAGGCGTCGCACACGTACTCGTAGGTCGGCATCTCTCCCCCGTCCTCCCATGGATGCTGCTCTCGCGGGGACGCGCGTCGCGCGCTCGTCCCCCGAACCCGGGTCCCTCCCCGTCGGCGTCGGCGTCCGCCCCGTAGGACTCGACCGGCGGATCCGCGCCCCTCCGGCGCCGACCCCTCCCCCCCCTTCAGGCGGAATCGTAAGTGCCCCAGCGCTCCCGGAGGGCGTCGCTCGCCTCTCCGAGCGTGGCGCCGGCCTTCACCGCGGCGATGAGCGGCGGGAGCAGGTTCTCGTCGCCGGCGGCGGCCTCGCCCACCCGCTCCAGCGCCTCCCGGACCGCGCCGGCGTCACGGTCGGAGCGGACCTTCTCGACCCGACGCCGCTGCGCGGCCGCCAGCCCCTCGAAGTCGGGAAGCTCGATCGACGCGGTCCCCTCTTCCTCCTCCTCGAAGGCGTTCACGCCGACCACCCGCGCCTCGCCCCCCTCCAGGGCCTTCTGGTACGCGTAGGCGGCCCGGTGGATCTCCTCCTGCATGTAGTCGATCGCCGCCGATGCCCCGCCCAGCTCCTCGATCCGGTCGAGGTAGCGGCGCGACCGTTCCTCGAGTCGGTGGGTGAGATCCTCCACGTACCAGGAGCCCCCCAGGGGATCCACCGTATCGGCCACGCCCGTCTCGAGAGCCAGAACCTGCTGGGTCCGGAGGGCCAGCCGCGCCGCCTCCTCGGAAGGGAGCGCGAGCGCTTCGTCGTAGCTGTTGGTGTGTAGCGACTGGGTGCCCCCGAGTACGGCGGCCAGGGCCTGCACCGCCACGCGGACCGCGTTGTTCCGCGGCTGCTGGGCCGTCAGGGTCGATCCGGCCGTCTGGGTGTGAAAGCGCAGCCGACAGCTGTCGTCGGAGGCATCGTACCTCTCGCGCATCAGCCGCGCCCACAGCCGCCGGGCGGCGCGGAATTTCGCCACCTCCTCGAACAGGTCGCTGAACGAGGCGAAGAAGAAGCTGAGGCGCGGCGCGAAGGTCTCGAGCCCCAAGCCCGCCCGCAGCGCCCGTTCCACGTACTCCAGGGCGTCGGCCAGCGTGAAGGCGATCTCCTGAGCCGCGGTGGCCCCGGCTTCGCGCATGTGGTACCCGCTGATCGAGATCGTATTCCAGCGCGGGAGCGCCTCGGCGCAGAAGGCGAAGGTGTCGGTGACCAGGCGGAGGCTGGGCTCGACCGGGTAGATGTAGGTGCCGCGGGCGATGAACTCCTTGAGGATGTCGTTCTGGACGGTGCCGCGGAGGCGCTCGCGGGGAACCCCCCGCTCGTCGGCCACGGCCACGTAGAGGGCGAGGAGGATGGCGGCCGTGGCGTTGATCGTCATGGAGGTCGATACGCGCTCCTGCGGGATCCCGTCCAACAGCCGGCGCATGTCGTCGAGCGAATCGATCGCTACGCCCACCCGGCCCACTTCCCCCTCGGCCCTCGGATGGTCGGAATCGTACCCCATCTGCGTGGGCAGGTCGAACGCGACCGACAGGCCCGTCTGGCCGCGCTCCAACAGGTAGCGGAAGCGGGCGTTCGTCTCCTCGGCCGTGCCGAAGCCGGCGTACTGGCGCATGGTCCACAGCCGGCCGCGGTACATGGTGGGATAGATCCCGCGCGTGTAGGGGAACGCTCCCGGATAGCCCAGGTCCTCGTCGGGGTCGAGGCGCACGTCGTCGGGTCCGTACAGCCGTGCCACCTCCAGTCCGCCGGTAGTCCGGAAGCTGTCGCGCCGCTCGCCCTTCTCCGCGAGGAACGGGGCCAGGGTCCCTTCCTCCCACGCCTTGCGGGAACTCTTCGACTCGCTCACCGTCCGCCTCCCCGACCGCGGCCCGGGGTCGCGATCATTCGAACGCCACGAGGAGATCGTTCTGGTTCACGGTCTCCCCCTCTATCGCCTGCACCGAGGCCACCGTGCCCGGCGCCTCCGCCCGGAGCTCGTTCTCCATCTTCATCGCTTCGATCACAACCAGCGGATCGCCCGCCTCGACCTTCTGACCTTCGCGCACGTGCACCTTCAGCAGCAGGCCGGGCATCGGCGCCCGGAGCTCCGGGGGACCCCCCCCCGCCGGCGGGGCGCCGGCCAGCTTCCGGATCGCCCGGCGCCGCTCGTCCTCGACGAGCACCCGGACCCGCCGGCCGTAGGCCTCGATCTCCCAGCCGCCCTCGAACCGGCGGGCCGCGAACGCGAACCCGCGGTCGCCGAGCCGCAGGTGGCGCTCGGGGCTGTCCGGGATCCTCGCCAGCTCCGCGTGGACCGGCGAGCCGTCCAACCGGACGCCCTCCTCGCCCAACTCCACCTCGCGCTCCTCGTCGCCCAGCCGCACGTGGTACTTCACGCCGGCCCTCTCCCGCCGGACCTCACGCCGCGCCGCCGGCCCGCGGTCGGAGCCAGGTGATCGTCTCCACGTGAGCGGTCTGGGGGAAGGCGTCGAACGCCCGCACCGCATCCACGCTCCAGGCGGGGGCGAGCCGGGCGAGATCCCGCGCCAGGGTGGCCGGATCGCAGCTCACGTACGCCAACCTCCCCAGCCCTCCGGCGGCCAGGCGGCGGGTCACCGCCCGTCCGAGCCCGGCCCGGGGCGGATTCACCACCGCCGCGTCGGCCGGCAGCAGCGCGTCCAGGCGCTCCTCGACCCGGCCGCGGAGGATCCGGAGCTGCGGGGCGTGCCTCTTCGCCGCTTCCCGGGCGGTCCGGACCGCGTCCTCGTTCACGTCGCAGGCCACGACCTCGGCCCCCTCCCGCGACCATCGGATCCCGCGCAGCGCGACCCCCGCGTACAGGTCCAGCAGCCGGCTCCCCGGGCGAGGAGCGAGCCCGCGCTCCAGATGGCGATCCATCGCTTCGGAGACCGTCCGGTTCACCTGGAGGAACGCCTCGGGCCGCAGGCGCAGCGAGAGCCCGGACCACTCGTCCTCCAGCACCTCGCCTCCCGCGAGCCGCCGCCGATCGCCCTTCGCGTCGCGCCAGTGATAGGCGGCGAGCCGCGGGAGAGCCGCGGCCACTCGATCCGGCCGCCCCGGCCGGCGGCCATCGCCCCCCTCCACGATGAGCGCCAGGCTGCCGGCCGCCGACGCCTGAAGGGTGATCCGGAGCTCGGGGCCCGACGGGAGGGCCTCCGCGTCCTCGCCCCAGCCGGCGCGGAGCGCCCGCCACGCCTCGCGGATCGCGGGCTCCGCCAGCGGGCAGTCCTCCACGTCCAGCAGCTCCGCCGCCCGGTCGAAGCGATGGTAGCCCGCCGTGACGCGCTCCGCTTCCCGCCGCAGCGTGAACGTGACGCGGTTCCGGTACCCGAACTCGGGGCCGGGAGCCTCGAGGGGAGGCACCTCGACCTCCAGGCGGCCGATCCGTTCCAGCGCGTCCCGCACGATCTCGCGCTTCGCCTCCCGCTGGGACCCGGGTTCCAGATGCTGGAGCTGGCACCCGCCGCAGCCACGGTAGTAGGGGCAAGGCGCCGGCCGTCTCCCCGGCCCGGGCTCGACCACGTCCAGGATCCGCGCGCGGGCGTAGGAAGCCCGTTCCTCCGCGATCTCGACGCGCACGAGGTCGCCCGGCGCCGCGCGGGGGACGAACGCCACCCGGCCGCTCGGCTCCCGGGCCACGCCGTCGCCTCCGGTCGCGATCGACCGCACCCTCAGCTCGGCGATGTCGGTGGCTCCCCGGGCTCGAACGCCCGCTGCCAGGGGCTCGGATCGCGTCTGCCGGCCGACCGGCGCCCCGAGGCCGGGCCCGGAGAGGGCCGGGGGCGCACGGCGATCCGAGCCTCCTCCTCGAGGAGCGCCGCCGCGGTGACGGCCCCGTCCCGCCATGCGGGGTCGGGCTCCGCGGAGAGGAGCTCGGGATGTTCCTCCAGATAGCGGATCGAGAGGCGGCCGGACCGGAAGTCGGGCTCGTCCATCACGGCCATGTGGAACGGCTGGGTCGTGGCCACACCGCGGATCCGGAGCTCCCGGAGCGCGCGCTTCATGCGCTCGATCGCCGCCGGTCGGTCGGCCGCGTGCACGATCAGCTTGGCGAGGAGGGGGTCGTAGGCGAGGCCCACCTCGAAGCCCTCCACGATCCCGCCGTCCCAGCGGACCCCGGGCCCGCTCGGGATCTGCAGGCGCTCGACGCGGCCCCCGGTGGGAAGGAAACCGGCGCCCGGGTCCTCCGCGCTGATGCGGCACTCGATCGCGTGCCCGCGAGGCCAGGCGGGGTCCGGCTCCCACCCCAGCGGCTCGCCCGCGGCCACTCGCAGCTGCTCGCGGACGAGGTCGATCCCCGTCACCATCTCGGTCACGGGATGCTCCACCTGGATCCGGGTGTTCATCTCGAGGAAGAAGAACTCGCCGTCCCGGTACAGGAACTCGACCGTTCCCGCGCCCCGGTAGTCCACGGCCTCCGCCGCCCGCACGGCGACGTCGCCCATGCGCGACCGGGTCTCCGGATCGATCGCCGGCGAGGGCGCTTCCTCGACCAGCTTCTGGTGGCGCCGCTGGATGGAGCACTCGCGCTCCCCCAGGTGCACGCAGGCACCGTGCGCATCGGCCAGGACCTGCATCTCGATGTGACGGGGCCCGTCCAGGAATCGCTCGAGGTAGAGGCGTCCGTCCCCGAACGACTGCCGCGCCTCGCTCTCGGCCCGCGGGTAGGCGGCTCGCAGCTCTTCGACGTCAGTGGCCACCCGCATCCCCTTCCCGCCCCCGCCCGCCGCCGCCTTCAGCATCACGGGAAACCCGATCTCCCCGGCGCTGCCGAGGGCGGCCTTCACGTTCGCGGTCGCCTCCTCGGAACCGGGAATGACCGGCACCCCGGCCTCGCGCATCCGCCTGCGGGCCGTCGTCTTGTCCCCCATCGCCTCGATCGCCGACACGGGGGGTCCCACGAAGGCGAGCCCCGCCTCCTCGACCGCCCTGGCGAAGTCCGAGTTCTCTGCCAGGAAGCCGTAGCCGGGGTGCACCGCCTCCGCGCCCGTGCGTCTGGCCGCTTCGAGCAGGCGTTCGACGTTCAGGTAGCTGCGCGCGGCGGCGGCCGGACCGATCGGGACGGCCTCGTCGGCCAGGAAGACGTGGGGCGAGAGACGGTCGGGCTCCGAATACACCGCCACGGTCCCGATCCCGAGCTCCCGACAGGCCCGGAGGATCCGCACCGCGATCTCGCCCCGGTTCGCGACCAGCAGCTTGCCGAACATGGAGCCTACAGGGGGATGTTGCCGTGCTTCTTCGGGGGATTCCGGTCCCGCTTCTCGCCCAGGGTCCGGAGGCCCGAGATGAGCCGCGCGCGGGTCTCGCGCGGATCGATCACGTCGTCCACGAAGCCGCGCGCGGCGGCCAGATAGGGGTGCGCGAACCTGTCCCGGAACCCGGCCTCGAGCTCCGCTTTCCGGGCCTCCGGGTCCTCGGCCCCGGCGATCTCCTTGCGGTAGAGGATCTCGACGGCGCCCTTCGGTCCCATGACCGCGATCTCGGCCGTCGGCCACGCGAGGTTCAGGTCGCCGCGAATGTGCTTGGAGGACATCACGTCGTAGGCGCCCCCGTAGGCTTTCCGGGTGATCACGGTGAGCTTCGGCACGGTGGACTCGCAGTAGGCGTACAGCAGCTTGGCTCCGTGACGGATGATGCCGCCGTGCTCCTGCTCGAGTCCCGGCATGAAGCCGGGCACGTCCTCGAAGGTCACCAGCGGAACGTTGAACGCGTCGCAGCAGCGCACGAATCTCGCGCCCTTCACGCTCGCCTCGATGTCGAGCACGCCCGCGAGCACGGCGGGCTGGTTGGCCACCACCCCGACGGTCCGGCCGCCCAGGCCCGCGAACCCCACGACCAGGTTCCCGGCGAACTCCGTCTGCACCTCCAGGAACTCCCCGTCGTCCACGACGTGCCGGATGACTTCGCGCATGTCGTACGGCAGCTTCGGCTCGTCGGGCACGATCTCGAGCAGCGCCTCCGACGCGCGGTCCTCCGGATCGTCGGTCGCGCGCTCCGGCGGGAGCTCCGCGTTGTTCGACGGCAGATATCCGAGCAGGGTCCGGATCCCGGCGAGCGCCTCCGTCTCCGAGGCGCTCCGGAAGTGCGCCACTCCCGACCTCGAGGCGTGGACCGATGCGCCCCCCAGCTCCTCGAACGACACCTCCTCGTGGGTGACCGTCTTCACCACGTCCGGGCCCGTCACGAACATCTGGCTCACGCCGTCCACCACGAAGGTGAAGTCGGTGATCGCCGGCGAGTACACGGCGCCTCCAGCGCAGGGGCCGAGGATGGCGCTGATCTGGGGCACGACGCCGGAAGCCAGCGTGTTGCGGAGGAAGATCTCGGCGTAACCTCCCAGCGAGGCCACGCCCTCCTGGATGCGAGCGCCCCCCGAGTCGTTGAGTCCGACCACCGGAGCCCCCGTCTTCAGGGCCAGGTCCATCACCTTGCAGATCTTCTCCGCGTGGGCCTCGGACAGGGAACCCCCGAAGACGGTGAAGTCCTGGCTGAAGACGAAGACCGTCCTCCCGTCGATCGTCCCGTATCCGGTCACGACGCCGTCGCCCGGGATCCTGCGCTCCTCGAGCCCGAAATCCGTGCACCGGTGCTCGACGAACCGGTCCAGCTCGACGAAGCTGCCCGCATCGAGAAGCAGGTCGAGTCGCTCGCGCGCCGACAGCTTCCCCTTCTCATGCTGCCGCGCCAGCCGCTCCGGGCCGCCCCCCTCCTCCGTCCGCCGACGGCGCTCCTCGAGGTCCCGAAGCTTCTCCCTCATCGTCATCGGGGGCTCCTGGGCTTCTACCGCGGTGGCTCTTCGCCGCGGCGCGCCCGGGCGATCGAGTCCGCCCGCGCCGCGGCGATCGAATCCGTCCGGAACCGGGCGCGATCCAGCCAGGCCAGCAGCTCGCCCCGGTTCGCGGGCACCAGGCGGCCATCCACCAGCATGCGGATCCGGGTGCGCCGATCCACCGTCGAGCTCTCCGGCACCGGCCGCAGGATGCCCGTGACGCCCTCGATATCGCCGAGGCCGCCTGCCGCCCGCGAGACCGCCCCCGGCAGGGGCAGCCCGGCCCGCTCCACGGCGGCCATCGTCAGCTTGAAAGCATCGTAGCCCAGTGCAGGCAGTATATTGTCATGCAGAGCTTTACGGTATCTCCGCTCGTACATGTCCCGGAACCGCGTCCACGACCCACCGTCATCGGTTCGGTCGGTGTGCACGCCCACGAGACGGTGGTCGGCCGCGAACCGATCCAGTCGCCGGACCACGGCCGGCTCGGCCCAGGTCTCCCCGCCGGCGATCACCTGCCGGTCCAACCCGAAATACGGCAACTGGGGCGCGATCTGTAGCACGTCGCGGATCGAGCGAGCCGCGACGAACACGGCGTCGGGCTGCGCGACCGCCACCTCGGCGATCGGGCCGGCGAACGTCGTGGAGTCCGGGTGGTAACCCTGAGCCGCGACCACCTCTCCTCCGTTCGCCGCCACTCCTTCGCGGAAGCCCTCGGCGGCCGCGGACCCGCCGGGGGTGAGCGGGTAGAGCACGGCGGTCCGGCGCAGCCCCAGCTCGCCGACGATCCAGGCGCCCACGTCCCGGGCCACCGCGCGCTCTCGCCGCTCGCGCGCCCACAGCGTGTAGGCGGCCGGGGCGGAGAGCGGCTCCGTCGCCGTGGGGCTGAGCATGAGGAGCCTCGAGTTGGTTCGGGCTCGGGCGGCGGCCGCGAACGGCTCGGAGCGCACGGGGCCGAGGACCGCCAGGGCCCCGGCGTCGGCCAGTCGCTCGACCAGCTCGACCGCCCGCTCGGGCGAGGAGCGGTCATCCTCCACGATCAGCTCCACCTCGATCCCGGCCCCCGCGCTGCGGCGGTACTCCTCGAGGCCCAGCTCCACGCCCTCCCGCAGCAGCTGGCCGATCGCCGAGAAGCGGCCCGTTAGCGGGAGAACGACGCCGATCCTGGCGCGCTCGATGCCGCCGCGCTCCAGTCGGGCCAGGACGGCTGCCGCCTCGGCCTCCTCGGTCCCGGGCTCGGCCACGCGCGCGACGCGCGAGGCGACCCGGCGAGCCGAGTCGAGACGACCCTCGAGGGCCAGGGCCCGGGCCAACTCGGCGTGCAGGGCCGCCGCGGCCCGCGCCTCCCCGAGAGGGTGCCGCGCGGCCAGACCCTCGAGGTCCCCGAGCGGCAGCTGCAGCGCCGCCTCCCGCACCAGCGAGAGCCCCTCCTCGTCGACCCCTTCCCCTTCACCGAGGATGAGCTCGACGAGGCGCCGTGGCTCGCCGGTCGCGCCCAGGATCCCCGCGAGTCGCGCGACGGCCTCCCGACGGATCGGTCCGGCCTCGGCGCGCTCCAGCAGCGTCTCCAGGGCGCTCCTGGCCTCCGCGAGGTCGCCCGAAGCCTCCCGGGCCCGTCCCTCGAGCCACAGGGCCCGGTTCGCCAGCGACCGGAGCGAGGCCTGGCCGAGCCAGGCGCGGAAGAGCGAATCGGCCCGGAGGGCCGCCTCCGCGTGACGCCCGTCTTCGTGGAGCTGCTCCGCGGCCCTCAGGGCCGCCGTGGCCTCGCGGGCGTCCACATCCCGCGCGTCCGGACTCGGGCCCGGCACCTCGGCCTCGCGTCCCGCGCACGCCGCCAGAAGGAGTGCGGCGAGCAGCGGAAGACACTGCCGCGGCACGAAAAAAAGGCCCGGCCGGAGCGCCGGGCCTTCCGTCGGGGTGGCGTACCGCTTCACGATCTCGGCCGGCACGGGACGGGCGCTACCCGTCCTTCTCCTCGTCCTCCGCCTGCTCGTCCTCGTCCTCCATCTCTCCGGGCTCGGACGGTTCGGCTTCGGCCTTCGGGGCTTCCTCGGCTTCGGCCCCGGGC
>CAYMQZ010000068.1:0-11391 GCA_964392705.1 uncultured Gemmatimonadota bacterium
GGGGGAGGCGATGGAGGAATCGGCACGCAGGCGGCACCTCCGGCTTCACGACGAGGGGGCGGGGAGCCCGGACCGCACTCCCGCCTGGTGGAGCCTGGAGGACGCGCTGGAGGCGGTGCCGGAGGCCGGCCGGTCCCTCTTGGAGCGCCTGGGAAGACGGCTCTTCCTGGACGACGCCGAGGCCGGTGGTGGTGCGGGCGTGGAGCGGCCCCCGCCGCTCGAGGTGGCGTGGGACGTGATCGAGCGGCTCCGGGAGACGATCCTCCGCGCCGCCGGGAACGGCGCCTCGCCGGGTCAGGTGCGAATCCTCCACGGGCGGCTGGACCGCGAGGCTCGAGCGCTGACCCTGCGCGAGGTCGGCCGATGCCTCTCCGACAGCCGCACCCTCCTGCGAGACGTCTCCCACGATCTGCGCTCGCCCCTCAACTCGGTGCTCTTCCTGGCGGACACGCTGATGAGCGAGCACAGCGGCGAGCTGAACGAGGTCCAGCGTCGCCAGGTTGGCGTCCTCTACACGGCCGCCGTCACGCTGGTGGGGCTGGTGAACGATCTCATCGACGCCTCGCGCCTCGGCGAGGGCCTCGAGATCGCGGTCACCCGGGCCGCCTTCACCGTGGACGCGGTGCTGAGCGACCTGAAAAGCCTTCTGGGCCCTCTGGCGGCGCACCGGGGCGCCACACTCCGCTTCCACGTGGAGACGGTGGGGCCCCGCACGGGGGATCGGCAGCTCCTCTCCCGCGTGCTCATCAATCTGGTGACGAACGCGATTCAGGCGGCGGGCGATGAGGGCCACGTGGAGGTCCACGTCACCGGCCCCCGGGAGGGGTGGCTGCGCGCGGAGGTTCGGGACGACGGAGAGGGGGAGGACCCGGAGCGGCTGCGGCGTCTGCTGAGCGAGGACGCGGACCCGTACGGGGCGGGTCGGATCCGGGGATGGACCCACGGGCTCGGGCTGGCGATCAGCTCGCGATTGGTGCGGGCGGCCGGGGGCACGATCACGGTGGACAGCCGGGCCGGGGTGGGGACCCGCTTCAGCGTCGACCTGCCGTTCCCGCTCGTGGACTGACGGTCGGCTCGCCGGCTCGGGCTGGCGACGGACGGGTCCGCCGCCGGGCGGGAGACGGGCCTATGCCCCGCTCGACCGCAACAGGTGGCCGCCGCCGTCCACGCGCACGACCTCTCCGGTCACGTAGGCCGCCTCCGCCAGGTACAGCACCGCCCGGGCCACATCCTCGGGGCTTCCCACCCGGCCCAGGGCCGTCCGCGCGGCGGCCTCGTCCTCCTCTTCCCCTTCGGGGAGCAGCACGGTGCCCGGCGCCACCGCGTTCACGCGCACGGCCGGGGCCCAGGCCCGCGCCAGCCCCCGCGTGAGGCTCACGAGGCCAGCCTTCGTCGCGGCGTAGGGGACGTGGGAGGGCCACGCCTGGAAGGCCGCCACGTCGGCGATGTTCACGATCGAGGCGCCGCCCGCCATGAGCCGCCGGGCCTCGACGGCGCAGAAGAAAGGCGCCCGCAGGTTGACGGCGAAGGCCCGGTCCCACGCCTCGGGCGTCACCTCTTCGGGCCGCCCCCGGGGAAACACCGCGGCGTTGTTCACCAGCAGGCCGAGCTCGGACCAACCGTGGGCTTCCCGACCCAGCCGGTCGAAGAGCGAGCGGATCTCCTCGGGTCGGGCGAGATTCGCCCCGAGGGCGACCGACCGGCGCCCCATCTCGCGGAGCTCGCCCACCGTTTCTTCGGCGGCCTCGTCGGAGGTATGGAAGTGGACGGCCACGTCCCAGCCCGCCCGCCCGAGGGCGAGGGCGATCACGCGCCCCACGCGGACGGCGCCGCCCGTGACGAGGGCGCGCCTCACCACGCGACCCGTTCCTCCCCCCACGGGTGGCTCGGGTCGATCCACTATCGGCCTCCCGCCGCGGAGGCGGGTCTTCGCTCCAGCCGGAGCCGAGCCAGCTCGGCGACCGCCAGCTCGATCTGGTCGAAGCAGGATCGGATCTCCGCCATCTCTTCCGCGGCGTACGGATCGCCGATCTCCACGTCCCCCGTCGGCTTCAAGCAGCCCAGGAGAAAGACCCGGGCCGATGCGGCTGCCCGCTCCCTGCAGGAGGGGAGGTGCCTGGCCTCCATCGCGAGCACGAGCTCGCTACGTGCGGGCGGGAGCGCCCCGATGCTCGTCGCGCGGTGCTCTCGCAGGTCGATTCCCCTCTCGTGGGCCACCTTCACGGCCCGGGGATCGGCCGGTCGACCGGCCATCGCCGCCACGCCGGCGGATCGAACCTCGAGCCGGCCGCGATCACCCGTTCGCGACTCGAGCAGGGCCTCCGCGTAGGCGCTGCGGATGATGTTGCCGTAACAGATGAAGGTGATCGTTTCGGCTTCCTGGACCGCCTCGCGGAGCCGTCGGGAGGATCGAAGGCGCTTCATGCGCCATCGATCGATCCTCCATCCGACGCGCCTCCAGATCGCCTTCGCCGCTCCCCCTGGGTCGCGGTGGTGTGTCGTTCGTCCCCCCGATTCGCTCCACGTTATCCCCGTCTCCCTCGCGTTGACAACGCGGCGAGGCGCCGTGTAGCCTGTATGTCCATGTTCGAGACGGGCGCGCGACGGTACGGAGAGGCCTACGCGTACCCCCCCTCCGGCGGGGGTCGGGAGGCGTCCGTGTCCCGGTAGCTCTTTTCGGACGAGCGGACGGCGCACGGCTCCCGAGCGATCGGGGGCTTTTTTTGTGTCGACGCCTTTGTCGACCCTGCCCACGGAGGGATGGTATGATCGCGATTCGAGGCGCCGTGCGCGTGGCGCGCAACGACCGGGAGGCCATCTACCACGAGACGCAGCGCCTGCTGCGCGAGATGGTGGAGCGGAACGGGCTCGCGCCGGAGCGGCTGGTCTCGGCGTTCTTCACCATGACCCCCGACCTGACCGCCGACTTCCCCGCCTACGCCGCGCGCTCCATGGGCTGGACCGACGTCCCGATGCTCGGCGCCCAGGAGACGCCCGTGCCCGGGGCGATGGACCGGATGGTCCGGGTGCTCCTGCACGCCGATGTCCAGGGCCCGGCCCACCACGTGTACCTGGGAGAGGCGGCCGCCATGCGGCCCGACCTGGCGGAGCCGGAAGCCTCCCTTCCCGGCGCGGCGCGTCCGGGGGAAGCGCCGACGCCGGCGACCGCCGCCGAGTTCGGACCGTTGCTCGTGTGCGGCCTGGGGCTGATCGGCGGGTCGATCGCGATGGCCCTTCGGCGCAGCGGCCGCTTCGCCGAGATCCTGGGCCAGGACGTGGATCCCCGGGCGCTCGAGCGGGCCCGCGCGGCCGGCGCGGTCTCCGACGCGACCGCCCGACCGGAAGCCTTCCTGGACCGGGTCGACACGGTGCTGCTCGCCATGCCCGTGGAGGGGATCCTGGCCTGGCTGCGGGAGCGAGGGCCGAACCTGAGGCGCGGCGCGGTGGTCCTGGACGTCGGCAGCACCAAGGCGGCGATCGTCGCCGCCATGGACCGGCTTCCCGAGGGCGTCCAGGCGATCGGCACCCATCCCATGGCCGGCTCCGAGCTGAGCGGCATCGGGGCGGCCCGACCCGACCTGTTCTACGATTCGGCCTGGGCGCTGGTCGAGACGGAGCGGACGGGGCCGCGCGCCCGGGCCGTGGCCACGGCGATCGCGGAGACGTCGGGTGCCCGCGCCCTCTTCGTGGAGGCCGAGGAGCACGATCGCGTGGTGGCCGTCACCAGTCACCTGCCCTATCTGCTGGCCGGGGCGCTGGCTCTGCGGGCGGACGACGACGCCCACGAGGCGACCCTGCGCTCCCTCGCGGGACCGGGCCTCCGGGACATGACGCGCCTCGCGGCCAGCGATCCCGCGGTCATGGCCGCGATCCTGGCCACGAACCGCGAGCGCCTGGAGGAGGCGGTCCGGGCGTATCGGGAGGAGCTGGACCGGTGGGTGGAGCGGCTCGCCGACCCCCTGGAGGCGGCTGAGACGGAGATCCGGAGCGCCGGCCGGGTCCCGGAGGATCTCGTGCGAGCCCTGGCCACGGCGCGTGAGGCGCGGGAGGGGCTCTTTCGGCGCTGACCACCGTCCCCGAAGTATGTGCCCCGTCGCCCACCGCCCGCGCGTCGCCGGCGAGGCGGACGAGAGACCGGTATCGAGCGGAGCGAAGAGGAGAGGTGCACGGCCCCCGCTACGTCCTGGGCATATCGGCGTTCTACCACGACAGCGCGTCCGCCCTCCTGGCCGACGGCGAGATCGTGGCGGCCGCCGAGGAGGAGCGCTTCACGCGCCGGAAGGGGGACGCCGGCTTTCCGGCGCGCGCGGTGGAGTACTGCCTCGACGAAGCCGGCATTCGGCCCGACGACCTGGAGGCGGTCGGGTTCTACGACAAGCCGCTCCTCAAGTTCGAACGGATCCTGGAGACCTACCTGGGCGTGGCGCCGCGCGGGCTGGTCTCGTTCCTCAAGGCCGGGCCCCTGTGGATCAAGGAGAAGCTGTACACGGACCGGGGGCTGCGCGAGGCGCTCGACTATGAGGGGCGGATCCTGTACGCGGAGCACCACGAGTCCCACGCGGCGAGCGCCTTCTTTCCCTCGCCCTTCGGAGAGGCCGCGATCCTCACCATGGACGGAGTCGGCGAGTGGGCGACGGCGTCGATCGGGGTGGGCCGTGGCCGGGACATCGAGATCCGCAAGGAGCTCCGCTGGCCCGACTCGCTGGGATTGCTCTACTCGGCGTTCACCTATCACGCCGGGTTCAAGGTGAACTCGGGCGAATACAAGGTGATGGGGCTGGCGCCGTACGGAGAGCCGCGGTACGTGGACGTCATTCTGGAGGAGGTGATGGACCTGAAGGAGGACGGGTCCTTCACCCTGAACCAGGAGTACTTCGACTACCTGACCGGTCTCACGATGACCGGGCCGGCATTCGATCGGCTGTTCGGGGGGCCACCCCGGCGTCCGGAATCGGAGCTCACCCGGCGGGAGATGGACCTGGCCCGTTCCGTCCAGGCCGTGTGCGAGGAGGTGATGCTCCGGATGGCGCGTACGGCGTACCGCGAGACGGGCCTCGACCGACTGTGCCTGGCGGGCGGCGTGGCGCTCAACTGCGTGGGGAACGGCCGCATCCTGCGCGAAGGCCCCTTCGAGGACATCTGGATCCAGCCCGCGGCCGGGGATGCGGGCGGCGCCCTCGGGGTGGCGCAGCTCATCTGGCACCGGCACCTGGAGCAGGAGCGGGAAGTCGAGGTCGGTCGAGACCGGATGAAGGGCGCGTACCTGGGCCCCGCCTTCTCGACGGAGGAGATCCGGGCCCACCTGGATTCGGTGGGCGCCGCCTACGAGCCGCTGGAACGGGACGAGCTCCTGGAACGGACGGCGGACCTGCTGGTCTCCCAGAGCGTCGTGGGCTGGTTCGACGGCCGCATGGAGTTCGGGCCGCGGGCCCTCGGCGCACGGAGCATCCTCGGCGATCCGAGAAGCCCGGAGATGCAGCGGGTGCTGAACCTGAAGATCAAGCATCGGGAGAGCTTCCGTCCCTTCGCCCCGTCCGTCCTCGTGGAGCGGCTGGACGATTATTTCGAGCTGGACCGTCCCTCCCCCTACATGCTGTTGGTGGCGGACGTGAAGCGGGAGCGTCTCCTCGAGCCCGGGGCGGACCCGGAGGGCCTCCACGGCCTCGAGCGGATGAGCGTGCCCCGCTCGGACATCCCCGCCGTGACCCACGTGGACGCGACGGCCCGGATCCAGACCGTCAGCCGAGAGGACAACCCGAACTACTACGACCTGATCCGGGCCTTCGAGCGGAAAACGGGCTGCGGAGTCCTGGTGAACACGTCGTTCAACGTCCGGGGCGAGCCGATCGTGTGCACGCCGGCGGACGCCTACGCGTGCTTCATGCGCACCGATATGGACATCCTGGTCCTGTGGCCGTTCCTGCTCGACAAGCGGGACCAGCCCGAGTGGCCCGAGGAGGAGGATTGGAAGGCGACGATCGAGCCGGACTGAGGGCCGTCGCCGGCGTGGCCTTGGCCGAGGAGGCGGCCGGCCGGCGAAGGCCGAGCTTCACGGTCTCCGAGGGCCGGAGGTTCGGCCTCGCCGTGGGGGGTGCCTTCATCGCCCTCGGCGGCCTCCTGTTGTGGCGTGCCCACGGCGTCGCGGCGGCCATCGTGGCCGCTCTCGGGGCCGGTCTCCTCTTCGGGGGCCTGGCGATCCCGGCGCGGCTGGGGCCGATCTACCGGCTGTGGATGGGGCTGGCCCTGGCGATCTCCAGGGTGACGACGCCCGTCCTGCTGAGCCTGATCTACTTCCTCCTGATCACGCCCATCGGATTCCTGCGCCGCGCCATCGGGGGGGACCCGCTGCGCCATCCTCCGACGGAGGGCGGAGGCTACTGGGCCGACCGCGGGGAGCGCCCGAAGGGGGACCTCGAGCGGCAGTTCTGAGGCGCCGCGGGAGGAGGGGAGAGGAAAGCAGGGGCCCGGCTCCTGGCATGGGTGCCGCAGTGCACGACGCGGCCGGCTCTACTCCCCCCCGTCCACCGCCGTATGCCGCCGTACCTCCCGTGGCGCGATGTCCTTCACCCGCACTGACTTGGCGGGGATGCCGACGTTCACGTGGTAGGGCCGCACGTCGCGGGTGGCCAACGCCTTCGCCCCCACCATCCCCTGCTCCCCGACGTGCACCCCCGCCAGCACGGTGGCGCCGTACGTGATCCGGACGTTGTCCTCGAGCACCGTCTTCGCGTTCGTCACGTCGGCGATGTCGTTGATCGAGTGCGTGTGGCTGAAGACGGCGGCGTAGTCGGAGATGGAGACGTGGTTCCCTAGCACGATCCCGCCCCGGTCGTCCAGCAGGACGTTGCGGTGCACGACGCAGTGGTCCCCGACCTCGAGGTTGTAGCCGAAGGAGACCTCGACGAAGTGGAAGCACTTGAAGTTCTTCCCGACCCGCTTGAAGACGTGGGGCGCGAGGAGCCGCCGGAACCGGACCCCGAGGTGCACGTTCCCGCCGAGCGGCGAGCGGTCGAACATCTGCCACAGCCAGATGAGCGGCTTCCGCTCGTAGAACTTCTCTTCGTCGATCTCGTGGTAGTATTCGGGCTCCACCGTCACGTTGCGGGGGTCGAGGTTCGCCAGCGAGGCGCGGGTGGCCGCCGGGAGGTCGGGGTTGGCCGGATCGGCTTCGTCGGCCGGCAGGGCGGGGTAGAAGATCTCCCTCAGCACCTCGAGGCACAGCGCGTTCCGGTCGCAGGCGGGGTCGGAGAGCCGCTCGTCCAGCTCGTCCAGCCAGCGGTCGTAGAGCTCCACCGCGGCGGCGGTCGGCTCCAGGGGACGCAGCGGACGGTGGATCATGGGGCGGGCCTCCTCGGGATCGGGTCGATGCGCCATCGCGCAAACTGGTCGCTCGCGCGAAGGGCTGTCAATCGCGGACGCCCTGCTTGCCGGGCGCCGCCAGCTTGCCGGCGGGGCGTCGGCACCGATACGATGACGCGTCATGCCCCTGCCCACCGAACCGATCGGCAGCATTCCGCGTCCGCCGGAGCTCATGGAGGCGTTCGGCGAGTTCCGCGAGGGCGAGATCTCGCGCGAGGAGCTGACGGACCGGGCGCGCGTCGAGGGCACGCGGCTGGCCGCGGAGGCCCTCGGGGTCTGAGCGCGACCGGCCCGCACCCGTCTCTCGTGGCCGCCGGCACGGCGCGGCCCCTGTCCCCGGTCCTCGCCGGCGCGTTGCGGCACCTGACCCTCGTCCTCGCCGGCGCGATGCGTCCCCCGTCCTCCGTCCTCGCGGGCGCGATCCTGCTCCTCTTCCCCCTCTCCGCCGGGGCCCAGGAGGAGGAGCCGCCGGCTCCGCCCCGGGCGGCGACCGACGCCGGGACCGTCGCCGATACGGCGGGCGGGCGCCCCTCGCTCCGCGCCCACCGCCTCGACGCCGAGGCCACCGGTGGCATCCGGCTCGATGGCCTCCTCACGGAGCCGGCCTGGGCCGCCGCGCCGGCGGCGGGCGGCTTCCGCCAGCGGGAGCCGGAGGAGGGCGCCCCCGCGACCGAGCGGACGGAGGTCCGGGTGCTGTACGATGCGCGCGCCGTGTACGTCGGGGTCGTGGCCCACGACCGCGAGCCCGGGAGGATCATCGCCCGCATCCTGCAGCGGAACCGCGTCATGCAGGGGAGCTTCGGCTTCGGTTTCGGCTTCGCGGGCGACGACGGGATCGCGATCCTGTTCGACCCGTTCCACGATCACCGGAACGGCGTGGTGTTCGCCACGAACCCGAACGGCGCCAAGTACGACGCGCTGATCACCGACGAGGGTCAGGAGATCAACGACGACTGGCGGGGAATCTGGCGCGTGGCGGCGGCGCGGACGGACCGTGGCTGGAGCGCCGAGTTCGAGATCCCGTTCCGCACGCTGCGCTACCCGACGTCGGCCTCGGGCGAGCCCTGGGGCTTCAACGTCTTCCGGGTCATTCGCCGGAAGAACGAGGAGGCGCTCTGGACCTCCTGGTCGCGCGACAACGAGGGATTCGCGCGGGTGAGCCGGGCGGGGCACCTGGAGGGGCTGACCGAGCTCCCGCGCGCGGGCCTCAACCTGGAGGTGAAGCCGTACGCCCTCTCCGGGCTCACCCGCGAGCTGGAGCCGCCGGTGGACACGTCGGCCGCCGCCGGCTCGGCCGGCGCCGGGGACGCCGCGTCGGCCCCCGCCCCCACCACCGATCCCCGGCTGGAGGCGGGGATCGACCTCAAGTACGAGCTGCGGCCGGGGCTGGTGCTCGACCTTACGGCCAACCCCGACTTCGCCCAGGTCGAGGTGGACGACGAGCAGGTGAACCTGACCCGGTTCAGCCTCTTCTTCCCGGAGAAGCGGGACTTCTTCCTCGAGAACGCGGGGATCTTCGAGTTCGGCCACCGCGGGTTCGGCGGGCCTCCCGCGTTCCTCCTCTTCTTCTCCCGCCGGATCGGCATCGCCGAGGGGGAGGAAGTCCCCATCCTGGGCGGCGCACGGCTCACGGGACGCGCCGGCCGGCAGACCGTGGGGTTCCTGGATGCGGTCACGGACGGGGCGGCGGGCGAGCCGGCGGCGAACCATGCGGTCCTCCGCGTGAAGCGCGACGTGGGCGCCCGGCACGTCGTCGGCGCCATGCTCACCGACCTCCGGCGCGGCGAGGGAGGCTCGAACACGGCGGGCGGCCTCGACTTCTCCCTCTGGCCCACGGCCACCGTCAACCTGCGGGGCTTCCTGGCCGGGACGGCCACCGCGGGGGAAGGGGGCGACGACGCGGCCTTCATGGTGAACCTGGACTACACGGGCGATCGGGCCGGCTTCTTCGCCCAGCACCTGTTCATCGGACCGGAGGCGAACGCCGGCATGGGCTTCATCACCCGCACCGACATCCGGCGCTCGAACGTCTTCCTGCGGCTCACGCCCCGGCCACCGGCGCTGGCGCTCCGCAAGATCGATTTCCGCTTCCAGGGGCTCCACATCGTCCGCTCCGACGGACGGCTCCAGGACTGGGAGGTCCAGGGCGAGGCCCAGCCGTCCTGGAACTCGGGCGAGCAGTTCCGGCTCTCGGGTTCGCGTGGGTTCACCCGGCTCGACGAAGGCTTCCCGCTGACCGACGACGTCTTCGTGCCGGCGGGCGATTACGAGACGTGGAGGCTCGAGGTCGACGGCGGGACCAGCACGAACCGGGCGCTGTCCCTGGAGGCGGAGGCCAGCGTGGAGCGGTTCTTCGAGGGGACGCTGGTCAGGGTTGGCGGCACGGCCCGGGTCGACCCGAGCCCGCACGTGCAGCTCGCGGCCGAACACACCCACAACGACGTCGAGGTGCCGGGCGGCGAGTTCACGGCCGACATCACGTCGGTCCGGCTCGGCCTCGCGTTCAGTACCGACCTCACGGCGACCGCGCGGCTTCAGTACAACAGTCTCGAGCGACGGATCTCCGCCAACCTGCGGGTCAACCTGATCCACCGTCCGGGCAGCGACCTGTTCCTCGTGCTCGACGAGGAGCGGGGCTCCGGCGACTCGCCCTGGGACTTCCGCAGCCGCGGGCTGGTGGTGAAGCTGACCTGGCTAGCGCGGCTGTAGGGCTTTGGTCGGGCTTCCCGACGATGGCCGCCGGCCGTGCGTCAGTTACCCTCGTCTTCCTCCGGCTCCTCCGGCGGGGGACCCACGGTCCCCACCATCTCGCCCTCCACTTTCGCGACCCCCATCGGCGAGGAGTAGATCTCGTCGCTGTGGTGAGAGTAGTACTTGTCGAACAGCTCCTGCCCTGCCTGGTATTCCTCGTACCCCTC
Organism: uncultured Gemmatimonadota bacterium; assembly: GCA_964392705.1. Lineage (GTDB taxonomy): Bacteria > Gemmatimonadota > Gemmatimonadetes > Palauibacterales > Palauibacteraceae > CAYMQZ01. The sequence continues at coordinate 10,278 of CAYMQZ010000068.1, forward strand.
CTCGCCCTCTTCCGGGGCCGGGTGCTCGTCGAAATAATCGTCGCACGGCTGTCCGCAGTCGGCCTCGATGTCGGAGAAGTCCTCGTATTCCGAGACCATGATCACTTGCGACGCGTCGCTTCCCCAGTTGTGGAACAGGATCCGGAACCCGATCACGTTCGGGTTCAGCTGGGTGCCGGGGACGAAGTACTCGAGCATCCAGGGGATGACCTGGGGCCGGTCGGCGAAGGGCACCTGGAAGGTGGTGACGGTGACCACCCGCGACCCCGGACCCTCCTCTTCCTCCTCCTGCGCCAGCAGAGTGAGGGGGGTGGCCAGGGCGAGGGTGGAGAAGAGCGCGGCGGCGAGCAGACTGCGCATGGAGAACCCTCCTATTGGGAAGCTGAAGATGGTGGCAGGAACGAGCTATGGTCGCGCGCGGTCGGCCGGCCGTCAAGAGCGCGGACGATTCTTCGCCCCCGGGCTCCCCGCGGTCGCCTGAAACTTTCCCCGCTCGCGCACGAACGGTTAGGATGAGTGGGATGCGCCCGGCAGGGCTCTTGCAGCCCGGTGCGGACGAGAGCGGCTATTCCTCCGCGTGGGGCGGGCGACCCGGATCGTGACCGGGCCGCCGCGACGTCGGCGCGGGTTCAGGGAGGAGCTATGAACGAGATCCTGAAGAAGCAGATCTGGCGGAAGGTGCAGAACCTGCCCGAGGACAAGGCCTATCAGGTCCTGGACTACCTCGAGTTCCTGGAGTCGGAGTACGGGACCGGGGAGGGCCCGGACGCCACCAACTTCCAGCGCTTCGCCGAGCTCTTCCAGCGGCGGATGCGCAGGACCCGGCTCCCGGCCTCGGCGCTGCGGGAGACGATGAAGGTCCTGGGCACCACCGACCGCGTGCTGGAGGCGTTCCGCGAGGCGGGGCGGGAGTTCCTGGCGGAGATCGAGCAGGGGCGGCCCGAGCCGCCGCTCCGCGAGGAGGATGAGCCGCCCCGCGAGCGGGAGGTGGTGGTCGAGTGACGGTCGAGCGCGCGCCGGAACCGGAGGGCGAGCGGATGGCGGACGCCGCGCCCAGGGCCGAGACCGAGCGGGCCGCCGAGCCCGAGCCGGCCGGCGCCGCCGAACGGGCCGC
>CAYMQZ010000068.1:11491-12603 GCA_964392705.1 uncultured Gemmatimonadota bacterium
TGCGACACCTTTTTCCGACGAGCCGCTCCCCGAGCCGGGATCCCCGACCGCATGAACCCCCCTTCGTTCCGTGAGGCCCTCACCTTCGATGACGTCCTGCTCGTGCCGCGGCGCGCCCGCACCCACCCGGCCGATGTCGACGTATCTTCCCGTCTCACAAGGGATATCCGGCTCGCCGTGCCGCTGGTCTCGGCGGCGATGGACACGGTCACGGAGCACCGGATGGCGATCGCCATCGCGCGGGAAGGCGGGATCGGGATCGTCCACAAGAACATGTCCGTCGAGGCACAGTGCTCGCAGGTAGACCGGGTGAAGCGCTCCGAGAGCGGGATGATCCTGAACCCGATCACGCTGGGGCCGGGCGCGACGCTGCGCGAGGCGACCCGGCTGATGTCGGAGTTCTCGATCAGCGGCGTCCCGATCGTGGAGGAGGACGGCCGGCTGGTCGGGATCATCACGAACCGGGACCTGGTGTTCGAGACGGAGCTGCACCGCCCGATCCGCGAGGCGATGACCTCGGAAGGGCTGGTGACGGCCCCGGTCGGGACCTCGCTCGGGGACGCCGAGGAGATGCTCCGGCGGCACAAGATCGAGAAGCTGCCGGTGGTGGACGAGGAGGGGAAGCTCCGGGGTCTCATCACCGTCAAGGACATCTTCAAGCGCAGGCAACACCCGAACGCGTCGAAGGACGAGCACGGCCGGCTCCGGGTGGGCGCCGCCGTGGGTGCGTCCCGGGTGGATCTCGACCGGGCTCGCGAGCTGGTCGGGGCGGGAGCCGACGTGATCGTGGTGGACACGGCGCACGGCCACGCCGAGAGCGTGCTGGCGGCGGTGGCCCGGGCGCGCGAGGCCCTGCCCGACGTGCAGTTGGTAGCCGGGAACGTGGGAACCACCGAGGGAGCGGCGGCCCTGGTCGAGCGCGGGGTCGACGCCGTGAAGGTGGGCGTGGGCCCCGGCTCCATCTGCACGACGCGGGTCGTGACGGGGGTGGGGATCCCGCAGGTGACGGCGATCCTGGACGCCGTCGAGGCGACGGCCGACGAGGTGCCGGTGATCGCCGACGGCGGGATCAAGCACTCCGGCGACATCGTGAAGGCGCTGGCCGCCGGCGC
>CAYMQZ010000069.1:0-12522 GCA_964392705.1 uncultured Gemmatimonadota bacterium
GATCGTCTGATCCGCGCCGGCTACGACCTGCTGGACCTGCATACGTTCTTCACCATCGGCGACGACGAGGTGCGGGCCTGGACCGTGCGCGCCGGCGCCACGGCGCCCGAGGCGGCCGGCCGCGTGCACACCGATTTCGAGCGGGGATTCATCCGCGCCGAGACGGTCGATGTCGGCACCTTCCTCGAGGCCGGGTCCATGAAGGAGGCGCGGGGCCGGGGCCTCGTCCGCGCGGAGGGGAAGGATTACGTCGTACGGGACGGGGACATCCTCTTCTTCCGGGCGGCCGTGTGACGCGCGGCGCCGGTCCGGGGGACCCGGAAACCCGCGGCGCATCGGCTGCGTACGAGGAGACGATGAACGACACGCGGGGGAACCGGGAGATGGGCGCCAGCGTCGCCGCCGGCCGGTGGAGCGGCCCCCCGGTCCATCCCGATACGACGGCCGCCGAGGTGCCGGGAATGTACAAGGACAGCATAGGCTACGCGCTGTGGTGCCTGATCTTCGTCGGCCTGGGCGGCGTGCACCGCATCTATCTCGGCAAGTACGGCACGGGCATCCTGTGGCTCCTGACGTGGGGGCTGTTCGGCATCGGCCAGTTCATCGACCTGTTTCGCATGAGGCGGCTGGTGTACGGGTCGAACGTCCGGGAGGGCTACCTTCCGCACCCGCGCCTGGCCGATCGCTGGGCGGTCCCGCCCCTGCCCCTGCCGGCCGAGCCCGAGGAGCGCCGAGTGATGAAGGCGCTCCTGGCGACGGCCGAGAAGCAGGGCGGGAAGCTGACGGTCACGCAGGGCGTGGCCGCCACCGGCCTCTCCTTCAAGGAGGTGGAGGAGGTGCTCCGCGAGATGGTCGTCGAGGGATACGTGGACGTGGACAACGAGCCCCACTCCGGCGTCGTCGTGTACCGCTTCCCGGAGCTCGAGCGGTAGTCTGGAGCCGGGCCCGGGAGGCTCCGGCCGTCGGTCGGATCCTCGCCGCTCAGTACACTCGTCCCTGGATGTAGTCCCGCAGGTAGCGGTTCTCCACCTCCGCCTCGCGGCGACAGGCGTTCACCAGGTCGCCGATCGACACGATCCCCGTCAGCCGACCCGACTCCACGACCGGCAGGTGCCGGATCCGGTTCTGCGTCATGACGCCCATCACGTAGTGGATGTCGTCGTCCTGCACTCCGACCACCAGCTCCGTGGTCATCGCGTCCCGGACGCGGGTGGAGGTCAGCAGCGCCGGCTCCCGGGAGCCGAGCCGCAGGACATCCCGCTCCGTGAGGATGCCCAGGATCTCCTCGCCCTCCATCACGACGACGGAGCCGATGTTGTGCTCGACCAGCGTACGCATGGCGTCGAGGACGGACCGTTCGGGGCTCGTGGTCACGACCTGCGGTCCCTTCTTCTGGAGAATGTCGCGGATCTTCACGGGGCCTCCTGCGAGCGTGCCCGTCCCCGGCCCGGGGCGGATGCGGTGCGTCTCCCAGCGATCCATCTCCAAGGTAGCCCTCGCGGCCGTCGAGGGCACCACGGGAGACCGCCTCGCGGCGGGCACCTCGCGTTTGGCGCCTCGCGGCGGGCGGCGCCGCTTGCCGCGCCCCCGTCGCGCGGACAGCTTCCGGCCGAGTCACCAGTAGACGTTCTCGACTTCTTCTCCACGAGAGGCGCGGCGATGCGAGACCGGGAGGTCCCTCCGGCGACGCTGGAGGGCTGGTACGTCCTGCACCAGCTGTTTCGGCTCGGGCGACCCGGGGTGAGGGCCCTCTCCCCGGCCGACCGAACGCGGGCGGGCGAGGAGGTCGCGACCCTCCTGGGGGAATGGAGCGAGCCGGACGACGACGGATGGACGGGCTGCTACCGCCTCGTGGGTGGGGGCGCGGACTTCCTCTTCCTGCACTTCCGGAGCTCGCTCGAGCGGCTGTCCGCCGCCGAGCGTCGGATCCAGCGCACCGCCCTCGCGGACCACCTGGGGCTCGCCCTCGATTACCTCTCGGTGGTGGAGCTCGGCCTCTACGGGGTGACGGTCGACGTGGCGAGGCGGCTCGAGGCCGAGGACCGGGGGGACGATCCGGACGCCTGGGACGAGGCCCTGGCCGCGGCGCTCGAGGAGCAGCGCGCGATTCCCTACGTACAGGGGCGGCTGCGGCCCGTGCAGCCGGACGACATGCCCTACGTCTGCTTCTACCCCATGAACAAGCGGCGGCGTCCGGGCCAGAACTGGTACACGTTGCCCCTCGAGGAGCGAAGCCGGATGATGCACGACCACGGGGCCGTGGGGCGAAGGTACGCCCTTCGCATCTCCCAGGTGATCTCCGGCTCGGTGGGCCTCGACGACTGGGAATGGGGAGTCACGCTGTTCGCCAGGGACCCGCTGGATTTCAAGAACGTCGTGACCGAGATGCGCTACGACCGGGCGAGCGCCGAGTACGCCGATTTCGGCGATTTCTACGTGGGATTCCGTATGGCCCCGCGGGAGTGGACGGACCCGGAGAGTTGGTGATGGGCGGAGCCGAGGCATCGGGGTCGCGGGACGTGGAGGCGGTCGCCCTCGACGGCGAGCGGCTGACGATCGGCGAGGTCGTGGCCGTCGCGCGGGCCGGAGCGACGGTCCGTCCCCTGGACGGGGCCGTCCGGGCGCGCATGGAGGCGAGCCGGAGCTGGGTGGAGGACACGGTCCGCGGGGGGTCGGCCGTCGTCTACGGGGTGAACACGGGGTTCGGCTCGCTGGCCACCGAGCGGATCGATGCGGCGCGCGCCGGTCAGCTCTCCCGGAACGTGATCCTCAAGTGCGTGACCGGGGTGGGCCCCTCCCTGCCGCGCGACGTGGTCCGCGCGATGATGCTCGTGCGCGCCAACTCCCTCGTGCAGGGGCGCTCGGGCATCCGGCCCGCCCTGGTCGAGAGCCTGATCGAGATGCTCAAGCGGGAGGTCACCCCGTACGTGCCGGCCAAGGGCTCCCTGGGGGCCAGCGGGGACCTGGCCCCCCAGGCGCACATCGCCGTGGTGCTCACCCGGGGCCCTGGAGAGGAGGACGACGGCCATAGCGGGAAGGCCTGGTACGGCGACGAGCTGCTGAGCGGCGCGGAGGCGATGCGGCGGGCCGGCATCCCGCGACTCGGCACCGAGGCGAAGGAGGGCCTCGCGCTCACCAACGGCACGGCCCAGATGGTGGCCACCGCGGCGCTCGCCCTCCACGATGCCGAGCGGCTCCTGCGCCACGCCGAGATCGCGGCGGCGCTCTCCTTCGAGGCCCTGCTCGGCCTGACCGCGGCGTTCCACCCCGCGCTCCACGCGGCCAACCGACAGCGGGGCCAGGTGGCCGTGGCCGAGCGGCTCCGCGCCCTGCTGTCCGGGAGCCGCCTGGTCGATTCGGCCGGGGACAAGGTCCAGGACGCCTACAGCCTGCGCTGCGTGCCCCAGGTGTTGGGGCCCGTCGAAGACACGCTCCGCTTCCTCCGTGGCCGGATCGAGGCATCCCTGAACGCCGCCGCCGACAACCCGCTCATCTTCACCGACCTGCCCGAAGGACCACGGGCCCTCTCGGGGGGGAACTTCCACGGCGAGGGTCCCGCCCTGTGGCTGGATTTCCTGGGCATCGCGGCGGCCGAGATCGCCGGGATCGCCGAGCGGAGGATCTTCCGGCTTCTCACGCCGGAGCTGAGCGCGGGTCTGCCGGCCATGCTGGTGCGGGAGCGAGGGCTGAACAGCGGGATGATGGCCGCTCAGTACACGGCGGCGGCGCTGGTGTCGGACAACAAGACGCTGGCGCACCCCGACAGCGTGGATTCGATCCCCAGCTGCGCGAACCAGGAGGATCACGTGAGCATGGGGGCCAACGCCGCCCGGCACGCGAGCGAGATCGTGGACAACGTGCGCTACGTGGTCGCGATCGAGCTGATGACCGCCTGCCAGGCCATCTGGCTGCGGAAGGACGGGCCCGGGCGGCTGGGCCGGGGGACGGCGGCCGCCTACCGGCGAATTCGCGAGTCGGTGCGGCCCCTCGAACGGGACCGGGAGCTCACGCCCGACATCGAGGCGTTGGAGGCCGTGATCCGGAGCGGCGAGATCCTGGCCGTCGTGGAGGCCGCCCTGACGTGACCTCCGCCCTGCTCTGCGTGCCCAACGTGAGCGAGGGCCGGGATGCCGGCGTGCTCGATGCCCTGGAGGCGTCGATCCGCTCGGTGGACGGCGTGCGGCTCATCCACCGCTCCTCGGATCCGGACCACCACCGCTCGGTCTTCGCCTACCTGGGTCCCCCGGAGCGGGTGTTGGAAGCCACCCGAGCTCTGGCCGCCCGCACCTTCGAGCTGGTCGACATGGCCCGGCACGAGGGCGAGCATCCACGCCTCGGCGCGCTGGACGTGGTGCCGTTCGTGCGCGTCCGGGGGGTCGAGCGGGAGGAGGCGCTGGCGATCTGCCGGCGCTTCGGCGGCTGGGTGGGCGAGCGAGGGATCCCGGTCTATTACTACGAGGACTCCGCCACCCGCCCCGACCGCCGGGACCTGCCGGCGGTACGCCGGGGCGAGTACGAGGGCCTGGAGGCGCGGCTCGCCACGGCCGAGGGTCGCCCCGACGAAGGGCCGGCGCGCTTCCGGCGGCGGACCGGTGCGGTGATCACGGGGGTGCGCGGACCGCTGGTGGCCTTCAACGTGAACCTGCGAACGGCGGACCTGGAGGTGGCCCGGGAGATCGCGCGGGACGTCCGGCACGTCGGTGGGGGGCTGCCGCACGTGCGGGCGATCGGCGTGCCGCTCCGCCGCCGCGGTCTGGTGCAGGTATCGATGAACCTGATCCGCCCGGCCGAGACCCCCCCGGCCCGGGCGCTCGAGGCCGTCCGGGCGGAGGCCGTGGCCCGGGGGGTGGAGGTGGCGGGGACCGAGCTGGTCGGCGTGGTGCCGCTCGACATCGTGGCCGGCGGCTTCGCCGACGCCCTCGGGCTCGAGGCGTTCGACGTGAGCCAGATCTTGGAGTCGGCCTTGATCGACTAGGAGCGGGAGAGGAACAGCGGATGGCGACGGTGGCGGGACCGAGGACGGTGAGGGCGCCGCGCGGCACGGAGATCTCCTGTCGCGGCTGGCACCAGGAGGCCGCCCTCCGGATGCTGATGAACAACCTGGATCCCGAGGTGGCCGAGGCCCCCGACGAGCTCATCGTCTACGGCGGCGCCGGCAAGGCGGCGCGAAGCTGGGAGTGCTTCGACCGGATCGTCGAGACGCTCCGCCGGCTGGAGGACCACGAGACCCTGTGCGTCCAGAGCGGAAAGCCGGTCGGGGTGTTCCGGACCCACGAGGAGGCCCCGAGGGTGCTGATCGCGAACGCGCACCTCGTCCCCCGCTGGGCCACCTGGGACGAGTTCCGGCGCCTGGAGGCGCTGGGCCTCACGATGTACGGCCAGATGACGGCGGGCTCGTGGATCTACATCGGCACCCAGGGGATCCTGCAGGGCACCTACGAGACGTTGGCCGAGGCGGCGCGCCAGCACTACGGCGGCAGCCTCGAGGGCCGACTGGTGGTGACGGCCGGCCTGGGGGGGATGGGGGGCGCCCAACCGCTGGCGGCCACCATGAACGGCGCCGCCTTCCTCGGCGTCGAGGTGCGCGAGGAGCGGATCCGGCGCCGGATCGAGACGGGCTATTGCGATCGGATGGCCACGGAGCTGGACGAGGCGCTCGAGCTCGCCCTCGACGCCCGGGAGCGGGGCGAGCCCCTATCGGTGGGTCTCGTGGGGAACGCCGCGGACGTGATCCCCGAGCTGGACCGACGTGACGTGGTGCCCGACCTCCTCACCGACCAGACGGCGGCCCACGATCTCCGGATCGGCTACATTCCGAAGGGCGTCTCGCCCGAGGCGGCGGCCGAGCTGCGGGAGCGCGACCCGGAGGGCTACGAAGCGCGGGTCCTGGACTCGATGGTCGAGCACGTGGAGGCGATGCTCTCCCTCCGAGAGAAGGGCGCGGTCGCCTTCGACTACGGGAACAACCTGCGGGGCCAGGTGGCCGACCACCGGGGGTTGGAGGAGGCGTTCGAGATCCCGGGCTTCGTCCCCGCCTTCATCCGGCCCCTGTTCTGCCGGGGGGCCGGCCCGTTCCGCTGGGCGGCGCTCTCGGGCGCGCCCGATGACATCCGGGCCACCGACGAGGCCGTGCTGGAGGCGTTTCCCGAGAAGGAGGGGCTGGCCCGCTGGATCCGGCAGGCCCGGGAGAAGGTGAGGTTCCAGGGTCTCCCGGCCCGGATCTGCTGGCTCGAGTACGGTGAGCGGGCCGAGATGGGACTCCGCTTCAACCGGCTGGTGCGGAAGGGGAAGGTGGAGGCCCCGCTCGTGATCGGCCGCGACCATCTGGACGCGGGCTCCGTGGCCTCGCCGAACCGCGAGACGGAGGGGATGAAGGACGGCTCGGACGCGATCGCCGACTGGCCGCTGTTGAACGCGATGCTGAACACCGCGTGCGGCGCGAGCTGGGTGTCGCTGCACCACGGCGGCGGGGTGGGGATCGGCTACTCGATCCACGGCGGCATGGTGTGCGTGGCCGACGGCAGCGAGTCGGCCGACCGGCGGCTCGAGCGCGTGCTCACGGCGGACCCCGGAAGCGGCGTGATGCGGCACGCGGACGCCGGCTACGAGGAGGCGATCGAGACGGCGCGGGAGCGAGCGATCGACCTCCCGATGGTGGAGTAGGCGCGGCGCGCCGTGCCCGTCCTGCGGAACGCCGGCCTGCTGGCCACTTGCCCCGCCCACGGAGCCTCCGGCGAGATCGGCGCGATCCGGAACGCCGCGCTGGTCTGGGAGGGCGAGGCGATCCGCTGGGTGGGGCCCGAGCCGGAGCTCCCGGACATCTACCGGGAGGAGGAGGCGCTGGACGCGGGCGGGCGGCTCGTCGTTCCCGGCCTGGTCGACGGTCACACACACCTCGCCTTCGCCGGCTGGCGGGCCGACGAGTTCGTCCGGCGGCTGCGCGGGGCGAGCTACCGGGAGATCGCGGAGGCGGGGGGAGGGATCGCCGCGACGGTGCGGGCCACGCGGGACGCCGCGGAGGAGGAGCTGCTCGGGCGCTGCCGGGGCTTTCTCCGGGAGATGGCCCGGCTCGGGGTGACGACGGTCGAGTGCAAGAGCGGATACGGCCTCGAGCCGGAGACAGAGCTCCGGCAGCTCCGCGTCTATCGCCGGCTCGCCCGGGAGGGGCCGCTCCGGATCGTGCCCACGTTCCTCGGGGCGCATGTCGTGCCACCGGAGCGGCGGGAGGATCGGGAGGGCTACCTGGACCTGCTGGTCCGGCGACTGCTCCCGGAGGTGGCGGAAGCCGGCCTCGCCCGCTTCTGCGACGTCTTCGTCGAGGAGGGGGCGTTCACCCCCGACGAGGCGCGCCGGCTGCTGACCGCGGCTCGCGGGCTGGGGCTCGGGCTCAAGCTGCACGTCGACCAGCTGGCCGACGGCGGAGGCGCGGCGCTGGCCGCCGAGCTGGGCGCCGTCTCGGCCGACCACCTCGAATGCGTCTCGCCGGAGGGGATCGCGGCGCTGGCCGGAGCGGGAACCGTCGCGGTCACCCTCCCCTTCTGCGCCCTCTACCTGGATCAGGCGCCGGCCCCGGCGCGTCGGCTCATCGAGGCCGGCGTCCCGGTGGCGGTGGCCACGGACTTCAACCCCGGCACCGCCCCCAGCTATCACCTGCCGCTCGCCCTGACCCTGGCGTGCCTGCGGCAGCGTATGACGCCGGCCGAGGCGCTCCGGGCGGCGACGGCTCACGCCGCGCGGGCGGTCGGGATGGCGGACGAGATCGGCTCGCTGGAGACCGGGAAGAAGGCCGACTTCGCCGTGATCGACGCCCCGGACGTGGAGACCTGGCTCTACCATGTACGACCGAACGCCTGCCTGCTGACCGTCGTCGGCGGCCGGGTGGTCTGGCGGGACGAGTCGCTCGCGTGAGCGAGGGCCCCGGGGGGCTCCCCGTGCTCCACCGCCCGAGCCCGCGCACGGGGGCGTCCGCGTGAGCCGGGTCCGGGTCCTCGCTCCCGAGCTGCTGCTCGAGGAGGGGGAGTTCCGTCAGGGGCGGGCGGTCCGCATCGACGCGGAGAGCGGCCGGATCGCGGCCGTCGGATCGGTCGAGGAGATGCTGCGGGAGCGCGAACCCTCGGATCGTCGGGAGCGCCCGGGCGGGTCCGAGCCTCTCTCCGTCGAGCGGCTCGACGGGAGGGCCCTGCTTCCGGGCTTCGTGAACACCCACTCGCACGCCTTCCAGCGGCTCATCCGCGGGCGGACGCAGTGGAAGCCCGCCGCGGAGCCGGAGGCGGATTTCTGGAGCTGGCGGGAGAGCATGTACGCGGCCGCGCGCGCCCTCTCGCCGGAGGACGTCTTCGCCGTCGCCCGCTTCTGCTTTATCGAGATGCTCCGGGCCGGCTATACGTCCGTCGGCGAGTTCCACTACCTCCACCGGGATTCCGAAGGCCGGCCGTACGCGGACTCGAACGAGCTGGCCCGGCGGACCCTGGCCGCCGCCGCCGCGGCCGGGATCCGGATCGCGCTCCTGGACGTCTGCTACGCGGCGGGCGCGATCGACGAGCCGCTCAGGCCCGAGCAGGCCCGCTTCGGCACGCCGGACCTGGATGGTTTCCTTCACGCCGTGGATGCGCTGGTGAACGCCTGCGGCGACGATTCCCGGGCCTCGGTGGGGATCGCGCCCCACAGCGTGCGCGCCGTGCCGCGGGCGTGGCTGCGCCCGCTGGCGGAGGCGGCGGGCGAGCGGGGCCTGCCGCTCCACATGCATCTGAGCGAGCAGCCGGCCGAGGTGGCGGACTGCCGCGCGGCGTACGGGATGGGTCCCGTGGAGCTGGCGGCCGAGGAAGGGCTGCTGGGTCCGAGCTTCACCGGCGTGCACGTGACCCACCCGGCCGGAACCGAGATCCGCCGCTTCGGCGAGGCCGGGGCCACGGCCTGCCTCTGCCCGACCACCGAGCGCGACCTGGGCGACGGCATCCCCCCCGCGACCGAGCTGCTCGAGGCCGGCGCCTCCTTCGCGCTCGGAAGCGACAGCCACGTGGTGATCGACCCGTTCGAGGAGATGCGCCTCGTCGAGTACCACGAGCGGCTTCGCACGCTTCGACGCGTGGTGCTGGCCGAGCCGACTCCGGGCGGCGGGCACGGTGGAGGCCGGCACGTGGGCGGGCGCATGGCCGTCGCCCCTCGCCTTCTGGGCTTCGCGACCGCGGGCGGAGCGCGCTCGCTGGGTCTCGAGGCGGGCGTCATCCGGGCCGGAGCGGCCGCCGACCTGGTGGCCGTGGACCTGGAGGACCGCAGGCTGGCCGGCTGGACGGCGGAGACCCTGCCCGAGCTCCTCGCCTTCTCGGGCTCCGCGGACCTGGTCACCGACGCCTGGGTGGGGGGCGTCCGCCGCGTGGAGGCGCGGCGGCACCCCGGGGAGCCGGAGGCGGCGGAGGCGTTCCGCGATGTCGCCCGACGGGTGGGTTGAGCCGCGGGTCCGATCCGCGGCGTATGGGTCGAGCCGGCGCTCAGGCCCCCGCGCGCTCCGCGGCACGGGTCAGCGCGCGGCGCGCCAGCACGCCCGCCAGGTGGACGCGATATTCGCCGGAGGCGTACAGGTCGCCCATCGGGTTCTCGAGCGCGGCGGGCACCCGGTCCGCCGCTTCCGAGATCGCCTCCGGCGTGGCCGGCTTCCCGACCAGCGCCTCGGTGGCTCCCGGAACGAGCGCCGGAGCGCCCGTCACGCCGCCCACGGCCAGGTCCACGGCCGCGCAGGCGCCGTCGGAGGCGGCCACGCGGGCCGCGACGCCGACGACCGCGTAGCGGGAGGCCGGATGCGGGTGCTTCAGGTAGACGGCGCCCGTCCCCTCCGGCGTGGCGGGGACCCGGACCGCCGTCACCAGCTCGCCCGGGTCCAGCGCCGTGGTGAAGGTCCCGAGGAAGAACTCGCGTGCCGGAACCTCGCGCTCCCCGCTCACGCGGTGGGTCACGATCGTCGCGTCGAGGGCGACGAGCACGGTCGGCAGGTCGGCCGCGGGGTCGGCGTGCGAGAGGCTCCCGCCGATCGTGCCCCGGTTGCGCACCTGCCGGTCGCCGATGAGCGCGACGGCCTCCGCGAGCACCGGGCAGGCCTCGAGCACGTCGTCGGAGGCCGCCACCTCCGAATAGACGGCCATCGCCCCGACCCGCACCTCGTCCCCCTCGCGCCGGATCCCGGAGAGCTCGGCGATCCGGCCCAGGTCGATCAGGACCGCAGGCGAAGCCAGCCTCAGCTTCATGATCGGGAGCAGGCTGTGGCCTCCGGCGAGGGGTCGGGCGTCCTCCAGCTCGGAGAGGAGTTCGAGCGCCTCCCGCAGGCTCGTCGGGCGATGGTAGTCGAAGGCGGCGGGCTGCATCCTACTCCTCCTCGGTCCGGGACCGCGCATCCCGGATCGCGCGCCACACGCGCTCCGGGCCGAGCGGCATGTCCAGCTTCTGAACGCCGAGGGGGGCCAGGGCGTCCAGGACGGCGTTGTAGACCGCCACGGTCGAGGCGATCGTCCCCGTCTCGCCCACGCCTTTCACCCCGAGCGGGTTCACCTTCGTGGGCGTCACCGTGTGGTCCAGCTCGAAGCGCGGGAAGTGGTCCGCGCGGGGGAGCGCGTAGTCCATCAGCGATCCCGTGACCAGGTTCCCGTCCTCGTCGTAGGCGGCGCCCTCCCACAGGGCCTGGCCGATCCCCTGGACGACCCCGCCGTGCACCTGGCCCTCCACGATCATCGGGTTGATCTGGGGTCCGCAGTCGTCGACGGCGATGTAGCGCTGGAGGTCGATCTCGCCCGTCTCGGGGTCCACCTCCACCACGGCGATGTGGGTGCCGAACGGGTACACGAAGTTCGAGGGGTCGAAGAAGGCCGAGGCCTCGAAGCCCGGCTCGAGGTCCTTCGGGTAGTTCCACGCCGTGTAGGCGGCGAGCACGACCTCCTGGATCGTCTTCCCCACGTCGGGCGCCCCCTTCGGGAAGAACTTCCCGTCCTCGAAGGCCACGTCGTCGGGGGAGACCTCGAGCAGGTGGGCCGCCACCCTCTTCCCCTTCTCCTTCAGCTTCTCGACGGCGCCCATGATCGCGCCGCTTCCCACCGCCGTCGTGCGGCTGCCGTAGGTGCCCCACCCCATGGGCGTCTCGTCGGTGTCGCCGTGCTTCACCTCCACGTCCTCCACCGGGAGGCCGAACTGGTCGGCCACGACCTGGGCGAACGTGGTGGCCTCGCCCTGGCCGTGCGGGTTCACGCCCACGTACACGTTCACCTTTCCGGAGGGATGGAAGCGCACCGTGGCGCTCTCCCACAGCCCGCCGCCGAAGCCCACGGCTCCGGCCACCTCCGAGGGCCCGAGGCCACAGATCTCGACGTAGGTGGAGAGCCCGATCCCCAGGTGGCGCCCCTCCGCGCGTAGCTCCCGCTGCCGCTCGCGGAGCTCGTCGTAGCCGGCCATCTCGAGCGCCCGGGCCAGGGTCGCCTCGTAGTTGCCCGTGTCGTAGGTGATACCGGTCGCCACGTCGTGCCCGTCCTCGAACGGCGGGATCAGGTTCTTCCGGCGCACCTCCACCGGATCCATCCCGATCTCGCGCGCGAACAGGTCCACCATCCGCTCCACCATGAAGGTCGCCTCGGGTCGTCCCGCCCCGCGGTAGGCGTCTACCGGAGTGGTGTTCGTGAAGACGCCGACCACCTCCTCGTGGATCGCCGGGATCTCGTAGCAGCCCGAGAGCATGAGGCCGTGCAGGATCGTCGGAACGCCCGGGGCGGCGGTCGAGAGGTACGCCCCCAGGTTGGCGTACGTGGTGGCCCGGAGCCCCAGGATCTTCCCGTCCCGGGTGCCCGCCAGCTCGACCTCCTGAACGTGGTCCCGACCGTGGATCGTGGCCTGGAAGTTCTCGCTCCGCGTCTCCGTCCACTTCACCGGTCGCCCCGTCATCTGCGAGGCGAAGACGACCATCGAGTCTTCCGGGTAGTGGGGGATCTTGCTCCCGAAGCCGCCTCCCACCTCGGGCGAGACCACCCGGATCTTGTGCTCCGGGATCCCGGTGTCGAGCGAGAGGAGGAAGCGGACGATGTGCGGGTTCTGGGAGGTGACCCAGAGCGTCACCTGCCCCTCGGCCGCGTCCCAGCGGGCCAGCGCCCGGCGCGGCTCCATGGCGTTCGGGATGAGGCGCTGGTTCAGGATCTCCTCCCCCACCACGACCTCGGCCTCGGTGAAGGCGGCCTCCACCTCGCCGCCCGAGACGGTCCAGCGGAAGGCGCGGTTCCCGGGGGCGTCCTCGTGCAGCCGGGGCGCGCCGTCGGCCAGCGCCTGCCGCGAGCCCGCCGCGACCTCCAGCTCCTCGTACTCCACCTCGACGGCGGCCGCCGCGTCACGGGCCCGGTAGATGTCCTGGGCCACGACGATCGCGACCGCGTCGCCGGCGTAGCGCACCTTCCCGATCGCGAGCGGCGGGTGCTCGGGCATGACCAGCTCGGAGTCCGGCAGATTCCAGGCGCAGGGGATGCCGCCGAAGCCGGCCTCCCGCATCTGCTCGCCCGT
>CAYMQZ010000070.1:0-12422 GCA_964392705.1 uncultured Gemmatimonadota bacterium
CCGCTCTCGCCGCCCCCCACGCCGTGCCACTCGCCGCGCGTGATCCCGCCCCCGAAGAAGCCGAACTGGCGGTTGTTGCTGGGGCCGCGGACCGACGGTCCGTCCTGCCGATTGGCGTAGACGTAGTAGGGGACGTTCGTGTCCACGGTGACGTGGTAGAGCTGGGCGATCGGGAGCTCGACCCGGCGCCAGCTCGTCCCGCGGTCCCTCGAGGTTGAGACGCCGCCGTCGTGGCTCACGATCATCCGGTCGCCGTCCGTGGGGTCGATCCACATGTCGTGGTGGTCGAAGCCCGGCTCGCCCCGTCCCTCGACGAGCTCGCTCGTCTCGCCGCCGTTCCGCGTGACGCTGTAAGAGGCGGAGAGGAAGTAGGCCTCGTCGGGGTCGTCGGGAGAGACGGCGCAGCGCGAGTAGTAGGCGGTCCGGCCGGCCAGGTCGCGGTCGTGGCTCACCAGCTTCCAGCTCTTCCCGCCGTCGTCGGAACGCCAGAGCTCGCCGCGGATCGACCGTTGCCCCGCCTCGCTCTCCGGGTCCAGCCCATGGAACAGCTCGCCGTGCGGGACGCCATCGCCGGTCTCGATGAGGGCGTAGATGCGGTCGGAGTCCTCGGGCGTCATGCAGAGGGCCACCTTCCCCACCGGCCCCTCGGGGAGTCCGCGCCCCTCGAGCCGGGTCCAGGTGTCGCCCCCGTCCCGGCTCACGTGGATCCCGCTCCCCGGGCCGCCGCTCTCGCGCACCCAGGTGTGGGCCTCGACCTCCCACGTCCCCGCGAAGAGGATCCGCGGGTTGTTGGGGTCCATGACCAGGTCGCTGGCGCCCGTGTTCTCGTCCACGAACAGGATCCGCTCCCACGTCTCGCCCCCGTCCGTCGTACGGTAGACGCCCCGCTCCTGCTGCGGCGCGTGCGTGTGGCCGAGGAAGGCGGCGTAGACGACATCCGGGTTTCGCGGATGGATCACGATCCGGCCGATCCGCGAGGGGACCTCCGGCCCCACGTGCGTCCAGCTCTCCCCTCCGTCGGTCGACTTGTATAGGCCGTTCCCGACCGAGACGTTGCTGCGCAGGAAGCTCTCGCCCGTCCCCGCCCACACCACGTTCGGGTCGGAGGGGGCCACGGCCAGCGCGCCGACCGACCCCACCGGCTGGTCGTCGAACACGGGCCGCCAGTGCGTGCCCCCGTCCTCCGTCTTCCACACGCCGCCCGTCGCGGCCCCCGCGTAGTAGAGGAGCGGGTCGCCCGGGACCCCCGCCACGGCGATCGTCCGGTTCCCCTCGGGACCGATGTGGCGGAACTCGAGCCCGGACCAGGGCTCGGAGGCCGTATCGGGAGCGGCTTCCTGCGCGTCGAGGCCGGCCGTCGGTAGGGCGACCAGCCACAGGGACGCGCACAGGGTCAGCCGGGCGACCGGCGACGCCCGCGGCCCGCTCCGGAGCCGCCGCGCGAGCGAGAAGGTGTGGAAGACGCTAAGCATGACAGTCCCCTCGGCTGTGGACACGACGCCACGGAAAGGCACGGAGCCGAGTCGGCTCCGACCGCTCGCGGAGCCTAGAGCGCCCGGCCGCGCAGCGTCAACTGTTCGCGTCTGGAGGCCGGCGAATCGGAGCCGATCCGTGACCGGCGGCCGCTGCGGCGCGTCTTCACAATACAGCGGGGCGGAAGCTTCGCGGTCGGTCCGCGGAAGCGGAACGACAGTTGCGCAGGTTCGAGGGACGGAGGTGACAGGGAATGGCCTCACCGCTCAGCATTACGATAGACGAGCAGACGAAGTCGATCTACGTCCTCTTCGACGACGGGAGCGTGGACACGATCCGCACCGTGTACGAGCCCCACGACCCGCAGCCGGAGTGGCGGGAGGTCGCGCCCCCCAACCCGAAGGCCCTGGTGGAGCACGTGGTGGGCTGGGACGCGGAGGACGACGAGAAGTCGGAGGCCGGGAGCGGGGTGAGCGAGTAGGGGCGCGGACGCCGCGGCTCCGCCTCCAAGGCTGACGCGCCGGGCAGGACCCCGACGCGCGGCGCGGCCCGTGGGCGGCACGCCTGTGGGCGGCACGCCTACCCACCCATTGCAGAACGCGACGAAAACGCGCATCGTAAGAGTGGCTCGGGACCCGCGTCCCGTCACGTTGGCGCGCCGCCGGTGCGATGAGCGTTCTTCCCAGACTTCGGTCCCTCCTGCACGAGCTTCAGCGGCGTCGCGTCTTCCGGGTGGCGGTCTGCTACGCGGCATCCGGATACGTCGTGGTGGAGGTGGCCAACAACTTCTTCCCGCCCCTCCATCTCCCGCCGTGGACCACCACGCTGGTGGCGGCTCTGGTGATCCTGGGCTTCCCCGTCGCCGTGGCGCTGGCGTGGGCGTTCCAGGTGACGCCGGAGGGCATCCGGAGCGCAGCGGAGCTTGAACCGGCGGAGGGGGCCGGGGAGCCCGACGGGGCCACGAGCCCGCATGCCGTCCGGAGTTCGGCGCGAGAGCCGGGTGATTCTCGGACCGGTCCGAGGCTGAACCGGCGGCTGGGGATCCCGGTCGCCCTCGGAGTCGCCTGTCTGCTCGTTCTGGGGGGCTGGCTGCTGCGTTCCTCGGACGGGCGCGCGAACCTGGACCCCGCCACGATCGCGGTGCTGCCCTTCTCCGTGGCGGGAGGCCCGGACTTCGCCTACCTGGCCAGGGGGATCGTGGATCTGCTGGGCCGGAACCTGGACGGCAGCCCTGGCATCCGGACGGTCGAGGCGGCCACCGTCCTGCGCGTCGTGGAGGCGCCCGAGGCGGCGCTGGATCCGGAGGAGGCCCTCCGTCTCGCCAGAGATCTCGGGGCGGGCGGCTTCGTGATCGGCACGATCCACGAGACCGCGGGTCGGCTCCGCATCCACGCCTCGCTGTACGAGGGCGAGCGACCGGGAGAGCCGGCGAGCCAGGCCACGGCCGAGGGGAGCCCGGAAGAGCTCTTCGAGCTGGTCGACAGGGTGAGCGCCGAGCTGCTCGCGGACCGGCGCTCGGGAGGGTTCAGCAGCCAATCGGCCCGGAGCGCGGCGACGACGACGGGGTCGCTCGAGGCCTTCCGCGCCTATCTGGCCGCCGAGGAGGCATTCCGGGTGGCCGACATGTCGCCGGCCGTGGAAGGCTACCAGCGGGCGATCGCGGCGGACAGCGGCTTCGCCCTGGCCTACTACCGGCTCGCCTCGGCCTACTGGTGGTCGAGCCTCTCGAGCTCGTACTCGCGGGCGGTCGAGCTCCGGCAGCTCTCCCGCGAGGCCGCCGAGAGGGCGGCCGCCCTCTCGCACCGGCTCGCCGAGCGGGAGCGGCGGCTGGTCGAGGCGTTCGCCGCCCTCCATCGCGGCCAGGCGGACTTCGCCGAGGAGCGCTACCGCGCCTTCCTCGAGGACTATCCGGACGACGTCGAGGCTCGCTTCCAGCTCGCCGACCTGCTCCACCACTACAACGCGCCTCGCGGACGTCCCCTGGCCGAGGCCGGGGTCCAGTTCCAGCGCGTGCTGGCCGGCGACCCGGAGTTCGCCTGCCCCATATGACACGCGGTCGACCTCGCCGTGCGCGAGGGGAACCGGGCGCTCGCGGACTCGCTCTACCGGCGGTGGGAGGCGACGGGGAAGATGCCGCCCCGAGCGAACGCGACGATCGCCTATGTCCGCGACGACCCGGAGCTGCTCGCCGCCTTCTTCCGTGACGCGGCCGCCTCGACGGGCCGGGTGCCGTTCCTGGGAGCCCGCGACATCGCGATCTACTTCGAGGACTTCGGGACGGCCGACAGCCTGGCCCGCGTGGCGCTGACGCCCGACAAGCCGCCGGCCGTGCAGGCATTCGGGCACCGGTTCCTGGCCGAGCTGGCCGTGGCTCGGGGCCAGCGGGAGGCGGCCCGCGAGCACCTGGACCGCTCCGAAAGCCTGGAGCCGGGCAGCGCGCTCGAGCTGCGGGCCCTCTACGCCACCCTCCCGTTCCTGCCCGTCGGTCGCGAGGAGCTGCTGGCCTCGCGCACCGAGCTGCGGGCGTGGGATCCGGGACCGGCAGAGCCTCCGGGCGGGCTCCCCGCCCGGCTGAGGCCGCACGCGCGTCTCTGCCTGCTCGGCCTGCTCGAGTCGCGGCTCGGCGAGAGCGAGAGCGCGCTGCGCTACGGCGCCGCCCTGGAGCTGCTGGAGGCTCCGGAGGTGGCGGTGCCGGTCGTCGCGTCGCTCGCCGGTTTGGTGCGGGCCGAGGCGGCGAACCGCCGCGGTCGACCCCAGGAGGCGCTCCAGGCTCTCGAAGCCGCTCGCGGTCAGATCCCCTCGGATGTGCTCGACCTGCCCGTGTTCTCCGAGGAGCGCGCACGCTTCCTGCGCGGCGAGCTACACCTGGCGCTCGGGAACCACGCGGAGGCGATCCGCTGGTACGCGACGGCCTTCGCGGGCACGCCGCTCGAGCTCGCCTACCTCGCGCCCGCCCACCTGCGCCTCGCCGAGGCGCACGATCGGGCCGGCGAGCGCGAGGAGGCGGTTCGCCACTACGCCCGCTTCGTCGAGCTGTGGGCCGAGGCCGACCCCGAGGTCCGGCCCGTCGTGGAGAAGGCGCAGAAGCGGCTCGAGGAGCTGCTCGCCGAGACACCGGCGTCCTGAGCGCCGGGCCGCGGCCCCGAGTGCAGGGGCGTGGCCCCGAGTGCAGGGGACGTGGCCTGCATGCCGACGCCGGACCACGGCCGCCGAGAGGCTCCAGCTCCGAGCGCTCAGAGGCAGCGGGACCCTACCCGAACAGCTCCCCCAGCCAGTCCGCCACGACCTTGAGCTCGCGTTCGTCCCGCTCGCCGAAGGCGGCCCGGCGGTCGCTGTCCAGGTCCAGCTGGCCGTAGATCTCCCCGGTCCCGGGGTCGCGGATCAGGATCACCAGCTCCGACTTCGTCTCGACGCTGCAGGCCAGGTAGTTGTCGATCGCGTCCACGTCGGGGACGTTGATGTCCCGCTCCTCGGCCACCGCGGTGCCGCACACGCCGGATCCGACCGCGATCCGCGTGTGGTCGGTGGGTCGGCCGATGTAATTGTGGAGGACGAGCTCGCGCCCCGTTCGGCTCTCGGAGGCCGTCGCCGGCCGGGGGTCGGCCGCCGCGACGGGGCGGCCCCCGGCCTCCGACGCGTCGGCGCCCCCGGCCCCCGCGCCGGGCCGGTCCATCAGGTAGACGCCGACCCAGTCGTACCTCTCCTCGGCCGCCTCGATCGCCTCCACGGCCCGGCGCAACAGCTCGTCCCGGGAGGCGCCCGCCGCCCGCTCCGCGGCCAACCGCTTCACGATCTCGTTTCCGTCCAGCATGTTTTCGCTTCCTTCGTGGCCGCTCAGCGCTCGGGTAGCTCCATTTCGGCCGGCGGCTCGGCCACGGCGACCTCGCGCCCCCTCAGCCGGTCGATCGCCGCCAGACCGGGCCCGGCGAAGACGAGGACGAGGAGCGAGGCGATGAGGAGGACGTTGAACTCGACGCCGCCCGTGCCGGGTCCGATCACGTACCAGCCTTCGGGAGCGTGCACGAGCACGATCCCCACCGCCATCTCGATGCAGAGGAGCAGCGCGATCGGGGTGACGAGGAGGCCGACGACCAGCGCGAGGCCGCCGAAGAACTCGAGGGCGGTGACGAACCAGGCCCACGCGAAGGGGACGGGAAACCCGAGCTCGCCCAACTGGCCGGCCAGCCCTCCCACGCCCCCCAGCAGCTTCGGCGCGCCGTGCGCGATGTAGATGACGCCCAGGACCACCCGCAGGATGGCCAGGCCGAGGTCGGGGTTGAGACCGGCTCTTCGGTGGCGCATGGCGCGCTCCCCTGTCGGAACTCGTCGACGCTCGGTCGGTCGTGCCGCCGGACGCCGTTCTACGCGACGACCAGCAGAGCGGTCCCGTACATGAGGAGCAAGCCCAGTGCCAGCCCCGCCGCGTTCAGCGGCTGGAAGACGCCCTGCGGCCAGGCCCGCTGGATCATCTTCCCCACCTCCAGGACCACCTGGAAGATGGCGCCGGCGCCCAGGGCGAGGAACAGGGTGGAGGCGATCGGCGAGTAGGAGAAACCGCCGATCCAGGCGCCCGCGATCGTGGGCAGCCCGGCCACCGCGCCCATGACCGCCAGATGCCAGAGCGGCGGCCGGTCGCTGGCCACGGGGGCCACGATCGCCAGGCCCTCCGTCGTGTTGTGCAGGGCGAAGCCGATCACCAGGAAGCTGCCGAGCGCGATCTCCCCCAGCGCGTAGGCGGCGCCGATCGCCAGGCCCTCCCCCAGGTTGTGCAGCCCGATCCCGATCGCGATCAGGTAGGCGAGCCGCAGCCGCGAGGAGGTCGAGGCGCCTCCCGCCCCGCGATCGACGGCCCGGCCGGGGGCCGCCTCCGGCCCGCCCTCCGCGCCCTCGCTCCGCCACGCGCCCAGCGCCCGGAGCGCCAGCACGGCGCCCGCCACGCCGAGCAGGACCAGCCCCACCCCCTGGAAGGCGCTGGGCACGCGCTCGGCCACCTCCAGCGCCTCCGCCAGCGAGTCCACGCCCAGGAAGAGCAGGAGCCCGACGGTCAGGCTGAGGAAGAAGTGCAGCCATTTCCGGTCGATCTCCCGCAGGAACGGATACCAAAGGAGCCCGATCAGCACCGGAACCACGCCGGCGTACAGGCCCAGCAGGGCGAAGGTGGTCAGGTAGCGCGCGTTGGGGCGCGGCGTGACCGTGGCCACCTCCACCTCGTGCGTGAAGGTGAGGCCGGTGGAGCTGACGACCGCGATCTCGTGCGGCTCCCCCTCCACCCAGGGATAGGGAAGGGTCAGCGTCCGGCTCGCCAGCCGGGGCACGGTGCGGTCACCGTCCAGCTCGAAGCGCCAGTACGCCTCGTCCACCAGCACCTGCGCGATGGTCACCGGCTCGGGACCGCCGTTCACCACGCGCACCTTCATCCTCCCCGGCTCGGGGAAGGTGACCCGCTCGATCGTGAGCTCCTCGACCGGCGGGAAGGCGGTGCGGAAGACCTCGGTCGGGTCGAAGCGGAGGAAGACCGCCACCATGATCCCGAGCAGCAGGAGCGGCAGCAGGCCGAACAACCACTTCCGCGCCCTGCCGTCGCGCGGCGGCTCCGCCGTGCCGCCCGGGTCGGCCGCGCCCCCGCGCCCGGCCACCGGGCCCTCCTGTCTCTCCGCCGGCCGGTCCCGCTCGCCCACGTCAGCCATATCGGTATACCGGCACGCCCTCGCCGGCGGCCAGCCGGGGGACGGCGTCGAAGAATCCCATCCACCCGAGCTCGGCGAACTCGCTCTGGTGGGCGTGGAACATGTGCAGCCCGGAGTTCTCGAGCTCGAACTCCAGCACGTGCCGCTCGCCCTGGCACATCATGATCGTGTCGGTCAGCTCGGGCTGGTCCAGCCGCGTCCCGGTGCGGAACAGCCGGAACATGCCCGCGTGCAGGTGGAAGGAGTTCACGGGGTCGAACTCCGTGATGTTGACCAGATGCACCCGCACCAGGTCGCCCACGCCCACCCGGATCGGGTGCTCCTGGTAGAAGAAGGCGGCGGTGTTCACCGCGTACACCTCGTTGTCGCCGTCGAAGTTCGAGTCGAAGGCGTTCATCATCATGACCATCTCGCGCGCCGGTGGCCGGCCGCCGGGCGGATCCACGATGAAGACGCCGTACAGCCCCTTGTGGATGTGCCGCTTGAGCGGCACCGCGTGGCAGTGGTAGAGGTGCAGGCCGAACGGCTTCGCCTCGAACTCGTAGGTGAACTTCTCGCCGGGGGCGACGATCGGCTCCACGCCGTCCATCCCGGGCGGGTGCGTCCCGTGGAAGTGGATCGTGTGGGGGTGCGAGCCCGCGTTCGAGAAGTGGACCCGCAGCAGGTCCCCCTCGGTACAGCGGATCGTGGGGCCCGGCACCCGACCGTTGTAGGTCCAGGCGGGAAACCACACGCCCGGGGCGATCTCGATCTCGCGGTCGACGGCCACGACCTGGTACTCGCGGACCGTCCGGCCGTCGGGCGTCCGCGAGACCTCGCCCAGGTCGAAGTCGGTCAGGTAGGCCCCGGGGTCGAAGCCGTCGCTCGGCCGGGTCGAGCCGTAGACGCTCATCTGGAGCTGGCTGCCGCCCGCGCGCGCCGCTTCCGGGTCCCTCAGGTGGTGGAGCTCCTGGTCCTCCTGCAGCCCCGCCGCGGCCAGCGAGGCCGCGGCGGGGCTACGGGAGGCGAGCTGGAGAACGGCCGCCCCGGAAAGGCCGGCCACGCCGGCCGCCCCCAGCTTGAGCCAGTCCCTGCGAGTCATCTTCTCCGCGCCCATACGTCCTTCACGCCCCGCCGCTGGATTTTTAGGTCAACCTAAAACTCGTTCCCATTCTACGCTCGCCATGCCGGCCCCGTCAAGGGAGGCGCCGGTTTCGTCGCCGCGCCGGACGGCCCTATATTTCCCGGCCACGGATGCTGGCGTGTCTCTTCCGCACGGGTGCGAGCGACGTGGCCGTCGCCCTTCTCAGCTCTTCGTTTCGGCGCACCCCGCCCGGGGAGCTTCCCGAGCTCATGGACCGGCCGGAGTGCGACCTCGCGGCCCTGCGAGATGCGCTGGAGACGATCGACCGGGCGGGCCGGTTGTCGGGCCGCGATCGGATCCTGCGGCGTGGCGTTCGCCGGCTCCTTCACGGTCGACGGCCCGCCGAGCTGTCGCTCCTCGACATCGGGGCCGGCGCGGGGCACGGTACGCTGCGGCTCGCCCGGCGGCTCGGCGCCCGCGGCTGGCGCCCCCGGCTCGTGCTGGCGGACCTGCACCCGGGCGCGCTCCGCCTCGCGCGGGAGCCGCACCGCGCTTCGTGGCCGACGGCCGGCCCGGGGCTCCTCGGCGGGACGCCCGCACGTCCCGACCCGGGCGCGTTCCGCATCGACCTGGTGCGGCTGACCGGACCGTTCCTGCCCTTTCGGGACGGGAGCTTCGACCTGGCCCTCTCGACCAACACACTCCATCACCTGTCCCGGGGCGAGGCCGCGGGCATGCTGTCGGAGATGGCCCGGGTCGCGCGATGGGGCCTCGTGGTCGTGGACCTCCGGCGCTCCCGCCTCGCCTACGCCGCGACCCGCCTCCTGGCCGAGACCCTCTGGCGGGGCCACCCGTTTCCCCGACACGACGGGCCGAGGTCGGTGCGTCGGGCGTTCACCGCGCCGGAGGCCCGGGAGTTGCTCGGGATGGCAGGCCTGGAAGGAGGCGAGGTGAAGGCGCACGCGCTCTGGATCGGGATCCGCTGGGGCCGAAGCGGGGCCGCCCCCGCGGAGACGCGGCTTCGCCGGCGACCGGTGTGGGCCGAGCCGGGAGCGGCGATCGGACCGGCCGAGGCCTGTCCGTGAGCGCGGCGCCGGACGTCCTGATCGTGGGGGCCGGTCCGGCCGGCAGCTCCCTGGCCCTCCGCCTGGCGCGCGCGGGCGTTCGCACGACGATCGTCGACGCCCGCCCCCTCGGGCGCTCCAAGCCGTGCGGCGACGCGATCAGCCCCGGCGCCACGCCCTTGCTCGGCGAGTTGGGCGTGAAGGAGGCCGTCGAGGCCCGCGGGGGAGCCCGGATCGGCGGCTGGCGCCTCCGGGCGCCGGATGGCCGCTGGTTCTCCGGGCGCTTCCTCGCCGCCGCCGACCCGCCGCGCCACGGCTACGCCCTGCCGCGCGCCGACCTGGACGCCCTCCTGCTCGAGCGGGCCATCGCGGCCGGGGCCCGCTTCCTGGCCCGTCGTCGCGTCTTCGACCTCATCCGCGAGCCCGCGGGCGGGAGGGAGGGGAGGGTCCGGGGGGTGCTGGCCCGCGGACCCGACGGTCGCGAGGAGCGGCACGAGGCCCGGCTGGTGGTCGGAGCCGATGGCCTCCGCTCGCGGGTGGCGCGCCGTCTCGGCGGCGTCCGAGGCGGAGGCCGCGCGGACGGCGGCGGCCGGCTCGCGCTGGTGGGCCGGTTCGAGGGGGGCGGCCTGGGCGCCGCGTTCGGCGAGTGGGGGGAGATGCGGATCTCGGCAGAAGGGGTGCTCGGCGCGGCGCCCACCGGCCCCGACCGCTGCACGCTGGCGCTGGTGGTCCCGCGACGGCTCGCGGCCGAGATCTCGGCCGACCCCGGACGCTTCTACCGGGAGCGCCTGAGGGCCTACGGGGTCTGGAGCCTCGTCTCGGAAGCCCGGCCGACCGGTCCGCCCGAGATCACGGGGCCGTTCGGGGTCTCGCCGCGCCGGCTGACGGCGCCCGGCGCGTTGCTGACCGGCGACGCGGCCGGCTACTACGATCCGTTCACGGGGCAGGGGATCTATCGGGCGCTGCGTCTCGGGCAGGAGGCGGCGACCGCGTCGCTCGAGGCGCTGGAGCGGCCGGAGGCCGAGGCGGAGGCGCTGGCGGCCTACGCCCGGCGGGCCCGGCGCGCCCTCGTCCCCTCGCGCCGCGTACAGCGGCTGATCGACGCCTTCGTGTCCCGGCCCGGCCTCATGAACCCGGCCGCCCGGCTGCTGGCCCGGCGGCCGCGGCTCGCGTGCCTGCTCGTCGACGTCACGGGCGATCGGCTCCCGCCGGCCGCCCTCGTGGCCCCGTCGCGCCTGCTCTCCGCGCTCCTCGCCTCCGACGCATCACCCCCCGTATGCTCGAGAGGATCGCCTTCGTCCGAGACGACGCTCGCGGCCATGCCCGCGTCCTCCACCACCCGGAGCCACCATGCACACGCATAACGAGATCCTCGTTCGCGCTCCCGCCGAAGCCTGCCTGGCGGCCGCCGCCGACGTCGAGCTGTGGCCCGAGATCCTGTCCCACTACCGGTGGGTCCGCTTTCACCGCAGGGACGGGTTCGGTCAGGGACGGGTGGAGATGGCCGCCTACCGCCGGTTCGGCCCCGTCCCCTGGCCGGTATGGTGGGTCTCCGAGATGCACACCGACTTCGCGGCGAAGGAGGTCCGGTACCGGCACGTGGACGGCATCACGCGCGGGATGGACGTGGCCTGGCGGATCGAGCCGCAGGGGGACGCGACGCGGATCGTGGTCGTGCACGACTGGGACGGGCCCGCCTGGCCCGGGATCGGGGGGGTCGCCGCCCGCCGGGTGATCGGCCCCCACTTCATCCGGGTCGTGGCCGGGCGGACGCTGGAGGGCATCCGCAACCACGTGGAGGGCCGAACGACCTCGCCTCCTACCGTCGAGGTCGAGCCGGGGAGAAACGCGGAGGCCGCCGAGGTGGCCGCGGGGGGATCCGAAGTGGCCGCGGCCGAGGAGGGACGCCGTGGCTGATCGGCGACGGGTCGTCGTGACCGGGATCGGCTGCGTCACGCCGGTGGGCGAGGGCGCCGACGGTCTGTGGGAGGGACTCCGGCGCGGGCGCTCGGGCGTTCGCGAGGTGGCCCGCTTCGACGCTTCGCCGTTCCGGACCCGGATCGCGGCCGAGGTGCCCGACTTCCGACCCGACGAGCGGCTGGGGTCGCGCCGCGCCCGGCGGCTGGACCGCTTCGGCGCGCTCGCGCTCTGCTCGGCTCAGATGGCCCTGGAGGACGCCGGCCTGGACCCCGACCCGCTGCCGCGGGACCGGGTGGCCGTCCAGATGGGCACGGCGCTGGGCGGCGTCGCGTACGCCGAGGAGCAGCACGCGAACTTCGTGGCGGGCGGTCCCCGGAACGTGAACCCGATGCTCGCCCTCTCGGTGTTCGGGGGCGCGGCCAGCTGCAACGTGGCGATCGAGTTCGGCTTCACGGGACCGAACTCGACCAACGCGATGAGCTGCGCCTCCGGGACGATCGCGATCGGGGACGCGTTCCGCCTGGTGCGGGACGGCGAGGTCGACCTGGCGCTCGCCGGCGGCGCCGAGGCGCCGCTCGCTCCGCTCACCTTCGGCGCGTTCGCCCTCATCCGCGCCATGTCGACGCGGAACGACGAGCCCGAAGAGGCGTGCCGGCCGTTCGACGCCGGCCGCGACGGCTTCGTGATGGGGGAAGGGGCCGCCGTCCTGGTCCTGGAGGAGCTGGGCCGCGCCCTCCGGCGCGACGCCCGCGTCTACGCGGAGGTGTGCGGCTACGGGACCACGAACGACGCCCACCACATGACGCGGCCCCTGCCAGGGGGGGCGCAGGCGGCGCGCGCCGTCCGGCTGGCCCTCGCGGACGCGGGCGTCAGCCCGGCCGTCGTCGATTACGTGAACGCCCACGGCTCCTCGACGCCGCTCAACGACCCGACCGAAGCGGGCGCGCTGCGCTCGGTCCTGGACGGTCGATCGACCGAGGTGCGGGTGAGCGGCACGAAGGCCTATTACGGCCACGCCCTGGGCGCCTCGGGCGCGATCGAGGCGGCCATCGCCTGCCTGGGTCTGCACCGCGACTGGCTCGCGCCCTCGCTGAACCTCGATCGACCCGGCGAGGGCTGCGACCTCCGCTTCGTGCCGGAGGGGGGTCAGGCCTTCCAGGCGGAATACGCCCTCAGCGACTCCTTCGGCTTCGGCGGAATCAACGCCGTCCTGCT
>CAYMQZ010000071.1:0-12349 GCA_964392705.1 uncultured Gemmatimonadota bacterium
GACGAGCTGTCGCTCCGGGCCGCCGTCGCGGACGAGGGGGCGCGGGACCTCCGCTCCTACGGCTCGAGCGGGCAGCAGCGGACGGCGGCGCTCGCCCTGCGACTGGTCGAAACGGACACGCTGGCCGACCGGCTCGGGCGCGAGCCCCTGTACCTGCTGGACGACGTGTTCGCGGAGCTGGACGAGGATCGCTCCCGTCACCTCCTGTCGCTGCTGGACGAGGGACGCTCGGGGCAGGTGATCCTCACCGTGCCGAAGCCGGGCGAGGTGGGCCTCCGCGGGGGCGGCCTGCCGCGCTGGGGCATCCGGAACGGCCGGATCCTCCGCTGAGGGCCCCGGGTCGGCGAGGCGAGCGTGATGGCGAAGCGGGCGGACGATGGACCGGAGCCGGTCGGAGGGCTGGTCGGGGCGATCCTGAAACGTCTCGGGATCGCCGAGAAGGTCCAGCGCGCGAGGGCGGCCGCCGAGTGGGAGGACGTGGTGGGCCCCCACATCGCGCGGGTGACGCAGAATCCCGTCGTGCGGGGGCGCACGCTGTTCGTCGAGGTGGAAAGCGCGGCGTGGCTCGCCGAGCTCAACATGAAGCGGCACGAGCTGCTCAGGCGGATCAACGCCGGGGGCGAGCGCGGCCGCATCGAGAAGATCGTGTTCGTGCAGGGCGACGGCCGAGGCGGGCGGGACCGCCCGAGCGGGCGCGGGGGAAGATAGTAGCCAAGTCGCGGCGATAGATCGGCGAGAGGGGGAAGGGACGATGGCGAAGACGAAGCAGGGCGGGAGCGGGACGACGAAGGCCGGCGAGAGCAGGAAGGTCGTCAGGACGGACGGGAAGGATTACACCTCCCGTCAGATCCAGGTGCTCAAGGGCCTGGAGGCCGTGCGGAAGCGGCCCGGGATGTACATCGGGTCGACGGCGGCGCGGGGACTCCACCACCTGGTCTACGAGGTGGTCGACAACTCGATCGACGAGGCGATGGCGGGCTATTGCTCCGAGATCGCCGTGACGATCGCCGCCGACGACTCGATCACCGTGACCGACGACGGGCGCGGCATTCCGGTCGACGTCCACCCCACCGAGAAGGTGCCGGGGGTCGAGCTCGCGCTCACCACGCTCCACGCCGGCGGGAAGTTCGACAAGGAGAGCTACAAGGTCTCGGGCGGGCTCCACGGGGTGGGGGTCTCGGTGGTCAACGCCCTCTCCGAGTGGCTCGAGGTCGAGGTCCGGCGGGACGGGCACATCTGGAGGCAGCGCTTCGAGCGGGGTCTCAAGGCCACCGACCTCGAGAAGGGCGAGCCGACCGAGGAGACGGGCACGCTCGTCCGCTTCAAGCCCGACCCGGAGATCTTCACGGAGATCCACTATCACTTCGACACGCTCTCCAACCGGCTCCGCGAGCTGGCCTATCTGAACCGCGGCGTGCGGATCGTCCTCGAGGATGCCCGCGAAGAGGAGACGCGCCGCGAGGAGTTCCACTTCGAGGGCGGCATCGTCGAGTTCGTCGAGTACCTGCGGGGGAAGAAGAACGCCCTGCACGAGGACGTGATCTACATCGAGGGCTCGCAGGAGGACGTGGAGATCGAGCTGGCGATGCAGTACACGGACTCCTACAACGAGGACACGTTCACCTTCGTCAACAACATCAACACGCACGAGGGCGGGACTCACCTCACCGGCTTCAAGGCGGCCCTCACCCGCACGATCAACAGCTACGCCGACAAGAACAACCTGCTCAAGAAGTCGGACCCGAGCTTCTCGGGCGACGACGTGCGCGAGGGGCTCACGGCCGTCCTCTCGGTGAAGGTGATGGAGCCGCAGTTCGAGGGGCAGACGAAGACGAAGCTCGGGAACAGCGAGGTGCGGGGCATCGTCGAGAGCCTCGTGAACGAGAAGCTGTGGAGCTGGCTGCAGGAGAACCCCTCGGCGGGCCGCTCGATCATCGAGAAGGCGGTGCAGGCGTCTCGCGCGCGCGAGGCGGCCCGCAAGGCGCGCGACCTGACCCGGAAGCGCTCGGCGCTGGAAACCGGCATCCTGCCGGGGAAGCTGGCCGACTGCTCCGTGGCCGATCCGTCTATATCTGAACTGTATCTGGTCGAGGGCGACAGCGCTGGCGGAAGTGCAAAGCAAGGTCGAGATAGAGCTTTTCAAGCGATCCTACCTTTGAGAGGAAAGATACTTAATGTAGAAAAAGCCAGAATAGATAGAATACTCTCCAACGACGAGATCCGCGCGATCATCACCGCGATCGGGACGGGTATAGGAGATGAATTCAACCTGGACGACTCCCGGTACCACAAGATCGTGATCATGAGCGTGGACGCCGCGGAGCACGTGTTCGTCCGGGACGACCGCGGCGTGCGGATGGTGAAGATCGGCGAGTTCATCGATCGGGTGATCGAAGGAAGTCCAGAGCGGGTCGAGGGTCTGCTGAACGAGACGGATCCGGCTTCCGATCCCACCGGGTACGAGAAGGTCCGCGCCAGGGACCCGGAGAGCGGCGAGTTCGGGGAGGTGCTCTGCTTCGGCGTGGACGACCACGCGGTGAAGTTCCGTCCCATCAAGGCCGTGATCCGACATCCCACTTCCGAGCCGCTCTACGAGATCCGGACGCGGTATGGGCGGAACGTTCGAGTGACGGGGTCCCACAGCGTGTTCGTGCTACAGGGCGGCCAGGTCGTGAAGAAGCGCGGAGACGAGTTGAGCGAGGACGACTGGGTCGTAGTTCCTCGCAGGATCCGCCTGCCGGAAGACGCGCCGACCCGGATCGACCTGCTCAGGGAGTTGCACACCGTGCCGGAGGCGGCCGATCAGGTGTGGGTCCGCGGGCCGGCGGTGGAGGCCTGGTACCGGTGGCAGGTCGCGCTCGAGCACGTCCACGATGACGAGATGACCTCGGCGCGGGTCGTGGCTCCGGAAGACGTGCGGGAGGAGCTGGCCGCCATGCGGCGGGCCAGCGACTTCACGAACGTGGAGCTCTGCGAGGTCATCGGCATCAAGCAGCCTATCACGTTCTACTCGTGGGAGAAGGGTAACACACGCCCGACTGCGGAGAAGTGGATGGCCTACGTCGAGGCCGTCGGGGGCTCGGTTCCCGATCTGAGGGAGCGGGTCGATGTGGCGCCCAGCCGGCTAACGGAGACCTGGGAGAAGCAGTACCGCGCCGCTCCGGCGAACCGCGTCCGACCATACGTCAAGTTGGCCGATCTCGATGAGGCCGACCTGGACTGGTTCGAGGGGCGCGAGGACCTGGAGTTGACACCGGCCCACTACGCCGACCGTGGAATCCCACGTTTCGTGATGGTCTCTCCCCAGCTGATGACCCTACTCGGGTTCTTCGTGGCCGAAGGAAGCGGAGATCCGCGAAGCGGGATCCGGCTCGCCATCGGCAAGAACAACGAGCCGCTTCTCGACGAGATCCGCGAATGCTTCGAGGCGGTCTTCGGGCTCGCGCCGAAATACTACGAGACCGAGAACCGGGTGGGTGAGCTTCGGCTCCTGAATCGGGTCGCGACGCTCGCGTGGCGCGAAGTGTTCGGCTTCGACGGCTCGGGGGCTACGGGCAAAAAGGTCCCGGACCTGGTTTTCAACGTGTCGGAGGATCTTCGGCTGGCGTTTCTCCGAGGGCATTTCATGGGCGATGGTTGTCTGTCGCGTCAAGGACAGATCAGCTTCGCCACCTCCTCGCGCGACCTGGCCAACGGGATCATGTATCTGCTCAGTTCCCTCGGGGTAGTGGCATCGCTCAGCCATCGGGCGCCCGCTACGCTGCCGGATGGCTTCCAGGACCGCTATCAGTTCCAGACCGTGCACGATCACTGGACCGTCCTCGTGGCGGCTCGCGACGATCTTGTTCGACTTCGCGAAGTTTGGTGCACGCATCCACGATCCGATCGAATGGAGCGGAGGCTCGCTTGCACCCGGGATCATCGGCGGCCATTCCGGTCCGTTGGTGGCGATTTAATTGCAGTGCAGACTCGTTCGGTGAAAGAGGTGCGAGCGTCGAACGGATATGTATATGACTTTGCTGTGACTATGCATGAGAATTTTATCTCAGGCTTTGGTAGTGTGGCATTGGCCAATACCGATGCCGATGTTGACGGGGCCCATATACGCACATTGTTGCTCACATTCTTCTTCAGACAGATGAAAGAGCTCATAGAGGCGGGATATATTTACATCGCCCAGCCGCCGCTCTATCGCATCCAGAAGGGGAAGCAGGAGTTCTACTGCTACACGGACGACGAGCGGGCCGAGATCCTGGAGCGAATCGCGGGCGACGGAAAGGCCGGCCTGAGCATGCAGCGCTACAAGGGTCTGGGCGAGATGAACCCGGACCAGCTCTGGGACACGACGATGAACCCCGAGAAGCGGACCCTGCTCCGGGTGACGATCGACGAGGCGACGGAGGCCGCGAAGCTGTTCGAGGACCTGATGGGCGAGGACGTCGAGCCCCGCCGCGAGTTCATCGAGCAGAACGCCCGCTACGTGAAGAACCTGGACGTCTGAGGAGGTGCTCGTGTCCGTCCATCGCGCGCGTCCCGACTCGCCGGCGCACGGAGCGACCGTCGCCGACCGGCTCCGAGAGCCCGACTCGATCGGCACGATCCCGAGGGGAGCGCTCCTCTCGGCCCTGCTCGGCCTCACGTGCGCCACGCTGGCCGCGCCTCCCGTGGCGGCGGCGCAGGCCCGGGCGGAGAGCGCGTCGCCTCCCACCGTGAGGGTCGATGCCGCCGGCACCGTCCGGCTCTCGCCGGACCGGGTCGTGCTGGCCGTGGGCGTCGAGAACTTCGCCGACTCGGCGGGAGCGGCCGCCGCGGAGAACGCGGGGCGCGTCCAGGCGGTGCTGGAGGCGCTCCGCTCGCGCGGCGTGCCGGACGAGCGGCTCCAGACCACCGGCTACCGGCTGGAGCCCGAGTACGAGCGCGAAGCGCCGCCGGAAAGAGAGGGCCCCCGACGGATCGCCCGGTACCGCGCCTGGAACATGGTCCGCGTGACGCTGGAATCCGCCGAGGAGGCCGGCCGGCTGCTGGACGCGGCGGTGGCCGCGGGCGCCAACCAGGTGGTGGGGGTGTCCTTCGGCCTCTCCGAGGAGCGGGAGGAAGAGGCGGGGCGCCAGGCGCTGCGCGCCGCGATGGCGAAGGCGCGGGCCCGCGCCGAGACGCTGGCGGAGGCGGCGGGCGTCCGGCTCGGACCGCTGCAGGAGCTGGTCACCGGCGGGGCCGTAGGTCCGGCCCCCGTCTACGAGAGGATGGCCATGGCGAGCGCCGCCGACACCCCGATCGAGCCCGGGGAGATCACCGTGGAACGTACCGTCACGGCGGCCTGGCGCCTGGAGCCGCCGGAAGAGCCCTGATCGTGGTGGCCGAGCGGGCGGGTTCGCCGTCCCCCGGCGGCCACGGGTGGCCCGGCTGGGCCCTCGTCGCGGCGCTGGCCGCCTTCGGCGCCGTGCTGATGACGCTCGGGCTGGCCGAGGCGGCCGTGCCGGCGGCGATCCGGCCGGCGACGGAGCTCGATCCCGCCGATCCCACCGGTCGCGGCCTCCTGATCCTGATCGGGCTCTGCCTCCTCGCCCTCGCCTGGGGCGTTCTCCGCTTCCGCAGGTGGGCCTGGTGGGGCGCCGTCGCGGCCGGCCTCCTCATGGCCTGGCCCGCCATCGACGGCCTCCTCGTGCAGCCGCTCTCGGGCGGCGCTCCGGAGCTCCCGGTCTTCCAGCTGATCGTCGCCCTGTCGCTGCCGTACCTCTGGGTCCGCCGCCGCGACTTCGAGATCGGGACGACCCGGGGCGCCGTATCGAGAGGCCCGTGAGCGGGCGGCGTGCCAGGGGCGCGTGAGGGGGCGCAGCCCCTCGGGGGAGTCGTGACGCGGCGCACGGTGCGGACGGGCCCGTGACGGAGCGCCCTCTCGTCCTCGCCGTCGACCAGGGCACGACCTCCAGCCGCGCCATGCTGTTCGGGCGCGACGGCCGTCCCGTCGCCCTCGCGCAGCGCGAGCTCCCCCAGAACTTCCCCGGCCCCGCGCGGGTCGAGCACGACCCGGAGCGCATCTGGGAGGACACGCTGGCCTGCTGCCGCGAAGCGCTCGCACAGGCCGACGTGGGGCCCGAGGCCGTGGCGGCCGTGGGGATCACGAACCAGCGGGAGACGACGCTCGTGTGGGAGCGGGCCACGGGCCGGCCCATCCATCCGGCGATCGTGTGGCAGGACCGGCGCACCGCCGACGCCTGCCGGGCGCTGCGCGAGGCGGGGGCCGAGGAGACCGTCCGGGCGAAGACGGGGCTCCTCCTGGACCCGTACTTCTCGGCCACCAAGCTGGCGTGGATCCTGGACCGGGTGGACGGCGCCCGCGAGGCGGCGCGGCGGGGCGAGCTGGCGTTCGGCACGGTCGACGCGTGGCTGCTGTGGCATCTCACGGAGGGACGCGTCCACGCCACCGACGCGACCAACGCCTCGCGCACGCTTCTGTTCGACATCCGGCGGCAGGCCTGGGACGAGGAGCTGCTGGAGCTGTTCGGCGTGCCGGCGTCGGTGCTGCCGGAGGTCGTGGACTCCTCGGGCGTCGTCGCCGAGACGGCGGCCGAGCTGCTCGGGCGACCGATCCCGATCGCCGGGATCGCGGGCGACCAGCAGGCCGCCACCTTCGGCCAGGCGGCGTTCGAGCCCGGCGCCATGAAGAGCACCTACGGCACCGGCTGCTTCGCCCTCCTGAACACCGGCCGCGAGCCGGTGGCCTCGGAACACCGGCTCCTCACGACCGTCGCCTGGCGCATCGACGGCGAGGTCACCTACGCCCTGGAGGGGAGCATTTTCGTCGCGGGCGCGGCGATCCAGTGGCTCCGGGACGGCCTGGGCCTGATCGAGGACGCGGCCGAGTCCGAGGCGCTGGCGGCCGGGCTGGAGGGAACGGGTGGGGTCTATCTCGTCCCGGCCTTCGTGGGCCTGGGGGCCCCCTACTGGGACGCCGAGGCGCGGGGGGCGATCCTGGGGCTGACGCGCGACACGTCGCCCGCCCACCTCGTGCGGGCCGCGCTCGAGGCGGTCGCCTACCAGACGCGCGACCTGATGGCGGCGATGCGGGCGGACGGGGCGGCCGCGCCCGTGGCGCTCCGCGTCGACGGGGGCCTGACGCGGAACGGCTGGGCCATGCAGTTCCTGAGCGACGTGCTGGACCTCCCGGTCGAGGTGCCGGAGGTGACCGAGACGACGGCGCTCGGGGCGGCGTACCTGGCCGGCCTGGCGGCCGGGGTGTGGGAGAGCCGGGAGGAGCTGGCCCGCCGCTGGAGGGCCGCCCGGCGCTGGACGCCCGGCATGCCCGCGGAGCGCCGGGAGCGGCTGTACGCCGGCTGGCGCGAGGCCGTCCAGCGCGTGCTGACGGGCTGACCGCACGGGGGACCGGCGCGCGACGGTCCCCGTGGCCGGCGAGCCTCCGGAGGCCGCGCGCCGGGCGACGCCCACGGTCGACGGGCGCCCCGTTCCTCAGTCCTCCTCGACGTCGTTCAGCAGCGCGTAGTCGTCGGCCGTGCGGCGCGGGCGGGTGCGCGACAGCACGTGGGCGGCGTTGATCAGGCCGATGTGGCTGAACGCCTGCGGAAAGTTCCCCAGCAGCTCGCCGCTGTCCGGATCGATCTCCTCGCTCATCAGCCCGAGCGGGCTGCGATAGTCGAGCAGCTTCTCGAAGATCTCCTCGGCCCGCTCGTGCTCCCCACCCAGCGCCAGCGCCTGGGAGAGGTGGAAGCTGTTGAGCCAGAACGCGCCCTCGGTTCCAGGGACCCCGTCCTCGGTCAGGTAGCGGTAGAGGAGGCCGGAGGGGTGACCCAGCT
Organism: uncultured Gemmatimonadota bacterium; assembly: GCA_964392705.1. GTDB lineage: Bacteria > Gemmatimonadota > Gemmatimonadetes > Palauibacterales > Palauibacteraceae > CAYMQZ01. The sequence continues at coordinate 7,812 of CAYMQZ010000071.1, forward strand.
CCTCCACGGTGCGCTCGATGGTGCTCCGGACGCGGGGGTCGTCGTGGGGGAGGAAGCGGAGCAGGGGAATGGTGAGGTTGGCGGCGTCCATCCGTTCCGTATAGTAGTGCTGGACGAAGGCCTGGCGGCGCTCGCTCCATCCCAGGGTGAGCACGTCCTTCCGGATCGCCTTCCGGCACTCTCGCCAGCGCTCCAGGTCGGCCGGGAGCCCGAGCTCTTCGGCGGCCCGGATGGCCCGGTCCATGGCGACCCAGGCCATCACCTTGCTGAACACCCAGTGGTGGGGGTTGGTGCGCGCTTCCCACGGACCCATGTCGGGCTCCCGCCACCGGTTCGTCACCTCGGTCACGAGCCGTCGGCAGAGTTCCCACATCCCCTCGGTCATCTCGTGGTTCCTGCGCCAGATGTGGACCGAGTCCAGTATCTCGCCGTAGATGTCGAGCTGGAACTGGCCGACCGCGGCGTTGCCGATCCGCACGGGTCGCGAGCGGCGATACCCCTCCAGGTGGCCCAGCTCCTGCTCGGGCAGCTCGCGCTCGCCGCCGATGCCGTACATCACCTGCAGGCCCTCCTTCTCCTCCCGACACACCTTCTTCAGGTAGGTCATGTAGCTGTCGGACTCCCGGTGCTTGCCGAGCGCGTACAGGCCGAACAGGGTGTAGGTGGAGTCACGCAGCCAGCTGAAGCGGTAATCCCAGTTGCGGGCGCCCCGCACATCCTCGGGCAGGGAGGTGGTGGGCGCGGCCACGACGGCCCCCGTCGGTCGGTAGAACAGGAGCTTGAGGACGAGGGCGGAACGCTCGACCGCCTCGCGGTAGGGGCCGTCGTACCGGATGTCGGCGACCCACTCGCGCCACAGCCGGTGGGTCCGCTCCAGCTTCTCCCGGGCGTCGTACGCCGAGGTCGGCCACACCTCGTCGTCGTCGTAGCGGAGGACCAGCCATCCCTCCTGGCCCGCCGGCAGCTCCGCCCGCCCCCTCGCCTCCTCGCCCTCCCGCACGGTCCACTCCCAGGGCAGGTCGCTGGAGAGGGCCAGGGTCTCGTGGTGGTCCGAGGCCAGGACGCCGTGGCGACGCCTCTGCAGGCGGGGTCGCGCCCGCGCGTAGTCGAAGCGCGGGGCGAAGACCGTCTCCAGCTCCACGGGTCCGTCCAGCGCCCGCACCCGCCGGTGGATCTCCAGGTAGGCCCAGGCCCGGAGGTCCCACTCGCGGGCCGGCATGTAGTCCGTCACCTCCAGGCGTCCGGAGGGGGTCCGGAAACAGGTGACCAGGACGTTCGTGCCCGGCTCGTAGCGCTGGAAGCTGCGGAGCTCACCGCGCGGTCGAACCGCCCAGTGGCCGCCGCGCCGGTGGTCGAGGATGCGGGCGAAGGCGCTCGGACTGTCGAACCGGGGGAAGCAGCACCAATCGATCGACCCGTCTCGCCCGACGAGCGCGGCCGTTCGCATGTCGCCGATGATCCCATAGTCGCGGAGAGGAAGGTAGGGCGCGCGCTCCACGGGTCGGAACGCCTCGTCCGGTCCCGCCCGCGGGACATCGGCTTCCCCGCCCGGCCCGCGCCGCTCCGTCCGCCCGGACTCCTCGCGCGGCCGAGCCCACCGTCGGTCGCGCGCCGGCTCCGTCGGGCCTCGAGCCTCTCGCTCCATCCGCCCCTCCCTTCCACGACCCACGTGGCCCGGTCCTGAAGCCCCTGAACTGCGTTCGGGGCTCGTATCTGCGTGGATCCGCCCCGGATCCCGCCGCCACAAAATATATACACATGGCCGGCGCCCCCGGTACCGGCTCAAGGTCACGGCGGGAGCGCGGCCGGCGAGGGCGACCCCTACGGTCGGCGAGGGCGGTCCCCTACGGTCGGCGAGGGCGACCCCTGCGGCCGGCGAGGGCGACCCCCTACGGTCCCTCCGCTCCCAGTCGCCGCTGGGCGAGCGCCAGCGCGCCCAGCAGGCCCGCCCGCTCGCCCAGGCCGGGGGGAACGATATAGGCCTCCAGCTCCTCGGCCAGGGCGGGGTGGCGGATGTAGCCGGCCAGCAGCTCCGAGACGCGCTCGCGCAGCGACGGATACAGGGCCCGCTGGCGCATCACGCCCCCGCCCACCACGATCCGCCGGGGGGAGAGGACGAGCACGTAGACCGCGAGGGCGTGTCCGAGATAGGTGGCCTCGAGCTCCCAGGCGGGGTGGTCCGGCGGCAGATCCTCGGGCGGGGCTCCCCAGCGCTCGGCGATCGCCGGGCCGCTCGCCAACCCCTCCAGGCAATCCCCGTGGTACGGACAGCGGCCCGGGTACGGGTCGCTGTGCCGATCGTGCGGGACGGGGACGTGGCCCATCTCCGGATGCACGAGGCCGTGCATCAGCTCGCCGTTGACCAGCCCTCCGCCCCCGATGCCGGTGCCGACCGTCAGGTACAGGAAGGTGTCGAGGCCGCGCGCGGCGCCCCAGCGCCACTCCCCCAGGGCCGCCGCGTTGACGTCGGTGTCGAAGGCGACGGGCAGCTCGAGCCGCCGCGCCAGCGCGCCGGCGAAGTCGGTCCGCGCCCAGCCGGGCTTCGGCGTCGAGGTGATGTGGCCCCAGCCGGGGGAGTCCGGGTCCGGATCGACGGGTCCGAAGGAGCCGATGCCCACGGCCCGGAGGGGGTGGGGGGCGTGGGGCCACGCCCGAAAGAACGCCACGGCGCGATCGAGCGTCTCCTCCGGACTGGTCGTCGGAAAGCGGGCCTCCCGTCGGATGTCCGAGAGCCCCGTCCCGATCGCGCAGACGAACTTCGTGCCGCCCGCCTCGATCGCGCCGACGAGGGCCGGGCGGCCCGTCGCCCCCGCTCCGGTCACGCCGGGTCTCGGTCGATGCGCTCCCCGGTCTCCCGATCGAACAGGTGCAGGCGATCCGGACGGAATCGGATGCCGACGGCCTCGTCCACGACCGCCGCCGCCTCCGGCGGGACGGCCGCCCGGAACTCCTCCCCGCCGGGCCGGCCCTCGAGGTCCAGGTGCATGAGGATCTCGCTGCCCAGGGGCTCCACGACATCGACGCGGGCCCGGGCGTGTCCCTCGCCGGGGCCCACGATCTCCACGTCGTGGGGGCGCACGCCGAGCAGGAGGGGCGAGCCGGGCTCGGGCTTCCGCGCCTCGAGGCCGGCCGCCGGCCGCTCGTCCTTCCCGAGCAGGACCGAGTAGCCCGGGCCCTCGAGCAGCCAGCCGTTCTCGCCGGGCGCGACCGTGCCGGGCAGGAAGTTCATGGCGGGCGAGCCGACGAACCCTCCCACGAAGGCGTTGGCCGGCTGCCGATAGATCTCCATGGGCGGGGCCACCTGCTGGAGCGCCCCGTCCTTCATCACCGCCACGCGCTGCCCCAGCGTCATGGCCTCCTCCTGGTCGTGCGTCACGTAGACCATCGTGGCGCCGACGTGCCGGTGCATGCGGGCCAGCTCGGCCCGGGTCTCGACCCGGAGCTTGGCATCGAGGTTCGAGAGCGGCTCGTCGAACAGGAAGACCTGGGGGTCGCGCACGATCGCCCGCCCGAGCGCCACGCGCTGCCGCTGCCCCCCGGAGAGCTGCGCGGGCTTGCGGTCGAGCAGCGGCTCGAGGCCGAGCGCGCGGGCCGCCCGCTCGACCCGCTCGGGGATCTCGGCCTTCGGCGCCCCCCGCATCCTGAGGCCGAAGGCCAGGTTCTCGCGCACGCTCATGTGCGGATAGAGCGCGTAGCTCTGGAACACCATCGCGATGTCCCGCTCCTGGGGCGGGACGTTCGTCACGTCGCGGTCGCCGATCCAGATCCGGCCGCCGGTCGGCGTCTCGAGCCCGGCGATCATGCGGAGCGCCGTGCTCTTGCCGCAGCCGGAGGGTCCCACGAGGACGAGGAGCTCGCCGTCGGCGATCTCGAGGTCGAGGTCCTTCCCCGCCACGTGGCCGTTCGGGTAGACCTTCTGCACGTCTTCGAGCTTCACGGAAGCCATCGCCGCTCCTCCTTGCTCCTTGTCACCCTCGGCGAGACCCACGCGCGGGACCCACTGGAATTCTTCAACAGGCTTCTACCCCTTCACGGCCCCGGCCGTGAGCCCCTGTACGATCCGGCGCTGGAACGCCAGCACCAGCGCCGCCACCGGAGCCGTGGCGACCACGGCGGCCGCCAGGATCTCGCCCCACGGCACCTGGTACTGGCCGCGGAAGAGCGCGATCGCGACCGGCACGGTCTGGCGCTCGGGTCCGAGGGTGAAGGAGAGGGCGAAGAGGAACTCGTTCCAGCTGTACACGAACGTCAGGATCCCGGTCGTCGCGATGCCCGGGAGCGCCAGGGGGAGGATGATCTCCCAGAAGGTCCGCAGCCGGCCCGCCCCGTCCACCATGGCCGCCTGCTCCAGCTCCTCCGGAAGCTGACGGAAGAAGCCCACCAGGAGCCACACGGTGAGCGGCATCGCGAACGTCAGGTAGGGGAAGATGAGCCCCGGATACGTGTTGATCAGCCCCAGCTCCCGCAGCAGGAGGTAGAGCGGCGAGACGATGGAGATCTGCGGGAACATCGTCACGGCCAGGATGAAGCCCAGGAGC
>CAYMQZ010000072.1:0-11996 GCA_964392705.1 uncultured Gemmatimonadota bacterium
CGTCGCCTGCGGAGCCGAATCCGCCCCCGGTGCGCCCCGAGCCGACTCCACCGGTGGAGCCGGCGAGGCGCGATCCGACGGCGCGCCGGCGAGGAGGGCGACGAGGAGAAACGATAATTTCAGCATAACCAGTGGAGGGACCGGCAGTTTCCGGACCCTCTCCACAGGAGAAGAATGTCGAGGAAGAGGCCGTCGAACAAGGGGACGGCGGGCCGCCGCGAGGACGACGTCGCTACGGTCGCGGCGTCAGGGCGCCCCCGTGCGTCGGGGCGCCCCTGTCGTCAGTCTTAGAGCGTCAGTCGCAGAGCGGAACGGCCGGATTGAAGTCCTCGAACATCCCCGCCGGATTGTGCCACCACAGCCAGATGTGCAGCACCCAGGCCTGGAACGCCTCCACGGGGTGGAACTCGATTCCCAGCAGGCTGGGCGGTCCTCCGCGCGCCTCGACGTCCCAGGTGCCGAACGGAACGAAATAGTCGAACGCGCCGAAGCGGAGCTTGCCGCTCCGGTCGGTCATGTACACGAGGAACTCGGGCTCCAGGAGGTCCACCTCGCCGTCGCCGATGATGTCGATGTCGCCGCGGGTGAAATGGAAGCCCATCCCCCCGAGGGCGGGATCCGAGATGCAGCCGACGTTGACCGTGTAGCCGTAGTCAAGGGCCTTGTCGAGGTCGTGGAAGGGGGCCGACCACCGCCTCAGCTCGCTGAGCCCCTGCTGGATCGCGGCGTTCTCGGGACCGCTGTCGCCGAGAAGCAGGAGGGGTGCGGGGGCGTCGGCCGACGTGGGGTCCGGAGTCTCGCAACCGCCGACCAGCGCGGCGGCTGCCAGGACGATCATCGCGTTCGTGGTGCGCATGGTTCACGCTCCTTTCTCGTGGTGGGTGTCGCTTGACGTGATGCCCGCCCGCTCGGGTCCCGGCAGATAGGGGTCGACCAGGGTGGGCTCGAAGGGGCCGAAACCGTGGAACTGCACGACGGTTTGGCCTTCCGCCCCGCCGTAGTGGGCATCTCCGGCGGAGGCGATCAGGAAGTCGCCGGGCTCGTGGGCCCGCAGGCGGACGAAGTCGAACCGCTCGCCATCCGCGAACAGAAAGGTCCCGGAGATCACGGTGATTCGCTGGTCCTCGGAGTGTCGGTGGGCTGGGAAGCGGTAGCCGTCGGGAAAGCTCGCCCGGAGGGTGTACGTTCCGCGGCCATCCGGATCGCCCTCGAGGACCGCGATCCGGACGCCCGGTGGAAAGCCGGCGAGGCTCGGGGAGGTCCAGCGCAGCGCGTCGGCCCGAAGCGAGCTTACGGTCGAGTCGGGCGCGCGGAACTCCTGGGCCGTCCGCCGGCCGCTCGAGTCGCAGGCCGTGAGCGAGCAGACGAGCATGACCGCGAGGGGGCGCGTTCGGAGCACCGGGCCGAGCGGCATCGGGCTCGCCTGCATCTTCACCTCCCATCGGGGTCGGTCGGTCGGGCTAGCTTGTTGGGCCACACCGCTCGGGCATAGCTTGATCGGCGTCGCTTTGCGCTCGGTTTGCGGACGCTCAACTTCGGCTTAGTCACGGCTCATGCTTCGTGTGAGGCTCCTCGGCGGGACATCCGTCGAGGACGGCGGGGTCCCGCTCTCGGGGCCGGCCGCGCAGCGCCACCGCGTGGCGCTCCTCGCCCTGCTCGCCGGGGCCCACCCCGCCGGCGTCGCCCGCGAGAAGCTCCTCGCCCTCCTCTGGCCCGAGCGTGAGGGCGACCGGGCTCGGAACCTCCTCAACCAGGCCGTCCATGCCCTCCGGAACGCGCTGGGGGAGCAGGCGATTCGCTCGGTGGGCGACGAGCTGAGGCTCGACGCCGGTCGGATCGACGTCGACGTGGTCCGGTTCGAGGCGGCCCTGGAGGAGGGCGATCCGGAGCGGGCGGTCCAGGCCTACGCCGGGCCGTTCCTGGACGGTTTCTTCCTCCCGGACGCGGTCGAGTTCGAGCGCTGGGCCGAGCGGGAACGGGAGCGTCTGCGGCGGGCCTACCTCGGGGCGGTGGAAGGCCTGGCCGAAGAGGCCGGGGAGCGGGGAGACGTGCGAGCGGCGGCGGGGTGGTGGCGACGCCTCGCTGCCGAGGATCCCCACAGCTCGCGGGTGACGCTCCGGCTCATGCGGGCGCTGGAGGCCACGGGGAACCGGGCGGCGGCGATTCGAAGCGCGGAGGCGCACGCCACGCTCCTGGAGCGGGAGCTCGGGGCGGAACCCAGCCCGGAGGTGAGCGCGCTCGCCGCTCGCATGCGTTCCGAGCCTCGCGGCGCTCCCCTGCTCGCCGAGCGCGGGGAGCGGGTTGCGGAGGCCGACGAGGACGAGCGCGAAGGCGCCGGGAACGGGGACCCGGGGGAAGCCTCGCGCGGAGCCCCGGCGGAATCCACCTCCGCCGGCCGGTTCCCGAGGGGCTTCCTCTCCCGTCGCCGCGAGGCCGTCCTCGCCGTCCTGGTCCTCGCGGCGGTGGCCGCCCTGTTCCTGTCGCGCTGGCTGCTCCCGGCCGCGGAGAAGGTCCCCGCGGCGGCCGAGGGGGCGGATCCGGAGCGGAAGACGATCGCCGTCCTCCCGTTCGAGGACCTCACGGGGACGCCCGACGCCGGCGCGTTCACGGAGGGCATCCACACCGATCTGATCACCGCCCTCTCGGGCGTGAGCGCCCTCCGGGTCATCTCCCGGAGCTCGGTGCTCCCGTATCGCGATCGGACCCGCGCGATCCGCGACATCGCGGATGAGCTGGGGGCGCACGCGCTCGTCGAGGGAGGCGTGCAGCGGCTAGGCGACCGGGTGCGCGTGAACGTCCAGCTCACGGAACCCCGGAGCGGCGAACTCCTCTGGTCGGAGAGCTACACCCGGGAGCTCTCGGTCGAGAACCTGTTCGCGATCCAGAGCGAGATGACGCGGCGGATCGCGTCATCGCTCGAAGCCTCGCTCACGGCCGCCGAGCGCGAGCGCGTGACCTCGGCCCCCACCGAGGACCTGACGGCCTACCAGTACTACCATCAGGCGAATCTCGGCTCCCACACGAGCACCCTGTCGGCGACCGAGGAGGCGGAGCGACTGCTCCGGCTTGCACTGGAGGCGGACCCCAACTTCGCGCCGGCCTGGGCGGCGCTGGCCAGGGAGTACGGCTGGCGGGCGCCGTACCTGGGGGTTTCCACCTCCGCCTGGGACTCGGCGTCGGCGTACGCGCGGCGGGCGATCGAGCTGGACCCGGAACAGGCCGGCGCCCACACGGCCATGGCGCTGACCTCCGGTCATCAGGGGTTCCTGGCGCGCCAGGAGGAGGCCGCCCGTCGCGCGCTGGCGCTGAGGCCGAACGACGACCTGGCCGTGCGCCGGCTCGCCGAGTCTCATCGGGAGCGGGGGGCGTTCCCGGGTGCGCTCCGGCTACACCGGGAATCCGTCCGTCTCTCTCCCCACGAGCTCGTGTACCGCTCCTGGGTGGGACACGTCTACTCGGATCTCGGCGATCTCGAGCAGGCCGCCCGGTGGTATCGGGCCGTCCTCGCCCTGAGGCCGGACTACCTCCACGCGCTCTGGGGTCTGGCGGCCCTGCACCTGCGCACGGGCCGGACGGACTCGGCGGCCCACTACGCCGAACGCATGGCGGTCGGCTACCCGGACGAAACGGTGCCCCTGTCGGCCGCCGCGATGGTCTTCCACTACCTGGGTGATTTCGAGGCGGCGCGCGAGCACGCGGGCCGCGCGGTCGCGATCGCCGGCGACGTCCCCGCGCGCGAAGTCCACAGCCTCCTCGCCACGACGTTGCTCGGGTTCGCGGAGCTCCGCAGCGGAGACGCGGCGCGGGCCGGGCGGCTCTTCGACCGCAGCCTCCAGTTCCTGGAGTCGATGGTGGCGTCCGGGACCGACACGCCGCGCTGGCCCTACGAGATCGCGCTCATCCGTGCCGCGCGGGGCGATCTCGAGGGCGCGATGGGCGGGCTCGAAACGGCCTACGACCGCGGGTTCCGCTGGGCGTGGATGCTGGAGTTCGAGCCGATGCTGGATCCGCTCCGGGACGACCTTCGCTTTCGCTCTCTCCTCGCCCGCGTGCGGGCCGATGTGGAAGCGATGGCTCGCGAGCTCGATAGGGAAGAAGGGCGAGGATCCGCCTGATCCGGGGTGTTCCCCGGGCCACTCCCCCGCCGTTTCTCCACTCGTGGTCGCCTCGTCATCCGGAACGAAAGCGTAGTGCCGGGAGGGCCGCGCCGACCCTCGCGCTTCCCGCGGCATCCTGCCGGTACGTGCGTTGCCTTTTCATAGCGGGTGGTCGCGCCCGATCCGGGGAAGGGGAGGGTCACCTTCGCGCGCGGCGACCGCGGCGGAGCGCGCCGGTGCTGGCGGCGGAGCGCGCGCGTTCCTGCGCGGGTGGCGCCGATCTCCCGTCCCGGGTGAGGGACGCTCGCGAGCGACAGGGTGCCCATGCGGTGCCCCGATTCGATGCACGCACTGCACCAAAATTCGCCACAGGAGGACGAGATGAGAGACGGATCGCCGACCTCGAATCGCGTTCCGAGGGCGCGTTGTCCGCGGATCCTGGGTCTCGTCGCCGGCGTCGCCCTGGCGGCCGCGGCCTGTCAGGATGCGCCGCCGCCGACATCGGCCGGCGGGAGTGACGACGTGGGCCCACCGCCCCCCAGCTTCGACATTCAGCAGGTCTCGCAGGAGGAGACCCCCGACCAGGCGACCGTGGCCGGGGTGGTGCCGGGCTTCGCCGGGTACTTCCTGGCCGACGACGTGCCCACCGCCTACCTGACCGATCCGGCCCAGCGTCCGACGGCCGAGGAGGCGCTAGGGGGATGGCTCACCAGCCGCGGGTTCACGGCCTCCGACCTCCAGGTGCGCGAGGCCGCCTACGACTGGAACCGGCTGGAGACCTGGTACGAGGCGTCCTGGCCGGCGGCCCTCTCGGTCGACGGAGCGGTGCTCTCCGACCTCGACGAGGGGAACAACCGCCTGCGCTTCGGAGGCGTGGACGCCGCGGCGGTCTCCGCGATCGACGCGGCGGTCGCGGCGACCGGCGTTCCGGGCGAGGCCTACGTGGTCGAGGTGGTGCCCGCGATCGTGCCGGTGGCCACGCTCCGTGACCGGGTGCGCCCGGTGCCCGGGGGCTACCAGATCAACTTCCTCAGCGTCGAGGGCGTGACGGCGCCGGCCACCGGCCTGCCCCGGAGCCTGGTCTGCACGCTCGGCTTCAACGCGATCCCGGAGGGGCCGGAGCACGATCCGAACCCCTCGTTCATCACGAACTCCCACTGCTCGAACAACGAGGCCGACGGGGCCGCGACCCCGACCGACTACTTCCAGCCCCTCCAGGACCCGGACGGGGACGGGTTCACCAACGAAGAGGACCTCATCGGCACGGAGTTCGACGATCCCGCCCTGACCGTGAGCGCCGACTGCCCCCTGGCGCTGCCCTGCCGCTGGTCCGACGCCTTGCGGGCCGAGTATGCCGAGGGCGTGGCGTTCGAGCTGGGCGAGATCGGCCGTCCGGCGGCCTTCGATCGGATCACCGGCACCCTCGAGGTGGACGAGAAGAAGCCCACCTTCTCGATCGTGGACGAGCAGCCGTTCGCCGTGCTCGGAGAGATCGCCTTCAAGGTCGGGCGCACCACGGGCTGGACCGGGGCCGAGATCACGACCACCTGCATCAACGTGATCGCCCTGGGCGGGACCTTCGTGCGGCGCTGCCAGGCCCAGGTGGCGGCCGGCGTGGACGGAGGGGACAGCGGCTCCCCCGTCTTCCTCTCCCAGAACCGCAGGGGCAACGTGAACAGCGGCCGGGTGATCCTGAACGGCATCCTCTGGGGCGGCAACATCGACGGCGACCCCCACTTCACGTACAGCCCGCTGTTCAACGTCGAGCGGGAGCTGGGGCTGCTGCAGACGCACTGAGTGGAGGGCTGTAGCGGACGCATCGAGACAGCGCTCGGGGCGGTCGCGGAGCGCACGGGGGGCATGGGCCATAAGGCACCGGCTCTCGTGCGCCGCGCGATCGCCGCCCGTCTCCGCGAGGGTTCCAGGCCAGCTCCTGATCGAGTAGACTGGGGGGCGCGCAGGAAGCTCATCAGGGCCGCCTTCAGCCAGAGGCGTGCCCCATGCGACACCAGGCCTTCCGTTTTCCTCCCGGCCCACCGGGGAATCTCGTGGTCCCCCTCGCGGCGTCATGAGCCCGGGGCGTCTGGAGCCTCGGTTCTACCCGATCGTCTACGTGCGGGGCTACGCGGGGAGTGACGACGAGGTCGAGGACACGGTGGCGGACCCGTTCATGGGCTTCAACCTCGGCTCGACCAAGCTGCGGCAGCGCTGGAAGGGGGACATCCAGCGGCTCTACTTCGAGTCGCCCCTCATCCGGTTGATGAAGGATCACGGCTATCAGGACGTCTACCGCGTGGGCGACGAGATGCCGGACGGCTTTCCCATCTCGCCGCGGAGCGTCTTCATCTACCGCTACTACGACCGTGTCTCCAGCAAGCTCCCCGTCGGCGAGGATGGAAGGATCGTCGGCGAGCGAGGCGAGATCGTCGAATACGCCCGGGGGCTGAGCGAGCTGATCGCCACCCTGCGGGACAGGATCTGCAAGGACAACGAGATCGCCCGACGGGACTTCCGCGTCCACCTCGTGGCCCACTCGATGGGCGGTCTCGTCTGCCGCTGCTTCCTCCAGCACACGGCGACGAGTGGGGACGGCGTCCGGAACGCCGATCCGAAGGGCGTCCGCGGCTGCGTGGACAGGGTCTTCACGTACGCCACGCCTCACAACGGGATCGACTTGGAGATCATCGGGAACATCCCCGGCTTCTTCACCCGCAACAACGCGGACAACTTCAACCGGAGGCGGATGAGGAGCTATCTCTCGCTCCCGGATGACGCCGAGGACGTGGACGACCTGAACGGCGAGTTCGACCCGGACCGCTTCTTCTGTCTCGTGGGCACGAATCGGCGCGACTACGAGGTGGCGGGCGGCTGGGCGCGGCGCGTGGTGGGCCCGATGAGCGACGGGCTGGTGAGGATCAAGAACGCCACGGTGGCGGGCCGTGCCCAGGGCGGCGCCGGCTCCGGGCGTCACGCGCCGCGGGCCTTCGTGTACCGGAGCCACTCCGGACATTTCGGGGTCGTCAATTCCGAGGAAGGCTATCAGAACCTGACGCGGTTCCTGTTCGGCGACATCCGGGTCGACGGCGTGCTGGAAGTGCTCGAGCTCACGCTGCCGCCGGCCGTCCAGAAGGCGTACGACGAGGGGAAGCGCATCCGGGCCTCCTACCACTTCGAGGTGGTCGTGCGGGTGCGCCGCGCCCGCTGGGACCTCCACCGGCGCCTGGTGGCGGAGGAGTCGGCGATCTTCCGCGAGTTCGACGATCTGTTCCCGCGCGAGGAGGGGAAGTCACCCCGGCACCCGCACCTGTTCTCGCAGTTCCTCGCCGGGTGGGCGACGAAGAAGGGGGGTCGGTCCCTGGGGTTCTGCCTCGACCTGGGGATCCTGGTGCCGGAGTACGAGATCGACGGCGCCCTCTGGCTGGACCAGCACTTCGAGGGGGGGCACCTCTTTCGGGAGAAGATCAACCTGATCGCCACCCCGCCCCGGGGAGAGCACGGCTGGCGATTGAGCTATGGGCTGGATTCGCGCACCCCGAACCGGGCGCCCCGCCGGCTGGAGCCGCTCTCTCGGGCCGAAGCCGCGGGCCTGCCACGGATCGAGACACGCGCCGAGGACATCCTCTACAGGCTGTCGCTGGAACAGAAGACGCGACCCGGCTTCCGGGGGAATCTGGTGCTCCGGGCGAGGCCGTGGCGGTGAAGGAAGGGCTCGAACGGCATCTTCCACTCCTTCTCCCCGGCCTGCTCCTCGTCCACGGGGATCATCGCGACCAGCTCGCGCCGCCGACCGGCTCTACGCGGACTCCCCGTCCCCCTCCGCCCGGAGCGATTTCAGGTCCAGCGGCCTCGTCGTCATCGCCAGGCCGCCGTCCGCCGTGCGCGGCCAGTCCTCGGGCGGCCGGTCCCGGTACAGCTCCACGCCGTTCTCGTCGGGGTCCCGCAGGTAGAGCGCCTCGCTCACGCCGTGGTCGCTGGCGCCTTCCAGCGCGATCCCCGCGTCATCGAGGCGCCGGAGGGCGTCGGCCAGGGCGGCGCGCGTCGGGTATCGGATCGCGAAGTGGTAGAGCCCGGTCCGGCCGGGGGGCGGGGGCGGGCCGCCGGCGCTCTCCCAGGTGTTCAGGCCGATGTGGTGGTGGTAGCCGCCGGCGGAGACGAAGGCCGCGCCCCGCCCGTAGCGCTGGGTGAGCTCGAACCCGAGCACCCCGCAGTAGAAGTCCAGGGCGCGCTCCAGGTCGGCCACCTTGAGGTGCACGTGGCCGATCGTGACGCCGGGGTGGATCGGTCTGTCGGAAGAAGTCTGGCCCATCGGTGTCCGCCGTGCGTGACTCGAAGGCTGTCCGCTCGGTCCGGCTCCCGGGCCGGCCCGCAGCGACGAACCGTCGGATCCGGAAACAGATCCCTACGGGCGCGACCGGGCAAGCCGGTCCGCCCCCTTCCGGCCCTCGGCCTATCCGCACTCCTCGGACCTACCTCCACCCTTCGAACGAGAGCCGGACCACCAGGTCGTCGCGGAAGTCGCGGTCGAAGCCGAACGCGTCGTGGCAGCGCAGGCGGGCCGTGCGCGAGGCCCGCAGCCGCCCGCGGCTGGCGAACCCGTGGAAGTGGCGCTCGCCGCGCAGGAAGAAGCAGCCGGTCAGCTCCTCGAGCAGGTCGCGGCCGAATCGGCTCTCGAGGCGGAAGCTCACGTCGTCGCGGAACCCCTCGCGGCCGCGCTCCAGGTCGCCCCGGAGCAGGTGGCCGTCCAGGCGCCAGGCCCAGTCGCCCTCGAAGCGCGACCCGCCGTGTCGGTGGATGCGGATCGAGCCGTGGCCATCGATCCAGCCCCCCCGCCCGAACCCGACGGGCTCCCACTCGAGCGTGAACGTCCCGTCGAAGCGGCCCCGAAGGCCGTCGCGGAAGAAGCCGGGGCCCGTCGTGAGCTCGCAGGCGGCCAGGGCGAGGACCGTCACCAGGACGGCCGCCAGGCGCGGCGCGGATCGAGCCACGCGCGCGACCGATCGAGCCCCGCGTGCCCATCGAGCTCCGCTCGCCGATCCAGCCGACCCGGAGGCGAGCGTCAGCCCGGCCCGTCGTGGGCACGAGCTCGAGGCCGTCGTCTCGTCGCGGACCTGCATGGCCGAGCGCTACCGGGATCCCTTCCGCTGCCGCAGCAGCCAGGCGTACAGCTCGGGATCGCGGTAGACGTCCTGCACGATGCCGTGGCCTTCACCGGAGAGCGTGACGAGCTCGACCGGTTGACCGGCGTCCCGCAGATGGTCGTACATACGTCGCGTCCGCGCGTAGGGAGCCGGACGGTCCTCGGTGCCGTGGTAGAGCCGGAGGGGAAGACCGGCCACGGCGTCGACCCATCGGTCCGAGGGGTCGGGCGTCCAGGCCGAGATCGGGATGGCGGCGGCGAACGGCTCGGCGTGGCCCTTCAGCACCTCCCACACGCCTCCCGCGCCGAGGCTGAAGCCCGTCAGGTAGATCCGCTCCTCGTCGATCGGGTACCGCCCGCTCAGCTCCTCCACCAGCTCGACCAGGCGCTCCGGATCACCCCAGTGGCCGTCCGGAAGCTGGGGCGCGGCGACCACGAACGGGACGTCCCAGCCGCGATCCAGGAACGCGGGCAGGCCGTAGCGCTTCACCCGGTCGAGGTCCCGCCCGCGCAGCGAGCGGCCGTGCAGGTAGAGGATGAGGGGCCATTCGCCCTCGGCCTCGCCGAGCCCGGGCGGGAGGTAGAGGAGGTAGCGGTCGACGGTCGGAGGGGCCGCCCGTCGCTCGAGCCGCCGGGCGAGCAGGGCGCCGACGGAGTCGGGAAGGGTGGTCCCCGGCGGGCGGCGCCGGAAGGTCTCGGAGGGCCGTGCGGGATCGAAGCGGCCGCTTCCCGGCTCGACGGCGGCAGAAGTCTCGCGCGGTGACGCCGCCTCCGGGGACGGCTCGCCCACCGAATCCGCCGCCGAGGCGGGAGCCGAAGGAGCGGCCCGGCTTACCGTCGCCGGGGGCGCACAGGTCAGCTGGGCGAGCGTCGCGCCGGTCAGGAGCGCCGCCACCAGCAAGCCCGGTCCCCGCCCCCGTCGAAGGAGTAGGCTTCCGGCTTTCCGCTTTTCGATCCGATCTCGCACGCAGGCCTCCGTGGCATGGACGGCCGGGATCGGATCGGCGTCACGCGCACCCGCTCGCCGGCCCGACCTGTTTCGAAGGCGGATCGGCGATTATCAATGTATCGGCCGGGGCATCGGCCGGGGCATCGACCGGGGCGCCCCGTATTCGCGAGCTGGCCCGCCCCTTTCCGAGGGAAAACGACGGGAGCTGAGCATGTTGCGTCTGCGCGTGTTCGAGAGCGACGGGGAGGTCCGCGTCTGGCTCGTCGATGAGCGGGGAAGCGCACTACGCCAGCTGCACGATCCGATCGGCGGTCTCCCCGGGAAGATCGACTGGGAGAGGACGGTCGAGAGCTGCCGCCAGATGGGCGAGGAGGGACTGGAGATCAATTTCGCGTTCGAGGAAGGCTGAGGTTCTCGCGCGCCGTGGGAGACGAGAGCCTTCGGACGGCCATGTGGAGCCCACCGAGGGTCACGTAGCGCTCTCCCGCCTCTCTCCTTAGCTTGCGCGAGAAGCCGTGCCGCAGGGGCCGCGTGCCAAATCCTCGCAGGAGCCGTCGATGTCCATCGAGCTAGATCGGCTCGAAGCGGCGCTCGCCGATCGCTACCGGATCGAGCGAGAGATCGGCCGGGGCGGCGCGGCGATGGTCTACCTGGCCCAGGACGCCCGCCACGCTCGAACCGTGGCGATCAAGGTGCTGCAGCCCTCCCTGGCCGCCGGCCTGGCCGCCGACCGCTTCCTGCGGGAGATCGAGATCGCGGCGGCCCTCACCCACCCCTACATCCTTCCCGTCCTGGACTCGGGCGAGGAGGACGGCTTCCTGTTCTACGCGATGCCGTACGTGGCGGGAGAGTCGTTGCGAGAGCGGCTCGATCGCGAGCGGGAGCTGCCCCTGGGCGACGCGGTGCGCCTCGCTCGCGAGGTGACCGACGGCCTCGCCTTCGCCCACGGGAAAGGCGTGATCCACCGGGACATCAAGCCCTCCAACATCCTGCTGCCCGGCCGGCACGCGCTCATCGCGGACTTCGGCATCGCGCGGGCCATCCATCAGGCGGCCGATCAGAGGCTGACGGGTTCGGGGTTGGCCGTGGGAACGCCCGCGTACATGAGCCCCGAGCAGGCGGGGGGGGACGAGCACGTGGACGGCCGTTCGGACATCTACGCCGTGGGCTGCCTGCTGTACGAGATGCTCAGCGGCCGACCGCCGCTCACGGGACCGACGCCGCAGGCGACGATGGCGCGGCGCATGACCGAGCATCCGCCCCCGATCGGCAACGTGCGGGATACGGTTCCAGCCGACCTCGAGCGGCTGGTCATGCGGGCCCTGGCACGCTCGCCGGCCGACCGGTTCCAGTCCGCCGAGGCGCTGGCGAGGGCGCTGCGCCACGCCAGCCGGAGCGTCCACCGCGCAGGAGGCGAGCTCGCCCTCCAGGATCGCCGACCGCGGACGGCGGAGAAGCGCTCCCTGGAGCCGGGCGCCGCGGCGGCCGCCTCCGATGTGGGTGGGAAGGGCATCGGGCGGCCGAAGCTGTGGGTGGCGGGGGGCCTCCTGTTCGTGGTCCTGGCGGCCTTTGGCCTCTGGCTGGGCCTCGGCATCGGGCGGTCGGCGACACGCGACGTCCCCGGCGCGACCGCGGGGGCCCGATCCGAGCTGACGCGGATCGCGGTGCTCCCCTTCGAGGATGTGAGCCAGGAGGGGACGCTGGGGCACCTGGCCGCGGGGTTCGCCCGCGCCCTGATCGACGAGCTGAACGCCGTCGAGGCGCTGGATGTCGTCTCCTACAACGGCGTCCTGCCGTTCAGGAACGCGAACGT
>CAYMQZ010000073.1:0-8667 GCA_964392705.1 uncultured Gemmatimonadota bacterium
CGGCCCGCGGCTCTAAGCTCTTCCCCGTGGACGCCTCCGCCGGCACCCCGCTCTCCGACCGCGCGCTTCGACGCCTTCGCGGGCTGCTGGGCCCGGCCGGCGTGATCGACCGGCCGGACCGCCTTCTGGCCTACGAGTCCGACGCGCTCACGCTCATCCGCGGGACCCCCTCCATCGCCCTCTTCCCCCGCACGACCGAGGAGCTGCGGGCGACGGTCGAGCTGCTGGCCGCCGAGGGCGCCCCGTTCGTGCCGCGCGGGGCGGGGACCGGCCTGGCCGGCGGGGCCGTGGCGCGCGGCGAGGCGCTCCTCTGCACGTCGCGGATGAACCGGATCCTGGAGCTGGACGCCGCGGACCGGCGCGCCACCGTGCAGCCCGGCGTCGTGACCGACCGGATCACGGAGGCCGCCCGCCCCCACGGGCTGCGCTATCTGCCCGACCCCTCGAGCGGGTCGGCCTGCACGATCGGCGGCAACGTGGTCCAGAACGCGGGCGGCCCCCACTGCCTGCGCCACGGGGTGACGGCGGACCACGTCCTCGGGCTGCGCGTGGTGCTGCCCGACGGATCGCTCGTCTCCGTCGGGCGCGGCGAGGAGGGCGGCCTCGACCTCGGGGCCCTGTTCGTGGGCTCGGAGGGGACGCTGGGCGTGGCCGCCGAGATCGACGTGCGGCTCTTCCCCCTGCCGGCCGCGGTTCGCACCGGGCTCGCGGTCTTCCCCCGGCTCGCCGACGCCGGGGCCGCGGTGAGCGAGCTGCTCGCCTCCGGGGCCCTGCCGGTGGCGGTCGAGCTGGTCGACGGCGCCACGGTCCGGCTGGTCGAGGACTCCCCGTACGCGATCGGCCTTCCGCGCGATGTCGAGGCGGTCCTGGTGATGGAGTTCGAGGGCGAGGAGGAGGAGGCCGAGGCGGAGCTCCGCCTGGCCGCCGGGATCGCGCGACGCGCGGGCGCCGTGGAGGTCCGGATCGCCGAGGGCGAGGAGGAGCGCGCCCGGCTGTGGCGCGCCCGCAAGAAGGCGTACGGCCTGCTCGGACGGCGGGCGCCCGAGATCCTGGTGCAGGACGCGACGGTGCCGCGCACCGCCCTTCCCGACCTGCTGCCCCGGATCCAGGCGATCGCCGAGAGTCACGGCGTGAGCCTGTGCAACTTCTTCCACGCCGGGGACGGCAACCTCCACCCGAACCTCGTCTTCGACCTGCGCGACCCCGATGAGGTGGAGCGCGTCGAGCGAGCGAACCGCGAGATCCTCGAGGCGTGCGTCGAGGCCGGCGGCACGATCACCGGGGAGCACGGCGTCGGCCTGGACAAGAGGGAGGCGATGCGGCTTATCTTCAGCGAGGCGGAGCTGGGGAGGCTCCGCGCGGTGAAGCGGGCCCTGGACCCGCGGGGACTCTGCAACCCGGGGAAGATGCTCCCGGAGGCGTAGCGCTACCGGAAGGCCGGCGCTCGGAAGGCCGGCGCCACCGGAAGCGCGGGAGACGACGACTCGACGACATGGCGCGCTACCGGAAGCGGGACGCGGTGGAGATGCGGCTGGCCGACGACCTGGCGGCCGACGGGCGGCGCTTCACGATCGACCTGATCGCGAAGCGGGCGACCGGGGTCGAGGGCTACCGGATGACCCTGGCGTTCCTGGAGCTGGACGGCGACGCCAGCTTCTTCGTCGACCTGGAGCCCGCGGCCTCCCGGGAGGAGGCGACGAGTCGCGGCGAGGCGCTCGCGGCCGACCCCGGGCGCCTCCGGACCTTGCTCGAGGAGCGGCTGGCGGGCTCCGACTCCTGAGCTCCCCGGCGCGTCCCCCGGATCCGGACGAGCTCGCGCGGTTTCTCGCTCGCCGACCGGACGCCGCGGCGCCGCTGGCGGTGACGGGCGAGATCGGCGCGACGGGCGACCGGGCCCGGCGCGCGCTCGAGGAGGAGGAGGTCGACCTCCTCGCCACGGGCGCCCTGGATGAGATCGTCGCCTACGAGCCCCGGGACCTGGTCATCACGGTCGGGGCCGGCATGCGGCTCGCGAGGCTCCGCGAGGTCCTCGCCGCGCAGGGGCAGTGGCTGCCGCCCGCGGAGCCGGGGCGGGTCGACGCCCTTCCCGGCACCGTGGGCGGCCTCGTGGCGGCGGCCCCGACGGGGGCCTTCGAGGCGCTGTACGGGCCGCTCCGCCGGCACCTGCTGGCCTGCCGGGTCGCCGCCCGCGACGGGGCGGTCCACCGGTGGGGCCGTCCGGTGATGAAGAACGTGGCGGGCTACGCCCTGCATGCGCTCCAGGCGGGCGGCCGGGGGAGGCTCGGCGTCCTGGTCGAGGCGAGCCTGAGGACCTGGTCGCGGCCGGCCCGGACGGAGCGCCGGATCCTCGTCCCCGCCCCGGAGGGCGGACCGCCGCTCGACCTGGCGGCGAGCCTCGCCACCGGCCCGGCCGAGGGGGCCCCGATCCCGGATGGGCTGGCCTGGAGCTGGCGGGCCGACGGGCCCGCGGAGGGCCGGACCGACCTGTGGCTGCACGGCACGGACGCCTCCGTGGAGGCCCGGCGCCGGGCCCTCGAGGCGTGGGCCGGGAAGCGGGGCGCCAGGCTCGAGCGAGTGCGGGAGGGAGACCGCGACGAGCCCATCGCCGAGCCCCGGCGGGACCGGTCGCTCCGCCGCGTCGTCCTCCGGCTCTCGGCGCGGCCTACGGAGCTGCCGGCGGTGGCGGCTCGGGTCACGGCGGCCCTGCCGCGGCCGGACTCCGCCGCCGAGGCCTTTCCGCTCGCGGGCGCCCTGCGCTGCGCCTGGCATCGCGACCCGGACTCGACCGAGGGCGAAGAGGCGATCGGAGCCGCCCTCGACGCGGCGGGGCCGGCGGCCGCGGCGGTCGTCGAGCGGGGCGGTCCGGCCGAGCACGCCGCGGCGGCGGCCCGCGGCGATCCGGCGATCCGGGCGATCGAGGCGCGGCTCCTGGAGGCGCTCGGCGGGGGACCCCCGCACTGGGTGGCGGACTATGTGTGACGGGAAGAGCCCCGACCCCGCGGCGCCGGGGCGCGAGGAGGAGCTGGTGGCATGAAGATCTACACGCGAGGCGGCGACCGCGGCGAGACCGGACTCCTGGGGGGCGACCGCGTCCCGAAGAGCGACCCCCGGGTCGAGGCGTACGGGTCGGTCGACGAGCTGAACGCCGCCCTCGGCCTGGCGCTGGCCCGGGACGCGGAGGGAGCGCTCGACCGCGACGAGCTGACCCGGGTCCAGGAGGACCTGTTCGCGATCGGGGCCCGGCTCGCGGCCTCGGATCCGGACCGCGCCCTCGAGCGGGGCACGATCCCGGAGCTCGATCCGACGCGGGTCGAGGAGCTCGAGCGCTGGATCGACCGTCTGGACGAGATTCTCCCCCCGCTCGACGCCTTCGTCCTCCCCGGGGGCTCCCCCGTCGGAGCCCAGCTCCACGTGGCCCGCACCGTATGCCGGCGCGCGGAGCGGGCGATCGTCCGGCTCCGGGAGGCGGACTCGGAGCTGGACGAAGGCGTGATCCCCTACGTGAACCGGCTCTCGGACCTCCTGTTCACCCTCGCGCGCAGCGTGAACCACCGCGCCGGGACGCCCGAGGCCCGCTGGGCCCCCCAGCGCGAGCGTCGCGGGGACCGCCCCGACGGGACGACCCGATGAGCCCCGGCGGCGGCGACGCGGTCCGGCACGAGCCCTTCTCCTTCGACCTTCCGACCGGGGAGCGGGTCCGGGGCGACGCCTGGATCCCCGAGGAGCCCGCCGCCGGCGAGGCGCTGGTCGTGTGCCACGGCTTCAAGGGGTTCAAGGACTGGGGCTTCTTCCCGTACCTGACCGAGGAGCTGGCGCGGCGCACCGGCCTGACGGCGGCGTGCTTCAACTTCACGGGCTCCGGCGTGGCCGAGTCGATGGAGGAGTTCGACGACCTCGAGGCGTTCGCCCGCAACACCTTCACGCGCGAGCTGCAGGACCTCGAGGCGGTGCTCGACCGGCTCGCCGTCGGCCGGCTGGGCGAGCTGTCCGTCCCGGCCGCCTCGCGCTTCGGGCTCCTGGGGCACAGCCGGGGCGGGGCGACGGCGCTGCTCAAGGCCGCGCTCCGGAGGCAGGTGGCCGCGCTGGTCACCTGGGCGGCCATCGACTCGGTGGAGCGATACGCGACCGCCTACTCGTCGGAATGGCGGAGCGGCGGACCCGCCTACATCGAGAACAAGCGCACCGGGCAGATGATGCCGCTCTACCGGAACGTGCTCGACGACCTGCGCGGCAACCGCGAGCGGCTGGACGTGACCCGCGCGGCGTCGGCCCTCGAGATCCCCTACCTGGTCGTGCACGGGAGCGAGGACGAGAGCGTGCCCGTAGAGGCCGCCGAGAAGCTGGCCGCGGCCGCCGGCGAGCGGGCCCGGCTGGTGCTGATCGAGGGGGCCGGGCACACGATGAACGCCGCCCACCCGTTCACCGGCTCGAACGCGAAGCTGGAGCGGGCGATCGAGCTGTCGGCGCGGCACTTCCACGCGGCGCTGGGGGACGGGTGAGCGGCGCCGGGGAGCGACGGCGCGGGCGAGCGCCGGCCCCGACCCCGTTCGTCCTCCTGATCGCCCTCCTGCTGGCCGCGGGCGCCGGGACGCCCGGGTGCCGCCTCGTTCGCGTGTCCGAGGCCGGGCCCGAGGCCGAGGAGTCGCCCGCCCTTCGGGAGCAGATCGCCTCCATGCTCCAGGCCGCGGCGGCCGCCTGGAACCGGGGGGACCTCGAGGCGTTCATGGCCGACTACCGGCGGTCCCCCAACACGACCTACATCGGCTCGGCCGGCCTGGTCGTGGGGTGGGACGCGATCTGGCAGCGCTACGCGCCCGCGTTCGCCCCGGGCGCGGAGCGGGACAGCCTCCGGTTCGAGGCGCTCAGGGTGCGCTCGCTGGGCCAGCGGCACGCCCTGGCCACGTTCCGCTACGTGCTCGAGCGGGAGGGCGACGTCACCGGGTCGGGCCCGGTGACGCTGGTCCTCCTCGGCATCGAGGGACGGTGGACGATCATCCACGACCACAGCTCGAGCGACCCGGTGGACGCGGACGCCTCCCCCGACGGTTCCTCGTGAGCCGTGCGGGAAGCGCGGCCAAGGCCGCGTCGGGGGGCGCGTCGGCCGCGGACGCCACGGCGCCCACGACCGCGTCGGGCGCATCGGCGGCCCGAGCGTCTGGGGCACCGCCCCACCACCTGGCCGCGGACGAGGACCTGCTGCTCGCCTGCGTCCACTGCGGATTCTGCCTGTCCGCCTGTCCCACCTACGACGTCCTGGGCGACGAGAACGACTCGCCGCGTGGCCGGCTGTACCTGATGCGCGCCCTCCTGGAGGGGCGGGCGGAGGCGAGCGGCGCGTTCGAGCTCCACATCGGACAGTGCCTGGGGTGTCGGGCCTGCGAGCCGGTGTGCCCCGCCGGCGTCGAGTACGGCGCGCTGCTGGAGAGCGCGCGCGCCGACGGGGTCGAGCGGCGGCGGAATCCGGCCGCGCGGCTGGCGCATCTGGCGGGCCGTCTCGGCCTCCGGCTCCTGACCGGGCCGCTCCGCCGTCCGCTGTTCGCCCTCCTCCGCCTCGCGCGCCGCTCCGGCCTGTCGCGACTGGCCGGGCGGCTTCCGGGCCGGGCCGGGCTGGCCGCACGGCTGCTGGACGCCACCCGGCCCGACCCGGCGCTGCACGCGCGGCCCGGCCGTCCTCCGGCCGCCGGGGACGCCGGAGCGTCGGCCGGCGGCCCCGGCGGAGCGTCGAGCGGAGCGTCGGCCGGCGGGTACCGAGGGCCCGCCGCCGAAGCGGCCGACCCGGATGCCGGGGGCGACGCAGCCCCCGCCGACGCCCCCGGCTTCGCCCTCCTCGAGGGCTGCGTCATGGACGGCCTCTTCGCCCACGTGCACGGCGCCACGCGGCGCGTCCTGGCCGCGGCGGGCTTCCGCGAGGTCGCGGCCCCGGCCCAGGGGTGCTGCGGGGCGCTCCACGCCCACGCGGGCTTCCTCGAGGCGGCCCGGCGGCTTGCCCGGCGGAACGTCGAGGCGTTCGAGGCGGCGGAGGCGGACGTCATAGCCGTGAACTCGGCCGGGTGTGGCGCCGCGATGCGGGAATACCGGCGCTGGCTGGCCGAGGAGCCGGAGTGGGCCGAGCGTGCCGGGCGCCTGGCCGACCGGGTGCGCGACGTCTCGCAGTTGCTGGCCGCCGCCCCGACAGGTGGGCGCGGGACCCGAGCGGGCGGGCGGCTCGCATCCGGCCCAGCGGGCAACCGGCTCGCGTCCGGCCCGGCGGGCGGCCGGCTCGCATCCGGCCCGGCGGGTCGGATCGCCTACGACGCGCCGTGCCACCTGCTCCACGGCCAGGGCGTGCGCGACGAGCCGCTCGAGCTGCTGGCGGCGATCCCGGGGGGCGAGGCGGCGCCCCTCCCCTCCTCCGACCGTTGCTGCGGCGGAGCCGGGGTCTACAACCTCCTCCACCGGCGGCTCTCGGAGCGGGTGCTCGCTCCCAAGCTCGAGGAGGTCGCCTCGGGCGGCTACGCCTGGGTGGCGACCGGGAACCCGGGCTGCATCATGCAGATCGGGGCGGGGCTCCGGGCCACCGGATCGGGGGCGCGGGCCGTGCACCCGGTCGAGCTCCTCGACGCTTCGCGGGCCGGGGATCCTGGAGGGCGAAGCGGGCCATGGAGCTGACGGACCGCGTCGCCGTGGTCACCGGCGCCAGCACGGGGATCGGCCGGGCCGTCGCCCACGCGCTGGGCCAGGCGGGCTGCTCGCTGGCCATCTGCGCGCGCACCCGGGGCGACCTGGAGGCGGCCGCGTCGAGCCTCCGGGAGACGCCCGCCCCCCGGGTCCTCGCGATCACCTGCGATGTCTCCGACGAGGAGGAGGTGGCGGGCCTGGCCGAGGGGGTGCTGGACGAGCTGGGAACCCCCGACGTGCTGGTGAACAACGCCGGCGTGGGCATCTTCGGACGCTTCCAGGACCTCGGCATCGATGACTTCGACCGCACCTTCGGGGTGAACGTGCGGGGCGCCTTCCTCTGCTCCCGCGCCTTCGTGCCCGCCATGCTCCGGGCCGGAGGCGGCGTGATCGTGAACGTGGCCTCGCTGGCGGCCAAGAACACGTTCGCCGGCGGCTCGATCTACGCGGCCTCGAAGCACGCGGTCATGGGGCTCTCCAAGTGCATGATGCTGGACCTGCGGGAGGAGGGGATCCGGGTGCTCACCGTGTGCCCGGGCTCCGTGGACACCCCGTTCTTCGACAAGCAGGATCACATGACGCCGGACCGGGCGAGCATCCTCGACCCGGCCGACGTGGCCGAGCTCGTGGTGACCGCGATCCGGCTCTCGGACCGGGGGACCGTGAGCGAAGTGGAGATCCGACCCGTGAACCCGTAGGGTAGAACCTCGGGGGAGCGTTCACAGCCGGAAGAAGGGACAGCACGTGGACGAGTTCGACTATCTGATCGTGGGCGGCGGCCTGGCGGCCGCCTCGGCCGTGGACGGCATCCGGTCCCGGGACGAGGTCGGCAGCATCCTCGTCCTGACCGACGAGAGCGAACCGCCCTATCACCGGCCTCCCCTCTCGAAGGAATACCTCCAGAACCCGCAGGCGGGCCGCGACCTCCTGCACGTGAAGCCGGAGAACTGGTTCGAGGAGGAGGCCGCGGTGACCCTGCGTCAGAAGCAACGCGTCATCTCGCTCGACCCGAAGGAGCTGGCGGTGACGACGGCCGGGGGAGAGGAGTACCGGGCCCGTCGAATCCTGCTGGCCACCGGCGGGCGTCCCCGCACCCTGGGGATGCCCGGCTCCGATCTCGACGGCGTGTTCACGCTCCGGACGGTCGAGGACTCGGAGGCGATCCGCGAAGCCGCGGCGGATGAGGCGATGGAGGAGGCGGTCCTGATCGGCTCGGGCTTCATCGGAATGGAGCTGGCTGCCTCTCTCTCCAAGCTCGGCGTCCGCGCGACGGTGGTCGAGGCGCGGGAGCGCGTGTGGCCCACCATGCTGCCCCCGGAGCTGTCCTCCTTCCTGCAGGAGTACTTCGAGGCGCGGGAGGTCCGCTTCCGGCTCGGGGCGAAGGTCGCGGAGTTGCGGGGCGAGAGCCGGGTCGAGACCGCCGTGCTCGAGGACGGGGAGGAGATCCCGTGCGGGATCGCCGTCATCGGCGTCGGCATCATCCCGAACGACGAGCTCGCCTCGCGGGTGGGACTCGCGGTGAAGGACGGGATCGTCACGGACCGGTACGCCGAGACCAGCCACGGCTACATCTACGCCGCGGGCGACGTGGCTCGCTTCCCGGACCCGATCTTCGGCGACCTCGCGCGCGTGGAGCACTGGGACCACGCGAAGGCGCACGGCAAGCTGGCGGGCCGCAACATGGCGGGCGAGGTGGAGCCGTACGACCACCTCTCGTACTTCTTCTCCGACGTCTTCGACCTCGGCCTGAACGCCTTCGGCCGGCCGGCTTCCGCCGACCGGGTCATCCTCCGCGGCGAGCTGGGGGCGGAGAAGAGCCTGGCCTTCTGCGGCCAGAAGGGGCGCCTGTCGGGCGCCATCCTGATCAACGCGAACGAGGAGATGGAGCGGGCTCGCCAGCTCGTGCGCCGGCGGCCGCTCCTCGAGGAGGTCGAGGACGAGCTCGGGAACCCGGACGTGGCGCTCGGCGAGCTGGTGGACGCCGACGTCTGATCCGACCGGACGGCTGAT
>CAYMQZ010000073.1:8767-11950 GCA_964392705.1 uncultured Gemmatimonadota bacterium
GGGAGCCGCGGAAGATGGGCACGGACGACACGAACGAGACGACGAACGAGGGGCGGGACCGGACGGAGCTGATCCGGGAGGCCCTCAAGGGGGTCAAGGATCCGGAGCTCGGGTTCAACATCGTGGATCTGGGCCTCGTCTACGACATCGAGCTCGAGGACGGGGCCGCGAAGGTCACGATGACGCTGACGAGCCCGGGTTGTCCGGCGGGCGGGCAGATCCTGGGCGGAGCCCAGGCGGCCGCCGAGTCGGTGGACGGGGTCGACTCGGCCGAGGTCGAGCTCGTCTGGAAGCCGTTCTGGTCCCCGGAGCGGATCGACCCGAAGATCCGCGCGACGATGGGCTTTTGAGGCCGTCGGCCGGCCCGCCGTCGAGCCCGCCGTGGGCACCGTGACGTCCGGCCATCCCGCGACGCCCGTCGACCGCCCCCCGAACCGGTAGGCCGGGTCCCGTGCTCCTGCGCCTGTTCCTCCTCTTCACGCTCGTTCCCCTGGCGGAGCTGTTCCTGCTCCTCCGGATCGGTGCGCTGATCGGCCTGGCGCCGACCCTGCTGCTCGTGATCGGGACGGGCTTCGCGGGCGCCTGGCTGGCGCGCCGCGAGGGCTTGAGAAGCTGGCGCGCCGTCCAGTCCGAGCTGGCGGCCGGGCGGCTGCCCGCCGAGGAGCTCCTCCACAGCCTCCTCATCCTGGTGGCCGGCGTGGTGCTGGTGACCCCCGGCGTGCTCACGGACCTGGCCGGCCTCCTGTTGCTCGCGCGCCCGCTCCGCTCCGGGCTGATCCGTCGGGCGCGGAGCGGCCTGGAGCGCCGGGTGAGCGCCGGGAGCGCCTCCTGGGGCCCCCGGGGCGAGGTCTTCTGGTGGAGCGCCGGCACCGGGCAGGCCGAGCCGGCCCCGGATGAGCGCGACGAGATCGAGGGGGGCGAGGAGTCGGCCGGCTCGCGGCGTCCCCGGGTGATCGAGCTGTGAAGCCGGGTGATCGAGCTGTGAACCGGCGCGCGGCCCGCGCGGCGCTCGGGGCGGGCGGGCTCGCCATCCTGGCGGGCGCGGTCTGGGCCGCGGGGGGATCCGTGGGGGTCGCGATCGCGGGTCCGGCGGCTCGCGACGCGGGGCACGGCCCCCGGGGGACCGCCGGACCCCTCGGCGCTGCCCTCACCCGCTGCGAGCCGATCCGCGTGGCGCTCCAGCCGACGAGCGCGGCGCCCGGCGCGGCGGCCTACATGGAGATGTCCATGGCGCCCTCGCCGTTCGGCGTCGCCGTCGCCGCCGACGGGCGCTACGCCTACGACGTGACGATCGGGGTCGAGCGGCTGCGGCGTCGGCCCGGGCGGACCTACGTGGCGTGGGCGGCCACTCCCGAGCTGGACCGTCTCCGGAAGCTGGGCGTCCTCGACGAGGCCTCGGGCGTGGTCCGCGCCCGCGTCCAATTCAACAAGTTCCTGGTCTTCGTGACGGCGGAGGCGTCGGCCGACCTCGACCGCTGGGAGGGCCCGATCCTGCTCACCGGGATCTCGCCCAGCGGCCTCATGCACACCATGCGAGGTCACGGGATCTTCGAAGCGCACGGGGTCGGCTGCTGACCGCCGGCCCCATCCTGCGCGCCGCCCGGGCCGTTCGCTCCGGCGGGGCCACCCGCGCCACCCGAGCCTTCCCCATCGCGGCGCCGCTGTCGCTCGCGGCGGGCGCCCTCCTCCTGATCCCCCCGACGGTCGCGGGTCAGGTCGCGGAAGGGCACGCGGGCCACGGCGCCGACTCCGCGGGCGCCGTGGCCCCCGAGAGCTGGCGCATGCCCCCGATGCCGACGACCATGCCGATGCTGCCGCCCCTCGAGGGGCTCGAGCCCCCCGTGACGGGATTCCTCCCCGGGGCCGATCTGGACCCCGACTCGCTCCCCGAGGCCGTCTTCCGGAAGGTCGAGCGGCTCGAGGACGGGGACACGCTGCGCCTCCGGGCGGGCTTCGTGCGGCGCGAGGTGGGCGCCCGGAGCTTCGTCATGTACGGCTTCAACGGCCAGTACCCCGGCCCGCTCATCCGCGTCTCGCGGGAGGCGGAGATCGTCGTCGTCTTCGAGAACGCGATCGACCTCCCGAGCACGGTGCACTGGCACGGCGTGCGGGTCGAGAACCGGTTCGACGGGGTTCCCGGCGTCACGCAGGAGGCGGTCGAGCCCGGCGGGCGCTTCACCTACCGGGTCCGCTTTCCGGACGCCGGGATCTACTGGTACCACCCGCACCACCGCGAGGATGTCCAGCAGGACCTGGGCCTGTACGGGAACCTGCTGGTGGAGGCCCCGGAGCCCGACTACTACGGCCCGGCGAACCGCGAGGAGGTCCTGATGCTGGACGACCTGCTCGTGGACGAGCGGGGGCTCTTTCCCTACGGCGAGGAGGGGGCGACCCACGCCCTCATGGGCCGGTTCGGGAACGTCCTGCTGGTGAACGGCGAGCCGGAGTACGCCCTGGACGTCCGCCAGGGCGAGGTCATCCGCTTCCACCTCACGAACGTGGCCAACACGCGGACCTTCAACCTCGTCTTCGAGGGCGCGGAGACGAAGCTCGTGGCGGCGGACGTGGGCCGGTTCGAGCGCGAGCAGCGGGTGGAGAGCGTCCCGATCGCCCCCGCGCAGCGTTACGTGGTGGACGCCCGCTTCCCGGAGCCGGGGACCTGGGCGCTCACGAACCGGATCCAGGCGATCGACCACTTCAACGGCACGTTCTATCCCCGCGTGGACACCCTGGGGCTGATCCGGGTGTCGGAGGAGCCGGTGCCGGCGGGGGAGGACCACGCGGAGGCATTCGCGGCTCTCCGCGAGCACGCGGACGTGATCGCCGAGCTGGACGGGTATCGAGCGGCGCTCGGTCGGCCGGTCGACCACGAGCTCGAGCTCGCGATGCGCACCGGCGAGCTCCCGACCGCCATCCTCGCGATCATGGCGCTCGACACGCTGTACCAGCCGCCCGTCGAGTGGAACGACGCGATGCCGATGATGAACTGGCTCTCCACGACGAAGGGGGTGAGGTGGGTGCTGCGGGACCCGGCCACGAGCAGGGAGAACCGCGAGATCGAGTGGCGGCTCCGCCAGGGCGAGACGTACCGGGTGCGGATCCGGAACCTCCGGCGCGCCTTCCACCCCATGCAGCACCCGATCCACGTGCACGGCCAGCGCTTCCTGGTCCTGGCGCGCGACG
>CAYMQZ010000074.1:0-2500 GCA_964392705.1 uncultured Gemmatimonadota bacterium
CCGCCGACGCGCGAGGAGCCGCCGACTCCCCCCGCATCCGGGATTTCTCCTGGGGGCGGCTGGACGTCGAGGATCACGGCACGTTCAAGGACGCCAAGCTGTGGCCCGGCGGCGCGAGAGGGTGGGACTGGAACGAGACCGGCACCCGCCACGATCCGGGCATCCAACCGGCGGATGTCGAGGAGCTCGTCGACAGGGGAGCCCGAATCGTGATCCTTTCCCGGGGCGTGAACGAGCGGTTGCGCGTGATGCCGGAGACGCTCGAGATCCTTCGGCAGAGGGGCGTCGAGACCGAGGTGCTGCAGTCGGAGGAGGCGATCCGGCGCTACAACGAGCTCGCCGGCGTGGCTCCGGTCGGCGGCCTCATCCACTCCACCTGCTAGCGCCGGCCGCTCGAGGCCCGTCCGCGCGTCTAGGGGGTCCGCGCGGGCTCCCGGGCGCTTCGGCCTCCACCCGGCGGTGAGGATCGTCCGCGTCGAGGCGTGGCCGGCGGCCTTCCGCCTCGCCGAGCCATACGACATCGCCTACGAGCGGGTCGAGTCCGTCACCAACGTCTTCGCGCGCGTCGTCACCGACGGGCCGCTCTCCGGCCTGGGCTGCGCCGCGCCGGACGAGGCGCTGACCGGCGAGACCGTGGAGGCGGTGGAGCGTGCTTTCGAGGAGGCGGAGGAGCTGTTGCGCGGGGCCGATCCCCTGCGCACGGCTCACTGCCTCGAGCGGCTCCGCGCCCCCCTGGCCGCCGCGCCCTCGGCGCGGGCGGCGCTGGACCTGGCCCTTCACGATCTCCTCGGGAAGGCGGCCGGGCTTCCGCTGTGGAAGCTCCTCGGGGGGTATCGCGACCGGATCGAGACGAGCGTCACGATCGGCATCCTGCCCCCGGAGGAGACCGTCGAGCGGGCCCGGGACCGGGTCGCCGAGGGGTTTCGGAGCCTGAAGCTCAAGGGCGGCAAGGATCCCGACCTGGACGCCGAGCGCGTGCGGCGGGTGCGGCAGGCGGTGGGCGAAGAGGTGGAGCTTCGCTTCGACGCGAACCAGGGCTACACCCTCGAGGCCTGCCTCCGCTTCGTCGAGGCCACGCGGTCGGCGGGGCTCGAGCTGCTGGAGCAGCCCACGCCCCGGGGGCGGCCCGAGCTTCTCGGACGGGTGACTTCGGCCGTCCCGCTGCCGGTGATGGCCGACGAGAGCCTGGTGGACCTGCGGGACGCCTTCCGGCTCGCGCGGGACGAGCGGGCCGACATGGTGAACGTGAAGCTCATGAAGGTGGGCGGGATCGCCGAGGCGGCGCGGATCGGCTCGGTGGCGAGCGCGGCCGGCCTGGAGGTCATGGTGGGCTGCATGGACGAGGCGGCCGTGGCGATCGCCGGCGGGCTGGCGTTCGCCCTCGCCCGGCCGAACGTGGCCTACGCGGACCTCGACGGGCACCTGGATCTTGAGGACGATCCGAGCGCCGGCGCGGTTCGCCTCGAGGCGGGCGTGCTGTATCCTTCGGATCTGCCGGGCCTCGGAGCCGAGCTTTGAGAGGCCCGGCGCGGAGCCGCGGAGCCGCCCGGTCCGCACGATCCTCCGGGGCGCCGGCGCCGGGGGGCTTTCCGCGAGGCGCGTCCGTGCCGAGCTTTTGCGGCCCGGAAGCCGAACGCCCGTCGCGGGCCGGCCGGCCGCGACGGGGGAAGATCGAGCGTTCGCGAGGTTCGAGGGAAACGAGGATGCCGAGATGAGTCTGGCGTGGAAGGGTTGCGTGCGTTGCGGTCGCGAGATCGCCGAGGCGACGGAGACCGACCTTCCGACCTGCGAGGAGTGTCAGGAGGAGATGCGGGCGCCCGATCCGGAGGATGAGCCGACGCGCGCTTGCCCCGTGGACGGGTCCCGGATGAAGAAGGAGATCGTGCACATGGTGGCGATCGACCGCTGCCCCACCTGCAAGGGCGTCTGGCTGGACGGCGGGGAGCTGGAGGTGATCAACCGGGCGGTGGAGGGGAGCGGCGGTCGCGTCTTCGCGACCAGTCTCGTCCTGGGGATCGCCATCTAGCGTGCGGGCACGAGGGCATCCGGGGGAAGGAGGAGCCGTGAGTCGGGATGTCTCGTCGGAGGGCGAGGGCGCGGCGAGCCCGGCCCCCGAGCACGCCCCGGCCCGGGCGGAGTCCGTGCGCCTGCTCTTCGTCTGCGTCGAGAACTCCTGTCGCAGCCAGATGGCCGAGGGCTTCGCGCGCGCGATCGGGGGCGGGGCCGTGGAAGCCCGGAGCGCCGGTTCCGAGCCCTCGGGCCGGGTGGACCCTGGCGCGATCGAAGCCATGCGGGAGGTCGGGGTCGACCTGACGACCCACCGCTCCAAGCCAGTGCGCGAGGTGGAAGGCCGGCGCTACGACGCCATCGTGTCGATGGGGTGCGGGGACGCCTGTCCCCACGTGCCGGCGCGGCGGCGGATCGAGTGGGACGTGCCGGATCCGAAGGACATGCCGCCGGACGACTTCCGCCGCGTGCGCGACCGGATCCGGGGGCTGGT
>CAYMQZ010000074.1:2600-11768 GCA_964392705.1 uncultured Gemmatimonadota bacterium
GGGGGGGGAGACGGGAACGGAACCAGGAGGCGAGCTCGATGCGTGGAGGTTCGAGAGTCGGAGCCGTCGCGTTGGCGTGGGCGCTGTCGTCGGCCGCGGGCCTGGCCCGCCCGCCGGCGGCGCCGGCCCAGGAAGCCGGCGAATCGGAGACACGGGCGGACCTCGTTCTCCTGAACGGGAAGGTCGTGACCGTAGATCCGGACCGTCCCGAGGCCGAGGCGGTCGCGATCTCGGGAGACCGGATCCTGGCGGTGGGTTCCGATGAGCGCGTCCGCGCCCTCGCGTCCCCATCGGCCGAGGTCATCGACCTCCGGGGGCGCCTCGCGATCCCCGGCTTCATCGAGGGCCACGGGCACTACATGAGCCTGGGCCGGGCGAAGATGATCCTGGACCTCACGGCGGTCCGCGGCTGGAGCGAGATCGTGGAGATGGTGGCGGAGGCCGCTCGGGAGGCGGAGCCGGGCGAGTGGATCACGGGACGCGGGTGGCATCAGGAGAAGTGGGATGACGCCCCCGAGCGCCTCGTCGAAGGCGTCCCGACCCATCACACGCTCAGCGCGGCGAGTCCGGAGAACCCGGTCCTGCTGACCCACGCCAGCGGCCACGCCGGCTTCGCCAACGCGAGGGCCCTGGAGCTGGCCGGGATCACGGCCGAGACTCCGGATCCGCCGGGCGGGGAGATCGTGCGCGGACCCGGGGGCGAGCCGACGGGCCTGCTCCGGGAGACCGCCCAGGGGCTGGTGGGGCGCGCCCGGGCACGCGCCGAGGCGGACCGCACGCCCGCCGAGATCGAGGCGGAGATGCGGGAGATGGCCCGCCTGGCCGGCCAGGAGGCGCTGTCCAAGGGCGTGACCAGCTTCCAGGACGCGGGCTCCTCCCTGGAGACCATCGACCTGTTTCGCGAGCTGGCGGCCGAAGGCGAGCTGCCGGTGCGGTTGTACGTGATGGTCCGGGAGGGCTACGAGGAGCTGGCGAGCCGGCTGCCGGAGGCCCGGGTCGAGGGGGCGGGGGACGGCCACCTGACGGTCCGCTCGATCAAGGTGACGATCGACGGGGCGCTCGGCTCGCACGGGGCCTGGCTGCTCGATCCCTACGCGGACCTGCCGCGGAGCTCGGGCCTGGCCACCACGCCGCCGGAGGTCGTGGAGCGGATCGCCGGGCTGGCGATCGAGAACGGCTTCCAGCTCAACGTGCACGCGATCGGCGACCGGGCGAACCGGGAGGTGCTGGACATCTACGAGCGTGCCTTTCGCGCCCATCCCGAGGCCGAGGACCCGCGCTGGCGGATCGAGCACGCGCAGCACCTGCATCCGGACGACATCCCCCGCTTCGCCGAGCTGGGGGTGATCGCCTCGTTCCAGGCGATCCACGCCTGCTCCGACGGGCCCTGGGTCATCCAGCGGCTGGGCGAGGTCCGGGCGGCCACCGGAGCCTACGTGTGGCAGGAGCTCTGGGACTCCGGGGCCGTGGTCACGAACGGCACCGACGCGCCGGTCGAGGACGTCGATCCGATCGCCAGCTTCCACTGCTCGGTGACGCGCGCGTTGCCGGACGGCTCGAGCTTCTTCCCCGACCAGGCCATGACGCGCGAGCAGGCCCTGGCCTCCTACACGATGAACAACGCCTACGCGGCGTTCCAGGAGGAGGTGAAGGGCTCGATCGCGCCCGGCAAGCTCGCCGACATCGTGGTGCTCTCGAAGGACATCATGACGGTCCCGGCCGAGGAGATTCCGAGCGCGGAGGTGGTCTACACGATCGTCGGCGGAGAGGTGAGGTATCGGAACGAAGCGCCGGCCGACGAGGGGAGCTGAGGCCGCCGCTGCTCAGCCTGCCCGCCGCGCAGCTCGAATGCCAGCGCGTGGAGGGCCCCCCTACGGAGTCCGGTGGCCGCCCTCGTGCTCCGAGCTCTGCCCCATGACGTGGCGCAGGCTCTGCTCCAGGACCCAGCGATAATCCGCCGCGAACAGCGGGTGCGACGGGTCCGCGTCGGGCCACGGCTCGAACGGCAGGAAGCCTCCGGCCACCGAGCCCATCCCCCCGTTCGGGATCGTCCGGCCGGTGGGGTTGAAATAGGTGACCGTGACGCGATACCGGTGGTCGGGGTAGATCGGCACGCCCAGACCGTCGCCCCCATACCGATAGGCGGGCACCTCCGTCATGTGGCCCCGGTCATCCACCACGGGCGCCGTGCGGTACAGCACCCTGCCGGTGGTCAGGTCGACCAGCTCGAGCCTCGTGGCGTGAGCGTGCACGTGGCCCCCGATCCCCACGATGCCTCCGGCGATCACCGGGCTCGCCTCGTAGGAGCGGACCGTGCGGCCGGGCGGCAGGTCGAAGGCCTTGCTGCCCGTCGGGAACATCACGTCCATGTGGAAGGGGTAGATCGTGTAGAGCGGTCGTGAGCGCTCGTAGTCCAGGACGAGCCGTACCGACACGTCCTCGTAGGTCCGGTCCGACGGATTGTGCAGCATCGTGAGCGCGATGAAGGGACGCTCGTCCCGCATCGGAACGCCCAGGAACCAGCCCGGGAGCTCGACGGGCGGCGTCTCGTGGCTGGCCGCCAGCACCCGCCGCATGATCGGCAGGAAAAGCTCGCGCGTGCTCGGGTCCAGCAGGTTGAAGTGGTGGAGCACCTCCCGCGGCACCGGCTCCCCGCGGCCATCCACCAGCTCGACCCGATAGCCGTGGATCGAGAGGTCGAACGGCACGCGTCCCGTCTGGATCGGGATCTGCTCCAGCGCGTGATGGGGCGTGCGCGGAGGCAGGTCGATCGGCCCGAGAGCGATGACCAGGCGCTCCCGCTCGGGCTCCACGGTCACGGTGATGCGGTCGCTCGCGGCCACGGTGGCGGGCGATGCATCCTGCCCCGCCGCGTCGTACGGCGGCGCGCCCTCGTGAGGGTGGCTCTCGTGCGCGACCCCCTGCGCGGCCAGCGGGCCGGCGGAGGCCGCGGTCCAGAGGATGCAGGCCGCCGCGACCATCCCCGCGGCGCGGAATATCGAGCTCGAGTCGGGCATGCGGCGTGGCCCTCGTGCGGTGGTACCTGGCTTGGGTCGCGCGCCTCCGGCTCCGGACGGGAGGGGAGGCCCGGCGAACCGATCCGGCTGCCAACCTAACGAGGGAGGGCGGCGACGGGTAAGGGGAGGCGGTCGGAGAGGAGGGGTCGGAGAGGCGGGGGTCGCAGGGTCGCGTCGCTCGTCGCCACGGCCGCCATGGCCGCCGCCGGGGTCGCCGCGTATGCTGTCGGGCGGAAGGGTCACGACACGATCCGGACCACGCGGGAGAATCGCCATCGCTCGCCTAGGCGACCCGAGCTCGACCGCTCTCGTCCCCCGCGGCGCCCGCGCCCGAGCCGCCGCATCCTGATGCCGACGGCCCCGACGCCGGCCGAGCTGCTGCGCGCCCTGGGCGCCCTCTGCGAGCCGCCCGAGCCGGAGCACCGCCGACTCGGCCGGCTGCTCGGGCTTCCCGGCGCCGCGGATGCGGCCGCCCACACGGAGTTGTTCCTGCTCGAGCTGCATCCGTATGCGTCGGTCTACCTGGGCGCCGAGGGGATGCTCGGGGGTGAGGCCCGGGATCGCGTCGCCGGCTTCTGGCGGGCCGTGGGCCGCCGGCCTCCGCCCGAGCCGGATCACTTGACGTCGCTGCTCTCGCTGTACGCATCCCTGGTCGAGGAGGCCGTGGAGGTCGGTCCCCGCCAGGCCGGGAGCGCCGACCCGGCCGGGGAGGATGGCGCGGGTCGCCGGGTGCTGCTGGGGCGAGCTCGAAAGGCCCTGCTGTGGGAGCACCTGCTCTCCTGGCTCGGCCCGTGGCTCTCGAAGGCCGAGGAGATCGCGCCACCCTTCTATGCCGCGTGGGCCGACCTGCTACGGGGGGTCCTGTTCCGGGAA
This sequence comes from uncultured Gemmatimonadota bacterium, assembly GCA_964392705.1. Classification (GTDB taxonomy): domain Bacteria; phylum Gemmatimonadota; class Gemmatimonadetes; order Palauibacterales; family Palauibacteraceae; genus CAYMQZ01. The sequence goes on from CAYMQZ010000074.1 coordinate 6,491, forward strand.
GCGGCCGGCATGGGTCCGCCCGAGAAGGTTCCGCTCCACTTCCGGGAGGTTTCGGGACTCGGGGATCCCCGGGGCGGAGAGGGAGAGGCGGGTTCGCCGGGGGGAGGAGGGAGCGAGGCTCCATCCGCCGCCGGCGAGGCGTTCCTGCGATCCGTACTGGCCGCCGTCCGGAGCGGGATCCTGATCACGCGGCGCGACCTGCGGAGGGCCGGGAGGAGCCTCGCGCTCGGCGTCCGGAAGGGGGAGCGGCTGTACGCGCTGCGGGCGTTGCTGGAGCAGGATGCGCCGGCGACCCTGGACTGGCTGGCCGGAGAGGCTCGTAGCTGGGCCGGACGGCACGCCCGCCTCTGGACCGAGGGCGAGCCGTCCGGAGCGGCGGTCGGAGCGCTGACCCCGGTGGCGCGCTGGTGGCGGCAGCGTGCCGAGAGTGCCGCGGAGCTGCTCGCGACGCTGGCCGAGGGGGCCGTCGCTTCGGAGGAGCGCCCGGCCTGATGGAGGGGCGTCCCTTTCCGACGCTCGGACCGGCCCCCAGGATGGGAGGATGACTTTTCCCGGAGCTCGGATGGGACCGGCGGCCGGAGAAGGGGCCGAGGCGAGCGAGCCGGGCGCGGCCCGGTCGGCCGAGCCGGTGGAGCGAGGCGCCGAGACGAAGTGGGTGAAGGTCATCGATCAGGCGCGATGCATCGGCTGTCACGCCTGCACCACCGCCTGCAAGTCGGAGAACGAGGTTCCACTCTCCGTCACGCGGACCTACGTGAAGTCCGTCGACGTCGGTACCTTCCCGTTCGCGCGCCGGGCCTTCCAGGTCACGCGCTGTAACCAGTGCGAGGATGCGCCGTGCGCCACGGCGTGTCCCACCAGCGCCATGTTCCGGCGGCCCGACGGGATCGTGGATTTCGACAAGTCCATCTGCATCGGCTGCAAAGCCTGCATCGCCGCCTGCCCGTACGACGCGATCTTCATCAACCCCGAGGACCACTCGGCCGAGAAGTGCAACTTCTGCGCGCACCGGATCGAGGTGGGCCTGGAGCCCGCCTGCGCGGTCGTGTGTCCCACGGAGGCGATCCTGGTGGGGGACATGAACGATCCCTCCTCCCGGGTCGCGCGGATCGTCGGGCGGGACCCGGTGAGCGTGCGGAGGCCGGAGAAGGAGACGTATCCAAAGCTGTTCTACAAAGGGGCGGGCCAGGCCACGCTGGATCCCCTGGCCGCGCGGCGGCCGGAGGGCGGGCTGTTCATGTGGAGCGAGCAGGGCGGCGCTCCGGACCGCGTCGTGTCGGGGCACCCGGGTCCAGGGCGCGGCGAGTCACCGCCCGGCGGAGCCGGGCCCGGCGCGGCGCGGCCGGGGGGAGCGGGAGGCCACAACAGCTCCGCCGCGGCGCTCCTCTCCTACGACGTGCCCCACGCGCTTCCCTGGGACTGGCGGGTGAGCCTCTACACCTGGACCAAGTCGATCGCCGCGGGTGCCTATCTGGTACCACTCCTCCTGGCCCTGCTCGGGGCGATCTCCTGGACGAGCCCCCTGTGGGCCTGGGGCGCGCCCGCGCTGGCCGGCGCCTTCCTGGCCGCCACGGGCGGGCTCCTGATCTGGGACCTGGAGCATCCGGCGCGGTTCTACATGATCTTCACCCGGCCCCAGTGGCGAAGCTGGCTCGTGCGCGGGGCCTTCGTCATCGGAGGGTACGCGCTCGTGCTGGCCGGTCACTTCGCGGCCAGCGTGGCGGGGGCCGCGGACCTCCGGAGGTGGCTCGCGGCCGCCGGGCTTCCGCTGGCCGGGCTGACCGCCGCGTACACCGCCTATCTGTTCGCCCAGGCCAGGGCCCGGGATCTGTGGCAGAATCCCCTCCTCCCTCTCCATCTGCTGGTCCAGGCGGCCATGGCCGGCTCGGGCGCCCTGGCGTTCGTGGCGGCCGGCGTGGAGCCCGCGGCCCTCGGGCCGCTCCTGTGGACGTTCGCGGGGGCGTCGCTGACCCACCTGCTCCTGGTCGGCGGCGAGCTGAGCCTGACGGACGGCACCGCGCACGCGCGCCTGGCGGCCCACGAGATGACGCGGGGGCGGTATGCCCCCTGGTTCCGGGCGGGTGTGGGTCTGGTGGCGCTCGGCCTGCTGGCCCCCCTGGCCGCGGCGGTGGCGCCGGGGAGCGGGCCGGCGCCGCTGGCCGCGCTCGCGGCCACGGGCGCGGGTCTCGCCGGACTGTTCGCCTTCGAGCACGCCTTCGTGCAGGCGGGCCAATCGGTGCCCCTGGCCTGATGGGAGCGTGGCGCGCACGCCGCCGGGAGTCCCCCGCGGCCCCCGCCCGACGGTGCCGGCGACGGGGCCGCCGCCGTCGGAGGAGGGGAAGCGTATGACGCCGAAGGATCTGAACGGACGGCTCTCCGCGGCCCGGGCCGAGGTGGAGGCCCGGGGCGAGACCTTCTACCCCGGCCCCAGCCGGGTCCACCTGGCGGCCTACCCTCCGAAGGAGCGTTGGGACGAGTGGGTGGAACTGGACTCCCGCTCGTGGCCGGATCGGGTGGAGAAGCGGTACACGCTGGTGCCCACCGTCTGCTTCAACTGCGAGTCGGCGTGTGGGCTCCTGGCCTACGTGGACCGCGAGACGCTCCAGGTCCGGAAGTTCGAGGGCAACCCCGAGCATCCGGGATCGCGTGGCCGGAACTGCGCCAAAGGGCCCGCCACCCTGAACCAGGTCACGGATCCCGACCGGATCCTCCATCCGCTCCGGCGCGCGGGCCGGCGTGGGGAGGGGAAGTGGGAGCGCGTGAGCTGGGACGAAGCGCTCGACGACATCGCTTCCCGGATCCGGAAGGCGATCGTCGAGGACCGCCGGAACGAGGTCATGTACCACGTGGGCCGGCCGGGCGAGGTGGCGTTTACCGAGAAGGTGCTGGCCGCCTGGGGCGTGGACGGTCACAACTCGCACACGAACATCTGCTCGGCGGGCGCGCGGGCCGGCTACCATTTCTGGTGCGGGATGGACCGACCGAGCCCCGACCACGCGAACGCGCGCGTCATCCTTCTCATCTCCAGCCACCTCGAGTCGGGTCACTACTTCAACCCGCACGCCCAGCGGGTAATCGAAGGCAAGGAGCGAGGCGCCCGGGTCATCGTCTTCGACACGCGACTGTCCAACACGGCCACGCACGCCGACCACTGGATCGCGCCGTACCCTGGCTCCGAGCCCGCCATCCTGCTCGCGATCGCCAATCACCTGATCCGCGAGGGGCGTTACGACCGGGGCTTCGTGCGCCGGTGGTGGAATTGGGGGGAGTACCTGGAGGCCGAGCGCCCGGAGGTCGAGCCGCGGTTCGAGGAGTTCGAGAGGATCCTGCGCGAGCTTTACGCGGCCTACACGTTCGCGTTCGCGGCGGCCGAGTCGGGCGTGGCGGCCGACGACCTGCGCGCCGTGGCCGAGACGGTGGCCACGGCGGGGCGGCGGCTGTCCTCCCACAACTGGCGGAGCGCCGCGGCCGGGAACCTGGGGGGCTGGCAGGTCTCGCGCACCCTGTTCCTGCTCAACGCCCTCACGGGGGCGATCGCGACCGAGGGCGGGACCTTCCCGAACGGCTGGAACCTCTTCAGGCCGAAGACGATCCTCCAGCCGGCCGCGCCCCCGGTCTGGAACGAGCTCGCCTGGCCCGAAGAGTATCCGCTCGGAACCTACGAGATGTCCTTCCTGCTGCCGCACCTCCTGAAGGAGGGACGCGGGCGGCTCGAGGTGTACTTCACCCGGGTCTACAACCCGGTGTGGACCAACCCCGACGGCTTCTCGTGGGTCGAGGCGCTGACGGACCAGCGGCTCGTCGGCTGCCACGTGGCGCTCACGCCGACCTGGAACGAGACGGCGTTCTTCGCCGACTACGTCCTGCCGATGGGGCACGGTCCGGAGCGGCACGACATCACGAGCTACGAGCAGTACGACGGGCGCTGGATCGCTTTCCGCCAGCCCGTCCTCCGGGCGGCTCGCGAGCGGCTGGGCGAGACCGTCACCGATTCCCGTCAGGTCAACCCGGGCGAGGTGTGGGAGGAGAACGAGTTCTGGATCGACCTCTCCTGGCGGATCGATCCGGACGGCGCCCTGGGCATCCGCCGGCACTTCGAGTCGCGGAGGCGGCCCGGCGAGAAGCTGACGGTGGACGAGTACTACGCTTGGATGTTCGAGAACTCGGTCCCCGGGCTGCCGGAGGCGGCTGCCGAGGAGGGGCTCGAGCCTCTGGCGTACATGCGCCGCTACGGCGCCTTCGAGGTGGCCCGGAAGGTCGGCGAGGTGCACGAGCGGGAAGTTCCTCCCGAGGAGGTCGAGGACCTGCGCGTGGACCGCTTCGGCCGGGCCTGGACCCGGGCGCCGACGCCGTCCGATCCGCTGCGGCCGGGGAGCGGTCCCCCCGTGAGGGACGAGGAGGGTCGCCGGCCGGTGGGCGTCCAGGTGGAGGGACGGATCCGCCGCGGCTTCCCCACGCCCAGCGGAAGGCTCGAATTCTACTCGCCCACGCTGGTGGCCTGGGGGTGGCCGGAGTACGCGATCCCCACCTACATCCGGAGCCACGTCCACCCGGACGAGATGGCGCCCGACCGCATGCCGCTGATCTCCACCTTCCGGCTCCCGGTCCAGATCCACACGCGCAGCGGGAACGCGAAGTGGTTGAACGAGATCGCGCACACGAACCCGCTGTGGATCCACCCCCGTGACGCCGAGCGGCTGGCGCTGCGCACGGGGGAGCTGGTGCGGGTGGAGACGGAGACGGGCCATTTCGTGGTCAAGGCGTGGGTCACCGAGGGGATCCGGCCGGGCGTCGTCGCGTGCAGCCACCACATGGGCCGCTGGCGCCCGGCCGGACAGGAGGGCCAGCGGCAGGCGATGGCGACCGTGGAGCTGGAGCGTCCCGGGGCATCGGCGACCCGGGAGCCGGGCCCGTGGGGCGCGGCCGAGGACGGCCGCTGGGGGCTCCGGCGGCGGAGCGGGGTCGAGCCCCACGCCTCTTCCGATCCGGACACGCTGCGCATCTGGTGGACCGACGTCGGGGTGCACCAGAACCTGACCTTCGCCGTGCATCCGGATCCGATCTCGGGCATGCACTGCTGGCATCAGGCGGTGCGGGTCCGGAAGGCGGGGCCGGACGACCGCTACGGCGACGTCGTGGTCGACCCGACGAAGGCCCACGAGGTGTATCGCCGCTGGCTCGCGATGACGCGCCCGGCGAGCCGTCACTCCCCCGACGGCACGCGGCGTCCCTACTGGCTCAAGCGGCCCCTGCGCCCGACGAAGGAGGCCTACGCGCT
>CAYMQZ010000075.1:0-11711 GCA_964392705.1 uncultured Gemmatimonadota bacterium
CCTAGGCCCTAGGCCGCGAGCGACCCCGCGCTGTCGCCGACCGGTGATCGCCTCGCGTTCGCGACGGACGACGTGACACCGGGGGCGTTCGAGATCTTTCTGCTCGACCTCGATGGCTCCGCCAGCCTCGGAGGCTGATTTAGGCGCCCCGGAACCGCGCCTCGCGTACTGGCCCGAGATCGAGAGCCAGAAGCGGGCTCGCTCGCTCGAACCCATGGAGAGATGATCAGCATGAGAATCTTCGGTCTCGTCGTGATCCTTGCGGGGCTCCCGGGCGGACTCTGCGCCCAGACCGCCGCCGACAGCTCGGCCATACGCCAGGCAGCCCTGGATTACATAGAGGGCTGGTACGAAGGGAACGCGGATCGGATGGAGCGTGCCGTACATCCGGAGCTGGCAAAGCGGATCGTGCGTTTCCAAAATGGCGAACTCGTGCATACCGGCGCCGGGGCTCTAGTCGAATCGACCGGACGGGGCGACGGGGCCCGTACGCCTCCCGGCGAGCGACGAACTGAGGTGGCCATCCTCGACATCTACGAGAATGCGGCCAGCGTGCGCGTCACCGCCCATGAATGGGTGGATTACATGCACCTCGGGCGAGTGAGGGGCGAGTGGAAGATCATCAACGTTCTCTGGGAGCTGTCGCCCGAAGCCAAGGTGCGGCGCAGTCGCGACTCCACCAGACGCTCCTCGGGCGGCAACTGACTGCCAGGGACCTGCGTCATGGCCCCTGCAGCGCGATCGCTGTCGAACCGGCCTTCACCGAAGACGAGGCTCGTGACGTGCGGCATTCCCTCGGCGATCAGAACGAGCTCGCCCGGCTGGCGCGCGACCAGCTCCTCGAGGAGCGGAATCGTCTCCTCGAACCGCCGCTCCGCGTACAGCGCGGCCGCCCGCTCGAAGGCGCGGTGGTAGGCCACGCCCTCCTCGACCAAAAAAATGCGGGGCGCCCCCCGCCGTGGGGACGCCCCGCGCCTCAGGGGCCGTGTCGGCCCCGCAGGGTCAGGCGATCACCCGGCGGAAGATGTGCCGGGGGCGCCGCTTCTGGATCCACTGGCTCCGAAACATGCTCTTCTCCATCCTTTAACGTTCCCTGATACAGGTTTCAGGCTAATCGATTCGTGCTGGACATCGGACGCGCGATTCGCCCCCGACGCGCATTCGGTCCGTCCCTCCGCTCCCACCCCCTCGTTCACTGGACGGTCGCTGGATGAGACACCGGAGACCGCGGAAAGGTTGCGACGCGTCCGATCCGACCCTCCCTACGTCAGGGAAGGGCCTCCGGTTTCTGGTGCGGGCCCCTACCCGGACGGAGGAGTTCATGCTCCGGATGGATCCCGAGCTGTTGCACCGCAGGGAGGCGATGGGGCGCCACGAGGAGCTGGCGGGTCAAGTCAGGCAGCAGGGGCAGCCGTAGCCGGGTAGCGGTCCGAGCCGCCCGGGCTGGGGCCGAGACGTGCGGCTCATGGGGACGTCAATGTCCGGGGCATGCGCGCCACCGCCTCGGTCGCCTCCATGACGGGGCCGATCCGGGGCCGGTTGACGAACCAGAGGACGGGGCCGACGGCCGCCTCCTCGATCCTGCGCCGCGTGCCCTCGCCCTCGTCCCCGGCCGCGAGCCCCCGGTAGACGACGAGGATGAGGTGGGCGAGCCCCGCCTCGCGCACCTTGCGGAGCTTGGCCTCCAGGTACTCGGGTGTCCAGAACCCGACGATCTCGACCAGCGGAGCCGGTGACCCGGGGCCACGTATGCGCCCGCCCGGGGATCGTAATCCATCCACGGGGGCGCCTCCCGCACGTGCCGGAGCACGGCGAGACCGTCCCGGTAGAGAACCTCCGGGGTCGGCGACTCGTCGGATACCATGTGTACGGAATGTAGACGCCGGACGCCGCCGTCCGCGAGGAGTCACAGGGGGGCGCCCCGGACCCGGGGCGAGGCTCGCGAGAGGCCGATCAGGTGCGGAAGCCGAGCGCCTCCGCGACATTCCGCTGGCGTTCATCGAGCGTCACGAACGTGAGCTCCGGGGGATCCTCGACGAGATAGAGGGCACAGGCGATGTGCCAGAGGTCGGCGCCCCGCAGGTGTCCGACCTCGAGAGCCCTGACCATCTCGCGGCCCAGCGCGCGGTCCGGGAGGACCCAGGTCACCCAGGAGAGAACCTCGGGCTCGAACGCCACGTCCTCACGGGAGAACGCGCTTCGGAGTTCCGCCTCCAGGAGGTTGGACGAGAGCAGCTCCTCGAACGTCTCGAGCCGCCGTGCGACCTTCTTCGCTCCGCGCTCGCCGAAGGTGACGGCCACCAGGCACGAGGTGTCGACGTACGCGAGGTTCACCGGGATGTCGCGTTCGTTCGGTATGTCGCGTCCGGTCGCCGCGCTCAGTCGTCGCGCTCGGCGAGAAAACGGTCCAGGGCGCCGGGACGTCGGCGCACGGTCGCCAGCGAGCCTTTCCGCTCGGCGGGTCGGATCAGCACCCCGCGCTCCTCCAGCCGGTCCAGCCGCCGGGCGAGGCTCGCTTCGGCGCCGGCGATGGGGCGGATCTCCGCCACCGGCTCGCCCCGGTAGGAAACCCGAACGGTCCGGCCCTGCCTCACCTGGCGCAGGATCTCCGAGAACCTGGCCTTGGCCTCGTAGGTGGAGTAGGTTTTCATGAACACCATTCTACCTAGACAGACTAGTCAAGTCAATGCGTGCCGTGCGGAATCGCGGCAGCGCCTTGGGGCTGCCGGAGCCACGATACGGAGCTGGTTCAACGCAGCGTCAAAGCCCTCCCTGGGGACTGCCCACCGCGACACCCGCCGAGCTGTCCGGCGCCACTGCGCCGGATCAGCCGTAGACGCGATCCAGCGCCTCTTGCCAGCGTGCGGCCGGGGCCAGTTTCACTACATCGGACAACCCCAGATTGACAAGCAGGAGGGCAAGCAGCTGACGACGCTTCTCGGGCGAGTCCGGGGGCGCGATCAGGTAGCCGGAGAACAGCTCGAGCTTCTCCGGCGTGAAGACCTGGTACTGTTCGAAACCGATAGGTCGGGGTTCGAGCGTGGGCTCCGGCAACTCGGGCTTGGATTCCATGGTCCCTCTATCAGGAAATGATACGCGATCAAGAGGTCAGAGGACGAGCGGGGGAGGAATCTCGCCTCGCTCCATCGGCATCAGTCTGTCCACGGCTTTCGAGCTTGATGACGGATATGTAGGACGTGAACCCTGTGGCCGCTTTTCGAGATCGTGAACAGGATTCGGTCCGAGCCCTGGAGGAGATGTCGAATGGTCACGGGAAACGCGTCATTCTCTGGCGCCAGCGGACATCGCTCTGGTAGCAAAGCCAGCGACTCGAGGGCTTCTGCGATTTCGTCCAACCAGCTCTCGGCGGCCGCAACGGAAGCGGTCCTGACCAAGTAGCGATATCGGGAGAGCAGGTCGTCCCGGGCTCGGGACTCGAGCACGATCCCGTATCGCTGCAATTCCCCTCACGACGCCTCTCGAGCGGCGGCGCGAATTTCGTCCAGTGCATCTTCCAGAGGTTGCCCATCGCCACGCTCCATCGATGCCAGCCCCTCGCGTACGCCAGCGATGGCTTCCGCGCGCTCCAAGCGGTTCAGGAGCTCCTGATACGCCTCCGCGCTCTGAACGACCACCTCGGCCTCACCATGGCGCGTTAGAATTTCGGGACGGCCCGTTTCCTTGAGCCGCTCGATGTATTCAGCCGTCCTGCGCTGGAAGTCGGTCAAGGAATGGATCTCGTCGACACGAAACATAGGTCCTCCGCAGCGTTGGAACATGAATTTCACATGCACGTCCATGCTACTATCGTGTCAAGGTCATGTTCCACCGCCCGGATCGACCCGTGGCCCCGGGTCGCCAGCACGCGACTCCGACTCCCCACACACAAGATGCCGTCTCCCGGTCAACGCGTCCTCAAGTAGCGGCTGCCGTTTCTGCCGGCGCTGTGTGAAAGAAGCTTCAGTGGTCGAGGGAATGCGACTCGAAGATGATCGGCGTTTCGTCTCACGGCGGGCGCACCCGCCCCTCGCCCGCGAGCCCCAGCGCCTCGATCACCCCGGCGATCACCCGGTCCAGGTAGCGGTCCGAGCCGCCCGGGCTGGGGCCGAGGCGGACCACGACCAGGTCGAGCGAGGGGATGATCACCGTGTTCTGCCCCATGAAGCCCGCCGCCGTGTAGGCGTCGCGCGGGAGGCTCGGGAAGCGCCCGCCGTCGTTCACCCAGAAGAGGCCGCCGTAGCTCCGGGACGGGTCGGCCGGGGCGGGGGCGCTCACGAACCCGGCCCACCCCTCGGGCAGGATGCGCTCGCCCTCCCAGACGCCGTCCCACAGGTGGAGCAGCCCGAAGCGCGCCCAGTCGTAGGCGCTCAGGAAGTCGTAGCCGGTGATGATGAAGTTGCCGAAGCGGTCGGTCTCGAGGACGGCGTCGCGGATCCCGATCCGGTCGAAGAGCGCGCGCCGCGGGAAGTCGAGCCACGTCTCGCCCCCCTCCTCGACGATGCGCCGGACCAGGCAGGTGAGCGTCAGCGGGTCGCTGTTCCGGTAGCGGAACAGGCTGTCGGGCGGGAGGTCCATCGGCTGCTCGATCGCGTGGCGGCAGACGTCGACCGCGTCCTGGTAGATCCGGAAGTGCTCGTTGGCGGCCGTGAAGGCGCGCGGGCCGGTGACCCCCAGGTTCAGGAAGTCGAGGCCGCTGCTCATGTGGAGGAGGTCGCGGATCCGGATGCGCGCCCTCGGGTCCTCGGGGTCGGCGTGCCACTCCTCGATCGGGGCGGGCTGGTCGAGCGCGAGCTCGCCCCGCTGGACCAGCACGCCCACCAGCGCCGCCGCGAGGCTCTTCCCCTGGGACCAGGAGAGCTGGGGCGTGTGCGGGCCGAAGCCCTCGGCGTAGCGCTCGCCGACGATGCGACCGCCGTGCACCACCACCAGCGCGCGGGTGTTCTGGCCCGCCGGCCCCATGGCCTGGTCCAGGACGCGGTCGAACGCCTCGGCGTCGGCGCCGGGCGGCAGGGCCCCGAGGGCCCCCAGGTCGCCGGTCGGCCAGGGCTGGGTCCGGGGGTCGGGCAGGGAGGAGGGGACCTCGACCGGTTTGAATCGGAGGCCCGGATCGCTCGCGGCCTCGACCACGCACCCCTGGTCCCCGTGGTAGCCCGCGCTCCGGGAGGGGAGGCCGGGTGCGCTCACGGTGACGCGGCGGCGCTCCCAGTCCACCGCGTAGTCGAACGCCTCCTCCCACCGGAAGTGCTGGAAGCGGGCGATGTCGCGGGCCAGCACCACGTCGGGGGGACGCCGGAGCTCGCGGCCCACGACGAAGACGCCCGCGCACAGGTGGTGCGCGTTCCACGCCATCGCCGAGCCGCGTTCCTCGGGGGTGCGGGGCTCCTGCGCGGCCCGCGACTCCTGTGCGGAAAGTCCCGCGGGGGTAACGGAGAGGGGGGCGAACAGGGCGAGGAGCAGGAGCGAGCGCGGCGACACGGGACGGCTCCCGGGCCTCACTGACGCCGCGTCACGAGGCGACATTCAGTACCCGATGACCTCGAGGCCTGGGATCCTGGAGAAGTGTCGGACGTTCCGGGTGACCAGCGGCGCCTCTCCCTGGAGCGCCGCGGTGGCGATCAGCAGGTCCATCGCGGCGATCGCGGTGCCCGAGCGCCGGAGGTGGGCCAGGAGCCTGCCGTAGGCGGGGGCGAAATCCTCGTCGGGATAGTCGACGTGGAGACTGCGGAGGAGCTCCTGCACCCTCTTCCGCTCGCGGCTCCGGTTCGAAGCCAGCTCGGCTCCGGCGAACAGCTCGCACGCGACGTGCATCGAGAGGCCCAGTTCTTCTTCGGCGAGCCGCTCCCCGAGGAGCTCGCTGGCGGGTCCGGGCGCCTTCCGCTTTCGCTCCCGCAGCAGATCCACGAGAAACGAGGTGTCCAGGTGGATCAAAGCTCCGCGGCCCGGGCGAGGTCTCCACGTCGCTCCTCGATCAGCTCGTCCACGGCGTCCAGCGTATCGTCGCCCACGTCCAGACGATCCAGGAGAAGGCCCAGCTCCCGGCCGGTGGCCCCCCGGGCGAAGTGCTTCTTGATCACGTCCGAAAAGGACTCGCCCTTGCCCTTGCGCCGTCGCAGGGCCTCGTACGCCTCGAGGTCGAGGGTGATGGTCTTGGTTGCCATGCATGTATCATGCATGGACAGACGGCGCCGGTCAAGACGGATCCAGGGAGAGCCGTGACGGAGAGAGGCGCGGGTCGCGGCGCTGCAGTGTCGGCTCCGCGAGGAGCGGTCCGCGCTCAGAGGAGGTCGGTCGGTTCCTGAGGGTGCAGGAGGTTGCCCCGCGAAGGCGTTCAGGTACCCGCACCCTCCCAGGATTAGATCGGTGGTCAACGCAGGCTCACCCGAAGGCCTGACCCAAACTCCAAGGAGAGGGTGGGGTGAGGGTATGCTCGATGGCTCGCCGGCACGGTCCAGGAGCTGCGCGACGACCGGCCCCGGACCGGTGAAGTGTGGCGGGAAGTGCAAGCGGTCGTTGCATCCTGCAAGGTCGCTCGGGGTGTGGCGTTCCTCGCCTGGGACTCGAGCGCCGGCGCCGGGACCCGCGGCCTTCCGGCCACCCGGCAGCCCGCCACCGGACCCGGCACCTCCCCTGCACGATCAGCTCCCCGGCGCCGTGGCACGGCTTGGCCGCCGCTCCCTCGCGCGGCCCGCCGCCAGGAAGGAGAGAGTCATGAACGTCCCGCGCATCCCGGTTCCCCGAACGCTCGTTTCGGCTTCCCTCGCGCCCGTCGCGGTCCCCCTCGCCCTCGTCGCGGCCGCTCCGCTCGCCTCCCACGCCCAGGACCCGGTCCCATCCCGCTCGGGTGCGGAGGAACGCGCCGCGCGCGAAAGTGCAGAGCAGCGCGTGGCGCACGAGGTGCGGCTCGACGAGTTCGGCCTCGCCTTCGAGGTGCCCGGCGCCTGGGAGGCGATGCCCGGGCCCGTCGTCCGGGAGCTGGCCGACACGGTCTCGACCCTCACGGGGGAGAAGGTCGAGTACGCGGCCGGCTTCCAGATCGGCCCGTTCGAGCGCTGGCTGCAGTACCCCTACGCGCTGGTCCAGGTGAGAGACGTGGGGCGGGAGGTCGAGGCCGAGGCCCTGCTCGAGATGTGGCGGGCCCACGGGGGGCGCGTCGTGCAGAGGACGGCCTCGCGACTCGACGAGAGCGGGCTGATGCGGGACGTGGAGGTGGGGGAGCTCGTGTGGGAGGCGGCGGCCGGCCTCTTCTGGATGCCGATCTCGAGCACCGTGGCGAACGTGGGCCGGGTCCAGGGCGTGACCGGCTGGCGCCCCTACGAGCGCGGGCTGCTCATGCTGCACGTCTACGCGCCGCCGGCCGGCGACCTGGAGAGCCTGCAGGCCACCGCGCGCGAGGTGCTGCGCTCCGCGCGCCTGGATCCCGCCTTCGCCTCGCGCTCGTCCGCCGGAGCCGGGATCCGGTGGGCGGGAGCCCTGGAGAAGGGGCTCATCGTCGCGCTCGTCGGCGCGGCCGTCGGCTTCGCGAGCGCCCGGCTCCGGGGCTCCGGAGAGCCAGAGGCCGCCGGGTAGCCCGGGGAGGCGCGCCATGTGGCTGGTGAGAGGCGTGATCGTGGGCCTGATGGCCTCCGGGATTCTCTACGAGTGGATCCTGGTGCGACCGGATTTCCTTCCCCTTCGGGAGCCGGCCCCGGACGAGACGAAGGAGCGCGTTCCCGAGCCGAGCTGGAAGCCTCTCTACCGCCGCGTCCTCGGGGAGGACCGCTTCCTGGACCGGTGGTGCGCCCGCTGCGGGCACGAGGGGACCGCCTGGGCGGACGGGGAGGGAGGGATCGCGCTGCGGTGTCCCCGGTGCCTCCGCGAGCGCGTCCGGGCGCTGCGCCAGGCGCACGGGGAGCTTCCTGGCGCCGTGGATCATCTGGAGACGATGGCCCGCGGGGATCTGAAGCGGCAGTCGCTCGAGGATCGGAGCGGGCTGACGGTCGAGTTCGACGTGTTCTCTCGCTGCGCGCGGTGCGATCGGTTGATCCAGCGGAAGGACGTGCGCTACTGGCTGCCCCCGGGCACGACCCGCAGCCCGCCCTACTGTCTGGAGTGCTTCGGGGAGCTCTCGGTGGGGGGGTGAACGATGAAGGGTGACGCCGGGCTGGAGGCGCTTCCCAATCCATTCCCGGAGGGAAGGCCAGGGCGCGCTCAGCCGGCAAGCAGCCGCTCCCTCAGGTACTCCCGGTGCCGGCGTCCCAGGTCGCCCGGACCGCCTTCGAGGGAGCCGACCAGGTCCTCCACCACCTCATAGGGATGGCCGGGCGCCGCGCTCGCGCCGTCCAGGTAGGCGCGGATCGCCGCGCGTACCAGCTCGGAACGATCCACCCCCTGCGCTCCGGCCAGCCGGTCCAGGCGCTCCAGGAGCGGGCCGCGGCCCTCAAGCCGGACAGATGAGCTCGAGAGTGGGGAAATAGGTACGGTAGCGGGCGGCGTCGCGCGTGAGGAGGGCGTGTTCCCGTACGGCCGCGTGGGCGCCGATGTAGAAATCCGGCAGCGGTGATCGGCCGGCCCCGCCGCGACGGCGGTACGCCAGGAAGCACTTGCCCGCCAGGAACGCTCCTTCCCAGGGCAGGGCCTCGCGACGGAAGAGCGACTCCGGAAGCGCATCCTCGAGCTCCTCGATCGTCTCGAAGCGCACGCTCACCTCGGCGTAGACGATGGGGTTCACCACCAGGACCGACGACTCGGCGGCCACCTCGAGCGCCCGGGACGACCACTCGAACCAGATGCGATCCTCGGTCAGCACGTCCAGCAGGACGTTGCTGTCCACGAGGACGGTCGGCACTCAGTCCTCGCCGCGGGTCAGCGCGAGGATCTCGTCGGTGGTCATCTCCACGGTGCCGCGGCCCCGGAGGTGTGCCACCACGCCACGTCCCCGCCGTCGAGTGCCCTTCGCCTTGCGGAGCCGGACGGCTCCATCCTCCTCCACGAACTCCACTTCCGTTCCCGGGAGCAAGCCGTGCCGTTCCCGCAGGTCCTGCGGAATCGTGACCTGACCCTTGCTGGTGACCTTCACGGGCACCTCCGCCTGGTGATATTACTATTACTTGTATGGGTAATACCACGTCCTCGACGACACGTTCCGCACGAGGTCGATGTCTCGAGTAGGAGACACGAGCCGGCCGTGAGCTCGCACATCCCTCAAGAACGTCCGCCTCTCCCGGGCACCGAGCTCGAGCTTCGGGTAGCGGAGGACGCGCCGGAGCTCGTACAGCAGGGGAGGGGAGGTGGCGAGCCCCAGGCTTCCCTGGCGCACGAGCTCGCCGCTGTCGCTCGTACCAGGCGTGAGCATCCGCGACATCGGCGGCGGCCTCGGGGCGAAAGCGGACGCGGGTCGTCACCCGCGTTTGCGAAGCAGCTCCTGGACTTCCTCCCACCTCAAGCCGGGGCCCGGAGCGGGTTGGTCGAGACGGTGGTCGAGCTCGTTCCTGTGGGCGTCGGTCACGGGAACGGCTTCCGGGCTGGCCGCAATGCTGTCCCAGATCCGCTCCACGAGACGGATCCGTTCCTCCACCGGTAGCCGAAGGATGTCTTCGAGGAGAGCGTCATGCATACGACCGAATTTCATCTTTCGCGACAAACCTCGCAACGAAGCGGCTTCCCGTTCGCGCGCCCTCGCTCCCCGCCCCCCTCGCGCTCCCGCTCCCCGCCCTCCTCGCCCTCGCCCTCTGCATCCCAACCCCACTCGCCGCCCAGCAACGAGCCAACCCCGACTTCGACCCCTCGGTCCCGGAGCCCGCGTACCCGGCGGGGGAGGGGCCGCGCGTCCTGTTCGACGAGGCGCACCACAACTTCCACACGGCCGACGGCCGGTACGCCCCCTTCGTCCGGCTGCTCGAGGCCGACGGCTTCCGGGTCTCCCGGAACGCGGAGCCGTTCTCGGCCGCCTCGCTGGAGGGTCACGACCTCCTGGTGATCTCGAGCGCCCGCGGGGCGCCGCCCGGCGAGCCCGGACAGGCGGAGGCCGCCTTCACCGCGGCCGAGGCGGAGGCGGTCGAGGCGTGGGTGCGCGAGGGGGGAGGGCTGCTCCTCATCACGGACCACCCGCCGGCCGCGACGCCGCCCCGTCCGCTCCTCGACGGGGGGGACGGGGAGCTGAAGGAGGGTGAGCGAGAGTTCCGGATACGATCCGTGGCCCAGGCGGAAGCGTCAGAAAGCGGAGCGAGCGTAGGTGTCGGGGTCGGCCCTTTCTTCCCGGTCCTCGTCTTCCGGAATGTCGACCGTGTGCGGGTCCAGTCGGACAATCGCGCCGTCCCTGGACATAATCAGGGGGATGCCGAGGCGACGGTGTCGCCGGACCGCCCGATACCATCCCTGTCGCATCGCTTCGTCCACGGCCGTCCCCTCGTCGAAGACCGCCCCGTCGAGCCCCCCCGCGGGCCCTCGCCCCGCGCTCACTCGAGCATCAGCTCCAGCCGGCGGAGGCCACGCCGCCCCGCGGTCGTTCGATCCGGAGTCTGCGAAACCTGGTCGCGGCGCGTCAGGGTGCGGGAGAGTCCGGGGACGGGAGGATCCGAAAGCGACGCCTTCCGGCCCAGCGATACGTCTGGAAGTCGGGGTGATCGATCGTGAATACGGTTCCCAGGGACTCGCGGCCCGCGAGGTGGACGAGCGAGGCGTCGGCGAAGTCCATCGGGCGGTCGCGGTACTTGGTCATGAGCGCCTCGAGCTCTGGCAGCTCGTGGTGCTCGATCGGGCGGAGCGACACGGCGCCCGAGCGCAGGAACTCCCAGGCGGCCCTGATCTGGGCGTCGTCGTCACCCACGAGGTGAAACAGTTCGCACAGGACGGCCGACGTGGTTGCGAGAGGCAGGGGCACCGATCGGAGCGCCTCGACACACCGCTCGTGCCAGCGGTCGTCGCGATCGAGCAGCGCCAGCATGGCTCCCGTGTCGATAAGGCCACGCGGCGTCACCGCTCGCCGGCCAGCCGGGCCCGCAGCGCCTCCTTCGCGCGCTCGGCCCGATGCGGATCGCCGCCGGCGATCGACCCCGTCGCGGCCAGGGCGCGCCGACGCGCCGCCTCCGTCGCGGCCTCCTCGTCCGGGGCCGGCGCCCGCTCGAGCCACTCCTCGACGATCTCGCGCAGCAGCTCGGCCACGGAGCGGTCGCGAGCCACCGCGGCGCGTTCGAGCCGTCGCTTGAGCGATCGTGAGAGCCGCCAGCTGTACACGTCGTCCTTTCGCATGCACTACATGGTAGTGCACTCGTCTCGAAGGCTCAAGGGAGTCCTGAAGGACCCGCTCGCGTCCAACGGGGGAAGTCGAGCCGCTCCACGGGGTGCCCCCAGAGTAGGGAGTCGCTTCAACAGGAGCTCAACTTCCCTGGTCCGACGCTTCGGTTTCCGAGGAGCGCCGGACGGCCACGGCCACCCTGCTGGAGCGCGGCCCGTCCCGCGGGCGCGAGGCGCTCGTGGAGCTCGTCGCCCGCCGCCTCCACTTCCGACGACAGATGGAGCACAGAAGGCGTGAAGCGCGCGTAGGCGTTAGCTTGGGCTGGCGGCTCTGCAGCTAAGATGACTCACAGAGGACGGATGGTGAGACCCATGCGGCGCGATGACATCCTGGCCGCGCTGGAGCGGCACCGCGGGAAGCTCCACGACCTGGGGGTCGCCTCCGTCGCGGTGTTCGGGTCGGCCGCCCGAGACGAGGCGGGCCCTGCCAGCGACATCGA
>CAYMQZ010000076.1:0-7757 GCA_964392705.1 uncultured Gemmatimonadota bacterium
AGAACCACCCGCTGATGGGCCTCCATCCGCCGATGCTGTACCTGGGCTTCGTGGGTCTCACGGTGCCGTTCGGCTTCGCCATGGCGGCCCTGATGTCGGGGAACCTGGGACGGACCTGGCTCCGCGCCGCCCGGCGCTGGACGATCGGGGGCTGGGCGTTCCTCTCGGTCGGCATCGTGGCCGGCGCCTGGTGGTCGTACGAGGTGCTGGGGTGGGGCGGCTACTGGGCCTGGGACCCCGTCGAGAACGCCTCCTTCCTCCCCTGGCTCACGGCCACGGCGTTCCTCCACTCGGCGATGGTCCAGGAGCGCCGCGAGATGCTGAAGACCTGGAACCTGACGCTGGTGATCGGCACCTTCCTGCTCACCCTGTTCGGCACCTTCCTGACGCGCTCGGGCATCCTGGACTCGGTGCACGCCTTCACGGAAGGGCTGATCGGCCCGCTCTTCCTGGGCTTCATCGCCCTGGTCGCGATCCTCTCCCTGGCCCTGATCGGCTGGCGGAGCGATCGGCTGCACGCCCCCGGCACCCTGGACGGCGTCGCCTCGCGCGAGACCGCCTTCATCCTGAACAACCTCTTCTTCGTGGCCTTCACCTTCACGGTGCTGCTGGGAACGATGTGGCCGCTGGTCGTGGAGGCGCTGGACGGGCAGCGGATCAGCGTCGGCCCGCCCTATTTCAACATGGTCACCGTGCCGCTCGGGCTGGCGATCCTCTTCCTGATGGGGGTCGGCCCTGCGCTGCCGTGGCGGCGAGCCGGTCCCGAGAAGCTCAAGCGCCTGTTCTGGATCCCGGCGCTCGCCGGGCTGGGCACGGCGGCGCTCCCCTTCGCCCTCGGCGTCCGCCAGCCGTATCCGCTGGTCACCTTCGGCTTCGCCGGCTTCGTCATGGGCACGATCGTCGAGGAGTTCCGGAAGGGGATCTCGGCCCGGCGCCGCATCGCCGGCGTCCCGGCGCCCCGGGCCTTCCTGGACATCCTGTGGAGGAACGGGCGGAGGTACGGCGGCTACACGGTCCACGCCGGGGTCGTGGTGATCGTGGTGGCGCTGGCCATCTCCGGCACCTGGAAGTTCGAGCGCGAGCAGACGCTGGATCGCGGCGAGACGCTGGCGATCGGGGACTACGCCGTGCGGTTCGAGGAGGTGTGGGCCCGCGAGGAGCCGCAGCGCGTCGTCGTGGGATCGACCTTCAGCGTGGCGAAGGGCGAGGCGAGGCTTGGGCGGCTCGAGCCGAAGCTCAACTTCTATCCGAACTCCGAGCAGCCGATCGCGACGCCCGCGGTCCGCTCCTCCCTCAAGGAGGACCTCTACCTCACCCTGATGGCGTTCGACGCGGAGCGCGGCTCCCACGCCACGGTCCGGGCGATCGTGAATCCGGCCGTCCCGTGGCTGTGGATCGGGGGCTTCGTGGTCGCCCTCGGGGCCATGCTGGCGATCCGGCCCGCCGGAGGGGGCGGGCGCGTCCGGGGCACCCGTGGCCCGGCCGCGCGGGCGCCGGCGCGCGAGCCGGAAGGTCGTCCTCGTCCGGCGCCAGGCCGCGCCGACGAGCCCGAGGAGATGAAGGTCGGATGAGCGAGACGCTCCCCCCGGCGCCGGCCGCGCGGAACGGCGGCGATCGATCCGGCGGAGGGCCGCCCGCGTGGCGGCGCTGGCTGCCGCCCTTGCTCGCGGTGCCGTTCCTGGCGCTGCTCGCGTTCGGGCTCACCCGCGACCCCCGTGTGCTGCCCTCCCCGCTTCCGGGGCGTCCCGCGCCCGACTTCGCGCTCGAGACGCTGGAGGGCGACTCAGTCCGGCTCTCCGACTTCCGGGGTCGCGCCGTGATCCTGAACTTCTGGGCCTCGTGGTGCCCGCCCTGCGTACAGGAGCACCCGGTCCTGGACCGGGCCAGCCGGACCTGGGGTCCGGAGCGGGCGGTCGTGCTCGGTGTCCTGTACCAGGACGCCGCGGCCAACGGACGGCGGTTCATCCAGCGCTGGGGCGGGGACTGGCCGACCGCGGTCGACCCCGGCAGCCAGACCGCGATCGACTACGGCGTCTACGGGCCGCCCGAGACGTTCTTCATCGGCCCCGACGGGCGGGTGGCCAGGAAGCGGATCGGACCCGTGAGCTGGGAGCTGGTGAAGGGGACCGTGGACTCGCTGGTCGCGGCGGCGCCGGGAGCGGCCGTCACCCGAGGGGAGGAGGGGAGCCTGTGAGCGGCCCCCGCCGCGGGCTCCTCGCGAGGGGCCTCGTCCTGGCCCTGCCGGCCGCCCTGCTCTCGACGGCGTGGCTCGCGGCGCAGGTGGACCCCCATCCGGCGGCACAGGCGGCCCCGCAGGCGGATCCGGGTCCGGCGGCCCAGGCGGCCCCGCGTCCGGATGACGCCGAGCTAGACCGGCTGACCGCCGAGGTCGCCGACCAGCTCCGCTGTCCCGTCTGCCGGAACCAGTCGGTCCTCGAATCCTCCTCCGAGCTCGCCCGCAGCATGCAGGGCGTGATCCGCGAACGGCTCGCCGGGGGCGAGAGCCCGCAAGAGGTGAAGGCATATTTCGTCGGGCGGTACGGGGAATGGATCCTCCTCAAGCCGAAGGCCCGGGGCCTCAACCTGCTCGTCTACCTGCTCCCCGCGGTCGTGGTGCTGGGCGGCGGGCTGTTCGTGCGGGCCCGCCTGCGGGCGTGGCGCGCCGCGCGGCCGGAGGCGCCCGCCGCGGATCGAGCGGATCGACGGGAGCCGACCGCTGGGCGGTCCGCGAAGCCTCCGGCGGGCTCGGAGGCCGTCGCGGCCGAGGCCGACGAGGGGCTGAGCGAGCCCGACCGCGACTGGCTGGAGGAGGCGATCCGGGCGGGGTGACGTCGCGGGAACACGCCGGCAGCGGGCCTGTATCAGCTTCGGCGACCTGACGAAGGCGGAGACGCCGTTCGTCGATGACACGAAATCGAGCGCCGCCCGGGCGGCCGGGAACAGCCGGTGAGGCCACCGCGCCGTGCCCGTGACGACCGACCGAGGCGACCATACCGAGAAACCGAAAGAGCCGGAGGCCCATGTTCTTCGACTCTCGTGCGCTGGACTCCTTCGATCAGTACCTCCAGGACGTCGAGCGATACCCCCTCATCGAGGATCCGCTGGATGAGCGGGAGATCGCGCGGCGCGCCCGGGCGGGGGATCGCGAGGCGGCCGAGCGCCTGGTGACGGCGAACCTCCGGTTCGTCATCTCCTACGTGAAGAAGTATCAGGGACGCGGCCTCAACCTGGCCGAGCTGGTCTGCATCGGCAACGAGGGCCTGCTCAAGGCCGTGAAGAAGTTCGATCCCGACAAGGGCGTGAAGTTCATCTCCTACGCCGTGTGGTGGATCCGTCAGACCGTGCTGCAGGCCCTGGCCGAGCAGACCCGGTCGGTGCGAATTCCGCTGAACCAGAACTCGAACCTGGTGAAGCTTTCCCGCACCGAGACGGCGCTGACCCAGAAGCTCGGCCGCTCGCCGACGGACCGGGAGATCGCCGACGAGATGGGCGAGCCCGTGGAGACCGTCCGGGCGCTCCGGCGCGTGGCCTCCGCGGAGCTGAGCCTGGACGCTCCCCTCGACAAGACGGACCGCGACAGCGCCTCGTTCGGCGAGCGCTTCGCCGGGCAGGACGACGGCGACATCGAAGAGGACGTCGAGGTGCAGCGGCGCCGGGAGTTCCTCGAGAAGATGTTCGAGAGGTATCTGACCGAGCGCGAGCGAAAGATCCTGGTCCTCTACTACGGGCTCGACGACGGGGAGGAGATGACGCTGGAGCAGATCGGCGAGCTCCTGGGCGTCACGCGCGAGCGTATCCGTCAGATCCGGAACCGGGCGTTCGAGAAGCTGCGAAGCTCGACGGACGGGGAGGCGCTGGAAGGCTTCTGGACCGCCGCGTGAGGCTCGACCCGGCCAGGCCGTCGAAGCTCAGGCGCGGCGCGGGAGCGCGAGGAGCAGGATGAGGACCGTGATGGCCGCGCTGGCCACGCACCAGCGGCAGATGGCGCGCAGCACGAAGAGCTCGATGTAGGTCAGGTAGCCCGAGAACAGGACCCCGGCCGCCGCCAGCGCCAGCAACCCCCACGCGAGCCACCGCCGGTCGTCGAACCGGGATTGCACGCCCAGCAGGGCCGTTCCCAGGGTGGCCCCGTACCACGCTACGCCCCACCCGGCCACCGGCACCCCCAGTAACGTCGCCCACCGCGAGGACTGCACGACCCCGCAGGAGCCGCCGGCGCCGCACATCAGCTCGCCGTAGATCCCCAGCTTGTACAGGAGCAGGTAGCCCGAGATGAAGAGCCCGATGAGGGCCAGGATCGCGATCCCCTTGAGCCGCGTGCCGCTCACCGGTCGCCGGCCGGCCCCTCGCCCGTCTCACCGGAAGCCCCGGCAAGCCCCTCGTCCGCCGTCCCGTCAGGCCCAGCGCCCGCCGTCTCCTCCGCCGCCTCGCGGGCCGAGTCGGCGGCCGCCAGGATGAGGCGCTCGAGCGCCTCGTAGCTGCTCTCGGTCCGGTTCTCGAGCCGCCGACCGTTCAGGAACAGCGTGGGCGTCCCCCTCACTCCCCGCTGCTCCCCGTAGGCGTGGGACGCCAGCACGGCCTCCAGGGGACGGCGCTCGGCCAGACACTCCGCGAAGGCCCCTTCGTCCAGGTCGATCTGACCGGCGTAGCGGCGGAAGGCGTCGCCCGGGTCCTCGCTCCCGCTCCAGCGACTCTGCTGCGCCAGCAGGAGGTCGTGCATCTCCCAGTAGCGTTCCTGCTCGCCGGCGCAGCGGGCGGCGATGGCGGCGGGCAGGTCGTGGGGCAGACCGACCAGATAGTCGTAGAACATCCAGCGCACCAGCCCGCGGCTCTCCACGTAGTTCTGCCGGATGAGCCGGCCGGCGAAGCTCCCGAACTGGGCGCAGTGCGGACACGCGTAGTCGGCGAACTCGACGATCGTGACCGGCGCGTCCTCCGCCCCCAGCGGGATGGCCGCCGCGCTGTCGGGCTCGACGTTCTCCGCCCACGCGGGCAGGGGGCTGGTCAGCTCCCCGCCACCCCCGCCGGCCGTGACCAGGAAGGCGATCCCTCCCGCGGCCACGAGCCCGAGGACGAGGTAGAACTTCCAGCCCGCGCCCTTCCGACTTTCCGCATCGCCATCGCGCTTCGCCACGCTCGACTCCCGTGTCGTGTTCGTCTCCCGCGTCCGGGTCGGACCCGGCTCGCCGATCAGCAGGTTAAAGCAACAGCACCAGCACCGCGACGAGGAGGAGCACGCCCACGACGGCGCCCGCGACCCGCGCCCACTCCGGAAGCTCGGTTCGCCGCTCCGCCCGCACCCGCGCGAGCCGCGGGAGCAGGGTCGTGCACCACACGTCGACGATCTCCTCCAGCATCTCGCGCCAGGCCAGGCCGTACGCGCGGTCCAGCCGGCGCAGCGCCGTCCGCCACTCCTCCACCGCCTCCTCGAGCCCCGCATCCTCCGCGTCGGGGGGTGCGCCTTCGTACGCCTCCAGCCGCGCCCGCAGGCTCTCCTGACAGGTCTCCAGCCTGGCGAACAGCGGCGCCAGCCGGCCGATCGGTTCGGCCATGCGGCGGGCGATCGCCTCGCGCTCCGCCTCGCCGACCTGCAGCGGGGCGGCCGGCTGGCGCCGGCGGTCGTCCGCCCAGCGGCCGGCTTCCTGCGCGTACGCCGCCGCCAGGCGTCCCGCCGAAGCGCGCACCGCGGCGTCGGTGTCCTCCCTCAGGCCGCGGACGTCCATCACCTCGAGCGCGCGCCGGAAGCCCCGCGTGCCCGCGGCCGCCGACTTCCGCAGCATCAGCGGGCCGAGCGCGATCTCCCCGAGCTCCTGCAGGTGCAGCTCGAAGAAATGGGGCGGCATGCCCGCGTTCTCGCGCGGGGCCTCGGGCACGCGCCCGGCGGCCTCCGCCGCCGAGCGCTGGAGCGTCGCCACGGACACGGTGAGCTCGGGCAGTCGGGCCGGGAGCGGGCGCGCCACCTCGGAGCGCGCGAACAGCTCCAGGGCGTCGCTCCGGGCCGCCTCGGCTCCCCTCGGGGTCATCTCCGCGACGCGCAGCGCCGCCCGCACCTCCTCCGGAAAGAGATACCGCAGGCGCAACGAAGTTCCCTCCCCGCGCAGGAGCAGGGTCTCGTGGTCGACGTGTCCGTCGGAGGAGCGTGCCCGCTGCGCCCGCTCCACGGGCCAGGGAACCCGGTGGTGACGGTCACGAGCCAGGAGGTGCAGCGCACGCTGCGTGAACACGGCCAGGTGCAGGCCGCTCAGCTCCGCTCCCGCGAGCGTTCCCGTCACCGCCGTCCCCGCCGTGCACACCACCACCTCGGAGGCGAAGGGTCGGAGCAGCTCGCGGCGCCGGCGACTCCGATCGCTCCCCCGCTCCACGGCCCGCGCCAGCTCCTCGAGATCCTGCCCTCGCCCCTTGAGCGCGGCCGTGTAGTCGCGGGCGAAGATCAGGAGAAGGCCGGCGCGCCGGGACACCCAGAACACGGGGGCGAACGGAAGGGTCCGATCCTCGAGCCGCAGCTCCGTCTCGGCCAGCTCCAGCCGCGCGCCGCGGCGCACCCGCTCGCCCTCGACGACCACGTCCAGCGCGAAGGCCCGATCGCTCACCGGTCCGTCTTCCGCTTCACGGGGCCTCGACCGCCTCCCGGGCGAGACGCGCCGTCGATCCCGTCCGCCGTTCGTAGCGCCGCACGAACTCGTCGAGCGGCCAGGGCTTCCAGGCCTCGCGCGGAAGACCGAGCTCCGGGATCCGCGCCCGCACGCGCTCGGGCTCGCCCTCGATCTCCACCAGGACGTCCATGCGCGGATACTCCTCGATCCTGAGCGTCACGCCCTCCTTCTCGTACCGCTCGATCCTGCGGTCGATGGCCAGCGTCACCGCGGAGTAGCCCAACCGGCCGAGAAGCTCCCGCACCGGTCCCGCCTCCCGGACCTCGCACTCGAGCTCCTCCCGCAGCTTGAACCCCTCCTCCGCCTTCGCCGGCCCCTTCCAGCCGACGACGGAGACGGGCTCCCCGGCCTCGGGAAGGTAGCGCCGGAGCCGGAGCACCTCATCCCGCGCCTCGAGCCTCCGGTCGGGCGTGTCCAGGCGGCGGTCCGACATCTCGCCCCGGAACGTGTCGACCCAGCCCGACGCCCGCAGCCGGCGGCGGAACGCCTCCGGCTCCTCCCTGAGCCGGGCCTTGAGCTCGTACTCCTTCATCCGGCTCCCGGGTCGTCTCGAGTCCCGGCCACGGCCAGCACGGCCTCGAGGTCCGTCAGGTCCGGGAGCACCGCATCGGGGCCCCGCTCGGCCAGCTCGTCCGCGGAGTACCGGCCCGTGGCCACCGCGAGGCATCGGGCGCCGACCGCCCGGGCGCAGCGGATGTCCTCGGGCGTGTCCCCGATCACCAGGGCCTCGTGGGCGGTCCACCGCCTGCCCGAAGCGAGTCGCGCCCGCTCGAGCGCGACGGCGGGAAGCTCCTCCCGCAGCTCCGAGTCGGAGCCGAACGCCCCGAACGCGAAGTGGCCGTCCAGTCCGCACGCCGCGAGCTTGCGCCACGCTCCGTCGGCCACGTTCCCCGTCAGCAGCCCGCAGACCAGATCCGGCCGGTCCTCGAGCGCCACCAGGAGCTCCGGGACCCCGGGGCAGGCCCGGAGGGCTTCGCGGCGCGCCGCCAGCTCCCGCTCCAGCGCCTCGCGATACAGCGGCCACAGGCGCGGCAGCTCCCGGTCGATGGACGCGTCGTCCAGGCCGGTCGCCCGCAGCAGCCCGCGCACGATCGCCGGGTCCGT
>CAYMQZ010000076.1:7857-9693 GCA_964392705.1 uncultured Gemmatimonadota bacterium
CCCAGGGCGAGCAGCGAGCCGGGGTCCACGGGCTCCGCCCGGGCCCGGCCGGTCGAGAGGGCGAACACGAGGTCGCCGTCGAACGGGCTGCCGGCCGGCGCGATCCGCCGGTGGATCGCGCTCGCGGCCAGCCGGGCCACGATCTGCAGGTCCCGCTTGGCGAGCGGCCGGTCCGTGGCCACCACGCCCAGGGTGGTGCTCTCGGCGGCCCCGTAGCCCGGGGGCGCGATGGTCCCCTCGCGGATCGCGCGCTCGGTGTCGAGGAAGTCGCCCGCCTCCGTGCGACAGCCCGCGAGGATCCGGCCCGCCCCGTCGCGCACGTCGCCGAACGCGTTCACCACGGCCAGCGCGCCGACGAGGTGGCCGTCCGCGCCCGACCGCCCTTCGGCCCAGCTCCCCACGCCGCCCGGATCCAGGCCGTCCTCGCCCCGCAGCTTCCCGACCGTCGCCCCGCGGCCGGCCCCCACGCGTCCCTCCCTCACCGGCTCTCTTGAAGCCGTCGACGCCGCCGCGTACCCCTCATCCGGGCCCGGACGCACGTCGGCGCGCCCGGCGCCGAGGTCGTAGATGACGGCGGCGGGAACGATCGGGATGCGAGCGTGTCGCGTCTGGAAGCCGTGGCCCCGTTCCTCCAGCCAGCGCACCACGCCGTCGGCCGCGGCGAGCCCGAACGCCGACCCGCCGGTGAGCAGCAGGGCGTGGCAGGTCGGCACGAGGTGGAAGGGCGAGAGGGCGTCCAGCTCCCGGCTCCCGGTGGCGAGCCCCACCACTTCGACCGCGCCCGCGAAAGGACCCAGAACGGCCGTGCAGCCGGTCACGGCCTCCGGGTCGTCGGCGTGGCCGACCGCCACGCCGGGAACGCGCGTGAGGGTTCGGTTCGCCACGGCGGGTCAGCCGCGCACGGGGGCGGAGCGCGGCTCCGCGGTCACGACGCCAGCCACCGGGTGGCGAGATTCCGTCACGACGCCAGCCATCGGGAGGCCAGGTCCGGATCGACGTTGCCACCCGACACCACGGCGACCGTCGCCCCGTCCCCGGCCGACTCGGCCTTTCCCGCCAGCAACGCCGCGGCCGCCGCCGCCCCGCTCGGCTCGGCCACCAGCCCGCGGCGGAAGAGCCAGGCGAACCCGGCCCGGATCTCCTCGTCCGAGACCGTCACGATCCGCTCCACCAGCGCCCGGCAGTGACGGAACGTGAGGTCGCCGGGACGCACGGGCTTCAGCCCGTCGGCCACCGTCTCCACCCGCTCCAGGGTCACGGGCGAGCCCGCCTCGAGCGAGGCGCGCATCGAGGCGGCGCCCTCGGGCTCGACGCCGACGACCCGCGCGCCGGGCGCCAGGGCCCGGACCGCGGCGGCCACCCCCGAGATCAGGCCTCCCCCCCCGATCGGGACCAGGACCAGGCCCGGCCGGTCCGGGGCGGCCGGGTCGCGCTCCGCCGCCTCGGCCAGCTGCTGGACGACCTCGAGCCCCACCGTCCCCTGTCCGGCGATGATGTGCGGGTGGTCGAAGGGGGGCACCATCGCGCCCCCCCGCTCGGCGAGGATCTCCTCCGCCCGGCGGCGGCGCTCGGAGCTCGTGGTGCCCTCCTGCTCGATCCGCGCGCCCAGCGCCTTCGTCGCCTCGAGCTTCACCCGGGGGGCGTCCACCGGCATGACGATCGTGGCGCCGACCCCGAACGCCCGCGCCGCGAACGCCACGCCCTGCGCGTGGTTCCCCGACGAGTAGGTCACCAGCCCCCGCTGGCGCACGTCCTCCGGCAGGAGGCTCACGAAGTTGTAGGCGCCCCGGACCTTGAAGGCCGAGACGTGCTGCAGGTTCTCGCACTTGAGCCACA
>CAYMQZ010000076.1:9793-11348 GCA_964392705.1 uncultured Gemmatimonadota bacterium
CGGATCTCGCTGGCGTGCTGGCGGTTGATCACCCCGTTCCGGGTGACCAGCATCAGCCCGTCCTCGTCGGTCACCTCCTTGACGGCCACGACCTTCCCGGTCTTCGAGGTGATCCGCAGGTTGATCAGCCCCTTCCCGCCGCGGCGCTGGGGACGGTACTCGTCCACGTTCGTCCGCTTCCCCATCCCCTTCTCGGTGACGGTGAGCAGCGTGGCCTCCCGGCGGACCACGACCATGCCGACGACCGCGTCGTCCTCCTCGAGCCGGATGCCGCGCACGCCCTGCGTCACGCGTCCCATCCGCCGCGCGTCCTCCTCGTGGAAGCGGATGGCCATGCCGTTCCGCGTGGCCAGGACGATGTCGTTCGTCCCGTCCGTGAACTGGACGTCGATGAGCCGGTCGCCCTCGACGATGTTGATCGCGTTGATCCCGGGCGAGCGCACGTTCCGGTACTCGGCCAGGCTCGTCTTCTTCACCTGTCCGTCGCGGGTGGCGAAGATGAGATCCCGATCCTCGCTGAACTCGCGGACCGCCAGCACCGAGGCCACGCGGTCCTCGCGGTCGATCGGAATGAGGTTCACGATCGGCTTCCCGCGCGCCGTCCGGCTGGCCTGCGGCAGCTCGTACACCTTGAGGACGTACACCTGCCCCGATGTCGTGAAGATGAGCAGCGAGTCGTGCGTGGAGGCCAGGAACAGGTGCTCGACCCAGTCCTCGTCCCTCGTGTCCATGCCGGCGATGCCGCGACCGCCGCGACGCTGCTCGCGGTAGACGTCCAGCGGGATCCGCTTCACGTAGTTGGCGTGGCTCACCGTGATCACCATCGGCTCCTCGGCGATCAGGTCCTCCTCCGAGAAGTCGGCGTCCACGTCCACGATCTCCGTGCGCCGGTCGTCCCCGTACTTGTCCGCCACCTCCCGCAGCTCGTCGCGGATGATCCGCATGCGCAGCTCCCGGGAGGCCAGGATCTCCTCGAGACGGCTGACCTCGCCGCGGACCTCCTCCAGCTCGGCCTGGAGCTTCTCGATCTCCAGCCCCGTGAGCCGCGCCAGCCGCATGTTCAGGATCGCGTCCGACTGCTTCTGGCTGAGCTCGAAGCGCTCCCTGAGGCGCTCGCCCGCCGTCGCCGAGTCCGGCGCCTTGCGGATGAGCTCGATCACCTCGTCGATGTTGTCGACGGCGACCTTGAGGCCCTCGAGGATGTGCTCCCGGTCCCTGGCCACGCCGAGATCGTGCTCGCTGCGGCGGACCACGACCTCGTGCCGGTGGGCCAGGAAATGCTCCAGCATGGGCTTCAGGCCGAGCACCCGGGGAACCCCGTCCACCAGCGAGATCATGATCACGCCGAAGGTGGACTGCATCTGCGTGTGCTTGTAGAGGCGGTTGAGCACGATCTGCGGGATCGCGTCGCGCTTCAGCTCGATGACCAGCCGGATCCCCTCGCGGTCGGACTCGTCCCGGAGGTCGGCGATCTCCTCGACCCGCTTGTCGCGGGCGAGCTGGGCGATCTGCTCGATCAGGCGGGTCTTGTTCACCATGAAGGGGATCTCGGTGA
>CAYMQZ010000077.1:0-11317 GCA_964392705.1 uncultured Gemmatimonadota bacterium
AGGAGAGAAAGCCATGTCTCGGATAGATCGGACGTTGGTGGCGGCGGTCGCCGCCACCCTGTCGCTGACCGGGCCGAGCGGCGCGGTCGCCCAGGAGCGCCTCCGGGTGGTGGCGTCCCTGCCCACGTACGGCGCGATCGCCCGCGAGGTCACGGGCGACCTGGCCGAGGTCCGCTCCATCGCCCGCGGGGACGAGGATCCCCACTTCGTGAACCCGCGGCCGAGCTTCGCCCGGATGATCCAGGAGGCGGACCTGTTCATCAGCACGGGGCTCGACCTCGAGCTCTGGGTCCCGGGCCTCCTGGACCGGGCGAGCAACCCGCGGGTGATCGAGGGCGGTCCCGGGCACGTGGTCGCCTACGCCGGGATCGAGCTGCTCGACGTGCCGGAATCGGTGTCCCGGACCGGAGGCGACATCCACGTGTTCGGGAACCCGCACATCCACACGGATCCGGTGAACGCGATCCTCATCGCCCGGAACATCGTCGCCGGTCTGCGCCGGGTGGATCCGGAGGACGCCGCCACGTACGAGCGGAACCTGGGGGCGTTCGAGGACCGCGTGCTGCGACGGCTGTTCGGCGATCCTCTCGTGGAGATGCTGGGGGGCGACGTCCTGTTCAGCCTCGCGCGAAGCCACCAGTTTTGGAAGTTCGCCGAGAGCCAGACCTACCAGGGCCGTCCGCTCGCCGAGCTGGTCGGTGGCTGGCTGGCCGAAGCCGGGTCGTTCCGGGGGAGCCGGGTGGTCTGCTACCACAAGAACTGGGCGTATTTCAGCGCCCGGTTCCAGGTGGACTGCGCGATGTACGTGGAGCCGAAGCCGGGCATCCCGCCCTCGCCCGGCCACGTGCGCGACGTGATCGCCTTCATCCGCGAGAACCGGATCCCCGTGGTGCTGGCCGCCAATTACTTCTCGCGCGGTCAGGTCCAGCGGGTGGCCGAGCGGACCGCCGCGGCCGCCGTGATCGTGCCGGAGCACGTGGAGGGGGCGGAGGGGGTGGACGACTACTTCGCCCTGGTGGACCTGTGGGTGGACCGCCTGGCGGCGGCGTTCGGCGGTCGCGCGGCCGCGACCGACCGATGAGCGCCTCGCCCCCCTCGGCCGCGGCCGCCCCGGCGCGGGGGAAAGCGTCCCGGCCCGCCGGCGGATCCCTCAGTGGACCACCGGGGAGGCCGGGCCGGTGATCGAATTGATGCTGCCGGCCCTCGTGGCCGCCCTCATCCTCGTCGGGATCCACGGCTACCTGGGCGTCCACGTGATCGCCCGGGGCGTGATCTTCGTCGATCTGGCCCTGGCGCAGGTCGCCGCCCTCGGTTACACGGCCGCCACCCTGCTCGGGTTTCCGGGCGGCTCGCTCGAGGCCTACCTGGTCGGCCTCGGGGCCACGCTGCTGGGCGCGTTCGTGTTCAGCGTCACCCGGATCGACCACGAGTTCATCACCCAGGAGGCGATCATCGGGATCGTGTACGTCGTGGCCTCGGCCGCGACCATCCTGCTGGCCGCGCAGGCCCCGCGGGGATCCGAGCACGTGGAGGAGCTCCTCACCGGAACGCTGCTGTGGGTGACCTGGCCCCAGATCCTGAAGACGGGCGCGATCTACGCGGCGATCGGAGCCCTCCACTGGTGGCTGAGGGACCGGTTCCTCACGATCTCGCTCGAGCCGGCGGAGGCCAGGGGGCGCGGCTGGTCGCTGGGCTGGTGGGACTTCGTCTTCTACGCCCTGTTCGGCGTCGTCGTGACGTCGTCGGTCGCGATCGCCGGGGTGCTGCTGGTCTTCTCGTTCCTGGTGATCCCGGCCGTGATCGCGTTCCTCTTCACGCGCAGACCGGCCAGGCTGTTGGCCATCGCATGGGGCAGCGGCACGGCGGCCACCGTCCTCGGCCTGTGGGTGTCCTTCCGGTCCGACCTTCCCACGGGACCCGTGGTGGTGTGCGCCTTCGCGCTGGCCCTGCTCGTGGCGTTCGCCCTGCGCGCGGCCACGCGCGGCCGGGCGGCGGGCGAAGCCCTGGCGGAGGGCGGCGACCGAGCGGAGGGCGAGGCCCTGGCGAAGGGCGGTGGCTGAGGGCGGCGGCCCTACCCCAGCGCCAGGCCCACCGCCACGAAGCCCGCCGACGCGACGCCGGCGGCCGCGAGGGCGTAGGGTAGCTGGGTCCGGACGTGCTCGATGTGGTCCGAGGAGGAGGCGAGGGACGAGATGATCGTCGTGTCGCTGATCGGGCTGCAATGGTCGCCGAAGATCCCGCCCGAGAGCACGGCCGCCACCAGGGGCGAGACCGTGACCGGGAGCGCCCCCGCCAGGGGGACCGCCACCGGCAGCATGATGGCGAAGGTGCCCCAGCTGCTGCCCGTGGCGAAGGCGATGCCCCCGGCGGCCAGGAAGACCAGCGGCAGCAGCAGCGGCAGGGGCACCCGCTGCGCCACGAGCCCCGCCACGTACGCCCCCGTCCCCAGGGCATCGGTCACGTCCCCCAGGGCGATGGCCAGCAGCAGCACCAGGGCCATCCCGGTGAGCGCTCCCGCTCCGTGCAGGCTCACCCGGCTGAGCTTCTCGAGATCGAGGAGCCCCTGCCCCCGGGAGAGCGTCCACGCCGCGGCCAGCCCGAAGAGCACCGCCCACAGGACGCTCTTCGAGCCCTCGCCCTGCAGGATGTCGCCGCCACCCGTGACCCACATGAAGACCGGCATCGCGAGAACCATGGCGACGATGGGGACGACCATGTTCCCGGGGCGGTGCGGGATCCCCTCCGGCGGCGGCGGCGCGATCTCGTCGGGATCGGCCAGCGCGACCGCGTGCTCCCAGTGCAGCTCGCCGTCGGCCGTTCGGCGCTCGGCGGCCCGCATGGGACCCCAGTTCAGCCCCAGGCCGGCGGTCAGGCCGGCCAGGACGAGGGCCGCGAGCGCGTAGAAGTTCAGCGGGATCGCCCCGGCGAAGGCCCGGACCGGCTCGGCCACGCCCAATCCGGCGAGGATCCCCAGGATGTAGGCCCCCCACGCGTTGAACGGGATGAGGATGCAGACCGGGGCCGAGGTCGAGTCGATGAGGTACGCCAGCTTCTCCCGCGACACCCGGAAGCGGTCGAACAGGGGACGGCACACCGAGCCGGAGACGAGGATCGTGATGTTCGACTCGATGAAGATCACCAGCCCGATCAGCCAGGCCAGGAGCTGGGCCCGCCGCGGCGTCGTCACCCAGCGACGGCTCTCGACCCAGTTCACGAAGCCCCGGACGCCGCCGTTCGACTCCACCACGGCGATCAGGGCGCCGATCGCGAAGGTGAAGAGGAGAACCCGGGCGCTGTCCGCCTCGGCCAGGACGCCCACGGTCGCGTCGATCGCGTCCGCCAGTCCCGCCAGCGGGTCCCAGCCCGCCGCGACCGTCCAGCCCAGCCAGATGCCCGCAGCGAGGGACAGGTAGACCTGGCGCGTCCAGATGGCCAGGCCGATCGCCAGCAGGGGCGGAAGAAGCGAGAGAGCGCCGAATCCGGTCGCCGGGTCCACCTCTCAGTTCAACTCGCCGGCGGGGCCCGACGGCCGCGGGCTCACCGACGCGAGACCCAACGGCTGTCCGCGTCGTAGAAGCGCAGCTCCCGCTCCGTGGCCCGGGAGATGCCGATCCGGGTGGCAGCCACGACCCTCGGGTCCGGCACCGGCTCGCCCTCGGCCAGGAGCAGAGGCGGACGGTCCAGCGGATGCCTCTGGAGCTCGGGCCCCACGGCCAGCGCCTGGGTGAGCCGCGCCGGACCGTTCGTCAAATCGTCTCGTCCCCGGCGGCGCCGCATCGTCCCCTCCCCCTCGACGGGCTCCAGGGCCCGGATCAGGACGCCGGCGGGATACCCCGCCTCCCCCGTCACGGCGTTCACGCACCAATGGATGCCGTAGTTGAGGTGGATGTAGGCCGTGCCCGGAGGGCCGAACAGGGGGGCGTTGCGCTCGGTGCGGCCGACCGAGGCCGAGGCGTGACAGGCCGGATCGTCGGGGCCCGTGTACGCCTCCGTCTCGACGATCCGACCCGCGGTGCGCTCGCCGTCGCACTCCGAGACGAGAAGCGCGCCGAGCAGCTCCCGGGCCACCCGCTCGGCCGGGCGCGCGAAGAACTCCCGCGGCAGGGGCCGGGCCACGGAAGGCGGCGGCACGGAAGGCGGCGGCTAGGAGCCGGCCTTCTCGGCTTCCCGTCCCTCGATCACCGCCTTCGCGCGCCGGTCCGACAGGACCTCCGCCACCCGCTCGGGCTCCCGATCGATCACCTCGAACACCTCCTCGCCGAACGCCTCGACCAGCCGGCTCGCCGTGCGCTCGCCGACCCCGGGATAGTTCTGGACCATGTGCTCGATGGCGTCACGCTCGTCGGCGGCCGCCGGGCCGGTCACCCCACCGCCCGCCTCGGGTCCGCCATCGCTCGCCTCCGTCGCCTCGCCGGACCGTCGGTCCCCGGAGCCGGCGGGGGCCGCCGGAGCGGCGCCGGGGGCCGCTCCGCGGGAGCCACGCCGATAGCGGCCCAACCCTCCGCGCGAGCGACGGGAGGACGCCGCGGGCCCCGCCTCCTCGGATCCCGATCGATCCGCCGCGGTGGCGGGCTCCTCCTGCGCGGATTCCCGCTCCGGCGGCGACTCGGCGGCCTCGTCGCTCGCGTCCACGGGCCCGATGCCGACGCCCGCCGCCCCCGGGCCGCCCGAGCCGTCCCCGCCACCGCCGCGAGAGCCGCGCCGGAAGCGGCCCAGGCCGCGCCGTCCGCGGTCCCGCCCCTCGGCCGACTCTTCGGCGGCGGGAGCTTCCGCCGCCACCGCGCCTCGCTCCTCCCGCTCTTCCTCGCGCTCCTCCTTCGGCCCGGCGACCTCCACCGGACCCGGAACGACCGTACCTTCCTCCCGGCCCTCTTCGGAGGGCCCGGTCCGGTCCGGACGACCGCGCCGCCCGCCGCGACGCCCTCTCCGTGCCGTCTCCTTCCGGGTCTCCGTCGGCGCCTCCGAGGGCTCCGCCTCGGACTCCCGGGCGCCCGTGGCGGCCCCCACATCGCGGCCCGATCCACCGTCCTCGATCGGGGTCAGGTAGTAGTTCCCGTCGTCGCCCTGACGCAGATCGACGACGCCTTCGTCGTGCGCCTGCTGCAGGAAGCGGCTGAACTTGCGGAAGCCCAGCGCCGTCTCGTCGAAGTCGCCCTCCTTGGCCAGCATCTTCCGCTTCACCTCGGAGTCCCGGACCGAGCCACCGTCCTTCGACAGGCTCCCCACGGCACCGGCGAGCAGATCGTAGGCCGAGCGCAGGGCGTCCGCCGAAACGCCGGCCCCGCCCGCCCCTCCGCGGTCGGAGGTCTCGCGCGCCGCCTCCGAGCGTCGGCCCGACCGTCCCCTCGACTCCGCCGCGGAACGGGAACGCTCCTGCCGGCCGCGCGAGACGCGCGGCCGGTCCCCCTCCTCGCCGCCGCGCGAGGAGCCGCCCGCGCCGACCGGCCGGACGTCGTACTGACCGTTCGCGGCCTTGCGCAGCCGCAACTTGTCGCGCGAGGCCGCCTCGGCCAGGAAGCGGTTGAACTTGCTGTAGCCGATCGCGCCCTCGTCGAACCCCGAGTCCAGCTCGAGCATCACCTGCTTGAGTCGATCGGAGCGCATGACGTCGTCGCGCTCGGTCATCCTCTGGAGCGCGCGCTCGACCAGCTCCCACGGGTCGTGCCGCTGCGTCTCCATGTCGGCGGCGTCCTTGAGGCCCGAGAGCCGGTTGTAGCTGTAGTACTCGTCGCAGTTCTGGACCAGGATGTCGGAGGACGACTCTTGCAGTCCCACCCCGATCACGTACTTGCCGTACTCCTTCAGCTTGAGCACCAGGCTGGAGAAGTCGCTGTCGCCGGACAGCAGGATGTAGGTGCCGATCTCGGGCCGCGTGAACACCAGCTCGAGCGCGTCGATCGCCAGCCGGATGTCGGTGGCGTTCTTCTTCGACGAGCCGTAGGCCGGCGCGAAGATCAGGTCGATCGAGGACTCCGACAGCGGGACGATGTACTGGGGGTAGCGCCGCCAATCGGCGTAGGCCCGCTGCACGGCCACCTTTCCGCGGATCACCTCGGAGTTCAGGAGGTTCTCGAGCTCCTGGGCCAGGTTGGAGCGGATGGCCATGGTGACGTTGTCGAAGTCGATCAGAAGGGCGGCGTTGGGCGAGCTGTAAGTGCTGTAAGTTCCGGAGGGCGCTCCACTACGGTGGGGCGCCCGTGTATACTGTTTGTTCATTTCCTCTCTGCCTCGATGTGTGTACGGGCCATGAACCCGCCCGGGGCGGGCGAGAGGCCCCTCGACCTCGCCTCCGGGTGATCCGGAGGGGACGGTGCGAGGAGACCCTCTGTCTGTCGTCGCCGGGAGCCTCGGGCCCGGGGAACGGTCGAGAGCGCGATTCCGCCACCTCGGCGACGGGCGCCGTGACCTCTCCCCGGGGCGCGTCCCGCGCCTACTGGTCGCGGGGCTCCCCTCGGGACGCTTCCTGCGCGCGAACGAGACGGGCCAGGGCCACCCGGCGCGCCTTACCGCTCGGCGTCATAGGGAATACATCCAAGAACCTCACAAGATCCGGCACCTTGTACGAGGCCAGAGCCTCGCTGCAGTACTCGCGGATCTCATCCTCGGTGATCAGCGCGCCTTCCACGGGGAGCACGCAGGCACAGATGAGCTCGCCCAGCACCTCGTTCGGCACGCCCACGACCACCACATCCAGCACCGCCGGGTGCGAGCGCAGGTGGTCCTCCAGCTCCCGCGGGTGCACGTTGTACCCCCCGCGGATGATCACGTCGCTCTCCCGCCCGACGATGTGTAGATAGCCCTTCTCGTCCAGCTTCGCCAGGTCGCCGGTGCGGAAGAACCCTTCCGGCGTGAAGGCGGCGGCCGTCTCGGACGGCTGGCGGAAATAGCCGCGCATCACGTTGAAGCCGCGCACGGCGAGCTCGCCGACGCCCTCCGGCGGGAGCCTCTCCCCGTCATCCCCGAGCACCTGCACCTCGATGCCCTCCAGCGGTCGGCCCACCGAACCGCTGCGCCGGGCCTCCGGGTCCTCCGGTCGCGTGATGCTCACCGTGGGCGACGTCTCCGTGAGGCCATAGGCGATCTCCAGGTCGGGCGCCAGCCGCTCCCGCGCCCGTCTCGCCAGCTCCTCCCCGACCGGCGCGCCCGCCACGATGCCGGTGCGAAGGGAGGAGAGGTCGCGCTCCGCCAGCCCGGGCTCCCGCAGCAGCATGACGAACATCGTCGGTACGCCGTGAAGGACGCTGACCGCGTGCCGCTCGACCAGCTCCAGAGTCTCCCGGGGCTCGAACGTCTCCTGGAGGACGACGCAGGAGCCCGCGTGCAGCGCGGCGAGCAGGGCCGGCCCCAGGCCGAAGATGTGAAACAGGGGGACCGCGCACAGCGTCACGTCGTCGGAGGCCAGCCGGAGCACGTCCGCCGTGGCGCGCGCCGTCTGCACGAGGTTCGCGTGGGAGAGCATCACCCCCTTCGCCTTCCCCGTCGTCCCGGGCGTGTAGAGGATCGCGAAGACCTCTTCCTCGGGATCCAGCTCCGGAGCCGGCCGCTCCCGACCCATGCCGCTCGATACCAGGTCCTCGAACTGGAAGATGCGGTCGTCGTACCAGAGGTCTTCCTCCCCCACCGTCACCAGGTACTGGAGGGCCGGCAGCTCGGCGAGCATGCCTTCGAAGAGCTGGAGGTAGTCGGTCCCCTCGTAGTCCTCGGCCGCCACGACGACGGAGGCCTCGGAGTTCCGGAGCATGAACTGGAGCTCCCGGGGCTTGTAGCCGGGGTTGAGGGGCACGATCGTGGCCCCCAGCTCGGCCGCGGCGAAGGCCGCCACGACGAACTCGGGCCAGTTCGGCAGATCGATGGCGATCCGGTCGCCCCGGACGACCCCCAGGTTCTCCAGGGCGGTCGCCATGGCCTGGGCGGAGGCCTGCACCTCGGCGAAGCTGGACGTTCGATCGCCGAAGCGGAGGAACGGGGCGTCCGGGCGCTCCGCCGCGCGCCGGCGCAGCACGCCGGCGACGCTCGACCCGGGGGCGTCCACGGTCGTCGAGATCACCGTCCCTCCCGGGTTCGGACCGCCGGGGGTCGCGTTTTCGGGATCGCCTCTCCTGCTCCGATCATCCGCACGGCCGTCGAACGGTAGCAGATCACGGGCCAGCGCCCAGCGCGGGCTCGAGCCACTCCGGTCCGCGCTCCTCCGGCACCTCGAACGTCCACACCCCCGAGGGATCCCGGGCCACCTCTCCGATCCGCGCCGGCAGCACGACGCGCACGACCCCCGCGCGCGCCTTCTTGTCGGACCGGATCGCCTCCCACAGCCGGGCCGCCGTCCGCTCGCTCTCGAGCGGGCGGTCCAGGCCGCACGCCTCCAGCAGCCGGGAGAGCCGGCTCGCCGTCCCCTCCTCCGTCACCCCCAGCCGCTCTCCGAGGCGCGCCTCGACCCGCATGCCGGCGGCCACGGCCTCCCCGTGCAGGATCTCGTAGCCCCCCAGGAGCTCCAGGGCGTGACCGACCGTGTGGCCGAAGTTGAGGATCGCCCGGCGCTCCCGCTCCCGGGGGTCGGAGGTCACGACCTCCGCCTTGTGCCTCACGACCCGGACGATCAGCTCCTCCAGCGCGACCGGATCCGGCCCGACCAGGCGGTCCGCCCCCCGCTCCATCCAGGCGAACAGGTCGGCGTCGAGGATCGCGGCCGTCTTCACCGCCTCGGCCAGGCCGGCGCGGAGCTGGAGACGCGGGAGCGTGTCCAGCAGCTCGGGGTCCACCACCACGAGGCTGGGCTGGTGAAACGCCCCCACCAGGTTCTTGCCCGCCTCCGTATCCACCCCCGTCTTGCCGCCCACGGAGCTGTCCAGCATGGCCAGGAGGCTCGTCGGCACCTGGACCACCGGCACACCGCGCATATAGGTGGCCGCCACGAAGCCCGCCAGATCGCCGGTCACGCCACCGCCGAGGGCCATGACGACCGCGTCCCGTCCGACGCCCGCGGCCAGCATCCGGTCCGTCAGCCCGCTCCATTGCTCCCGCGTCTTGTTCCACTCGCCCGCGGGGAACGTGAAGAGGTCGGCTCGCCAGCCGGCCTCGTGCAGCGACGCCAGCGCCGTCCCGCCGAAGAGCTCGGCCACGCGACTGTCGGCGATCACCGCGACGCGGTGGGCCCGAACCGAGGCCCCGCACAGCTCGCCCACGCGCGCCAGCGCGCCGCGCTCCACCAGCACGTCGTACTCCACATCCGGCGTCCCCGGGGTCCGCACGGAGACGCGGGACGGGCTCATCCCCCTTCCGCCCGCGCGTCCGTCGCGGCCTCGACCTCATCCCGCGAGAGGGCGACCGGCCGATCCGTCACCACGACCGCCGACCGGCCCGAGACCGAGCCGCGGCGAACCTCCACGGCGCGCCCGCCCGACGAGATCGGTCCCGCCTCCGCCGGCGCGTCCATCCCGTAGCGACGCGCCCAGGCTTCGCGCGCGACCGCCGCGAACTCGTCGGCCTCGGCCTCCGAGTCCCACACGCTGACCCACACCAGGAGCTCGCCCGAGGGGGTGCGCAGGAGCCGGTATCGATCGCCATCCCATCCCTCCGCCCCGGCGGCGGCCCGCCGCCGGGCGATCGAGTCCGCGGCGGCGCCGCCCAGGTGCTCCTCCAGAAAGATCCGCGTCTCCAGCTCGCCCAGCCCGTCCGCGTACACCTCCTCCCAGCCGGTCGGCGGACCGGAGACGAACCGGACCCGCGCGGGCCCATCGCGCGGCTCGGCCAGGAACCGCTCCGGGTGCATGACCTGCTCGGTGGACCCCGGGAGGTCGCCGCCGAACGGGGCGGGCCGGCCCGGTCGCGCCTTCCACACGCGCTGGACGAAGCCCAGGCCTCCGATGTAGGGGAAGAGCAGGGCCTCACGGATGATCCTCGGCGCCCGGCCGAGCGCCGGCAGTCCCGCCGCTTCCCCGAGGGCTTCCGGCGAGACGGCGTCGAGCCGTTCGGCCAGGTCCGGGAGGGCCGTGACGTCCACCTCGACGCCTCCCATCCGGCCCAGCTGCCATTCGAGCATCGCCAGGGTGGCATGGCCCTCCACGGCCGCCTGCGCGGCCGTGCCACGATCGTTCTCGCCCTCCACGGTCTCGATCAGGGAATCCAGGCTGACGTGCTGGTCCTGGAGCGCGTGAACCAGCTCGTGGGCGAGCACCATCTCGAGCTGCTCGGCCGGCACGTGCTCGAGCACGAACAGCGTGTCCGACCGGGGATCGTAGTACCCCACCACCTGCTCCTCGTACAGAGCCAGGAGCGTGCCGCGCAGGTCCAGTGTGTCGGGCACCAGCCCGAAGCGCGAATACACGGCGGTGAGGGTGGACGCCCGCTCGGCCGGAAGCTGCTCCTCGAAGCGCGCGACCAGATAGGCCTTCAGGCGGCCGGTGTCGCTGCGAGCCAGGCGAGGGCGCGCGCGGGCCTCCATGCCGCTGGCGCGCTCCACGCGCGGGAGGATCTCGTCGAGCAGCCGCTCGAGCGTGGTGTCCGGCCGGGCGGCGTTCCGGCCGGCCTCCCCGAGCCCGGCGCCCTCCTCGACCCGGGCCGCGTCCCCCCGCGAGTCGCAGCCCGCGAAGAGCAGGAAGGCCCCGAGGACCGCCGGCGCGCCGACGAGCGCCCCCAGGCCGACGAAGGCCCGCGGGCCGACGGCCGCCGCCCCGCCACGTCGGGGACCGCGGCGCGTCGCCCCTCGAGTCCTTTCGCTTCCCATCATCTGCCTCTCATCCATCCATCGCCTCGTGCCATCCACCCCAGCGCTCCACGTCCTCCGCCGAGATCGCGGCCGCCAGCTCCCGCACCGTCAGTCCCGTCTCGGGATGCACCCATTCCGGAGCGACCTCCGCCAGAGGGATCAATACGAAGGCCCGCTCCCGCATCCGCGGGTGGGGGACCCGGAGGCCCGGTCGATCGATCACCCGGCCGTCGTACAGCAGCAAGTCGAGGTCCAGGAGGCGCGGCCCCCACCGCGGCCCTCCCGGGCGCCGACCCGCCTCCCGCTCGATCTCCTGCAACCGGCGGAGCACCTCGCCCGGAGAGAGCCGCGAGCGGCCCGTGCAACAGGCGTTCAGGAAGCGGGGCTGGGCCCGCACGCCGCGCGGCTCCGTCTCGTAGATGCCCGAGCAACGCAACCGGTCGAGAAAGCGAGCGAGCGCCGCACGACCGAACTCCAGGTTGCGGCGGCGATCGCCCAGATTGGAACCGAGCGCGATCGCGAGGCGGCTCGGCGCTACGCGTGGGCCTCGTTCGCGGCGGGCTTCTCCTCGCACCGATGTCCGTTTCGCTCGTCCGCTCGCCTCGCCCCTCCTCG
>CAYMQZ010000078.1:0-4914 GCA_964392705.1 uncultured Gemmatimonadota bacterium
CGCCCCGGCCCAGGCGCTGCCCTTCCACACGACGACCGGCATCACGGCCGGGTTCCAGGAGAACGCGGGCCGGAGCTTCGTCTCCTTCCTGGGCCGGAGCGGCCTGGTCCGCGAGGGTCGGGAAATCGCCGACCCGCTGGAGCGGGAGGTCGACGCGTTCGCCGCCGTGGCGGGCGTGATCCCGTTCAGCGTCACCCCGCTCTGGACCTTCCGCGTGGTCGTGCCCTTCGTGGACAAGTCGATGGACTTCACGAGTCCTCACGGCCGGCGTCTGGACTACGACGCCTCCGGGATCGGCGATGCGCTCATCGATACGAAGTGGATCTTCTTCAGCGACAACCGACTGCAGGCCTCGACCCGGATCGGGCTCCAGGCCGGGGTGAAGGTCCCCCTCGGACCGACGGACGCCCGGCTTCCCGACGGCGAGGTGGCGCCCCGGCCCCTCCAGGTGGGGACGGGCTCCTGGGACATCCCGGTGGAGCTGGTCTTCTCGGACATCGAGGGGCGCTGGGGCTTCCTGGCCAACGCCGGCTGGCGGTTCAACACGGAGGCCGACGGCTTCGAGGCGGGGGACGTCTTGGGCTACGACGCTGCCCTGGGCTTCCGCTTCGTCCCCTGGACCTACGAGAGCCTCACGGACCAGACCGTGGTGGCCTACCTGGAGCTGAACGGCGAGGCGGCCCGCCGGGACGAGGTGGCCGGCTCGGAAAACCCGGACTCCGGAGGGCACACGCTCTTCCTGAGCCCGGACCTGCAGTGGATCCCGACGCCGTGGCTGCTGTTCGAGGCCTCGGTCCAGGTACCGATCGTCCAGGA
Source organism: uncultured Gemmatimonadota bacterium (assembly GCA_964392705.1). GTDB lineage: Bacteria > Gemmatimonadota > Gemmatimonadetes > Palauibacterales > Palauibacteraceae > CAYMQZ01. The sequence goes on from CAYMQZ010000078.1 coordinate 817, forward strand.
CCTGAACGGGGCCCAGCTGGAGCACGACGTGCGCTTCCAGCTCGGGACGCGGTTCCGTTTCTCCGTGCTCCGGTGAGCGGCGCTTCCGCGCTCGTCCGTCCGCGTGATCGCGAGAAGGGCCTCGACGGGCGCCGCGCGCGGCGCCTCGGCGCGCCCGGGCCCGAGAGGTAACCGTGCCCCCCTTCCTGCAGGACGCCCTGATGTGGGCCCGGATGACGGCCGGCCACTTCCTCCTCATGTTCTGGTGGATCTGGCTGGGGGCGGTAGTGCTCACCGCGGCGAGCGAGTCGTTCTGGATCGGGGGCCTGCGGCGTCGTCTGCTCGCGCGGCGCGACGACGGTTGGCGCACCGTGTGGCGGGCCGTCCGGCTCGGCGTCCTGAGCCCGCCCAGCCGCCGGCGCATCTTCGCGCAGGCGAAGGAGCTCCTCGCCGCGGGCGTGTCTCGGAGCGGCGTCCTCGCCTACCTGGTCTCGGCGCAGTCCATCCTCCTCTGGTTCCTCCTCTTCGTGGTGGAGCTGAACGGCCCGCAGCCGGCGCTCGGCCAGCTCGTGGCGGCCGCGGCGGTGCTGGGGGCCCTGCTGTGGGGCGCCGCGCGCCTCCCGGACGCCCTCTGGCGGGCCGCGAGGGAGCGGGCCCGCGAGGCGATCGGCGTCCCGGACGGGAAAGGGCGCCCGGGTCCGATCGAGCGCGCGGGCCCGGCCTGGCGCCGCCCGCTCGCGTCCGTGGGCGGCCAGGCGCTGTCTCTCTGGTGGCCGCTCCTGTTCGGGACGCTGGGGGTCGGCTTCTTCCTCGCCCTCGGCCAGTCGCCCGGCTACGTCTCGCTCCAGGGGACGAGGGGCCCGCTCGTCCAGGCCGCGAACGCCGGCGCGGGACTCCTCCTCGCCTACGTGACGGGGGCGCCGCTGGTCGGGAACGCGCTGTTCGCCGCCGGGCTGTGGAAGGCCGGGTTCGTGACGTACGCGGGGCTCACGGCCTTCTATCTGGGAACGCTGGTCATGCCCTTCGTCCTCCCGCGCTACTTCGACCTCTTCGGCGTGCAGCTCGGGAAGAAGATCCTGTGGCGGCTGGTCGCCGCGCTCCTGGTGGGCGCCCTGGCCGCGACGGCCTGGTGGTGGGGCCTCGACGGGCTCGCGGGGCTGACGGGGCTCCGCGACTGGTTCGAGGCGCTCACCGACTCGACGCTCCGGCCCAACGACGTCCCCTGGTTCCACCACTGGTTCGCGCCCGAGATCTGAGGTCGCCGTTACGCGGAGCCAGGGCCCCGCGATTGCATAGGTGAGTGCACAGGTGAGAAAGGAGAAGGCATGAAGGAACTGACGAGGCGTCTCGCCCGTCCGCTGACGGCAGTGGCGCTGGGACTCGCCGTGGTCTCCACGTCGGCGATCGCGCAGCAGGCGGAGGAGGGGCAGGAGCGGCAAGCGGAGGCGCGGCAGGAGCCCGCGCCCGAGGAGCGGGTGATACAGGTCAAGATCCTGGGGATGAGCTGTCCTTTCTGCGCCTACGGCGTCGAGCAGAAGCTCAAGAAGCTCGAGGGGGTGGAAGGCCTGGAGGTGAAGCTGAAGACCGGCCTGGCCACCCTCACCATGGCGGAGGGAGCGGACATCCCCAACGAAGAGCTCCGGAAGGTCGTCGACCAGGCCGGCTTCGAGGCGGCCGCCATCGTCCGGAGCTTCGACTCCGACCACGAGGACTGGAACCCGGAGGAGATCCCGTGAAGAACGTCGAGCTCGAGGTGAGCGGGATGGGCTGTGAGGGCTGCGCGAACGCCGTGCGCGGCGCCCTGGAGGGCGTGGAGGGCGTCCGACGGGCCGAGGTCTCCCTGGAGGGAGAGAGGGCGCGCGCGCTGGTCGACGACGGCATAGATGAAGCCGCGTTGATCGAGGCCTTGGAAGCGGCCGGCTACGGGGCGTCGGTGAACGCGTGAGGCTCGGGGCCGCTGGGCCTGCGGAAGCGGATGAGGCACGATCTGTCTGCATGTCGGCCTCGACGATCGACACGCCCTCCGCCAGCAACGGCATCCTCCACCGGATCGACGGCGCGATCGAGCCGGAGCCGGCCCAGGAGACGACGGACCCGCAGAAGCAGCGGGAGGAAGGTGACGAGCCGCCGCGGTAAGGTCGGTCCGTCGCTGAAAGGAAGCTGGACAGAAGAGGGAGCCGGCCGCGCCGGCTCCCTCTTCCTGCGTGAGCGAGCACGGCGGACGCAACGCTGGCGCCCGCCTCCGGGCTTTGCGCGCGTCGCGACGGGGACTATCGTCCACCCTCGATGGACTCGACGTTCACGCAACGCGACCGGAGCCGAGAGAGCATGATCGTCGTGACCGGCGCGACCGGCACGATCGGGAGCGAGCTGGTGGCGCGGCTCGCGGAGGCCGGGCACGCGGTGCGGGCCCTGACCCGGCGTCCGGAAGGCCGGGAAGCGCTCGAAGGCGTGCAGTGGGTCGGGGCCGACCTGGCCGACCGGGGAAGGCTCCGGGAGGCCCTGGGCGGAGCCGAGAAGCTCTTCCTCCTCACGGGCAACTCCGAGAACATGGTGCGCCTCCAGAAGAACGCGCTCGAGGCGGCGGCCGGCGTCGGGATCGGTCACGTGGTGAAGCTTTCGGCCCTCGGAGCCACGGACCACTCGAAGTCCGTGATCGGCCTCTGGCACTACAACGTGGAGCGCGAGCTCCGGGACTCCGGGCTGCCGTGGACCATCCTCCGCCCCCATCACTTCATGCAGAACCTGCTCGATCCCCTCGTGTTCGATCGGGAAGGAGGGCGCGTCCACTCGGCGTCGGGGGACGGGGCCATCCCGTTCATCGACACCCGGGACATCGCCGCGGTGGCGGCCACCGTCCTCACGCGGCCGGGGCACGAGGGCGAGATCCACACGCTCACCGGGCCCGAGGCGCGCTCCTACCAGGAAGCCACCGAAGTCCTGGCGGCGGCGCTCGGACGGCCCCTCGCCTACGAGGCCGAGGGCGTCGACGAGGCGTGGAATCGGCGTCGGACGGCGAACCAGCCGCCCTGGCTGGTCGCCGCCCAGCTGGAGATCGCCCTCTACCAGCGGGCGGGCGGGCCCACCGAGAGGACGACGGAGGCGGTGGAGCGGATCACGGGCAGGCCGCCCCGGACGCTCGAGGACTTCGCCCGGGACCACGTCGAAGCGCTGCGCGGCGGCGCCGGGCGCCGCGGACCGACCCGGTGAGAGGAATGTTCGGGGAGCGCCCGGGACCGTGACCGTCCTCGTCGCGACCGGCGACTCCGTGCTCCGCATCCGACCGACCGGAGGGAGACCGGAGCCGGTCGAGGGGCTCGGCGACCACGCCCCGACCTGTATCGCGGAGGATCCGCGGCTCGGACGCCGCGCCTGGTGCGGCACCCGGGAGGGCGGCGTCTTCCGGAGCGACGACGAAGGTCGCACCTGGAGCGCCGTCGGTCTGGCGGGCGAGCGAGTGACCGCCGTGGCGGCCGGCCCGGCGGAGCGGGACGTCGTGTGGGCGGGGACCGAGCCGAGCGCCGTGTGGCGGTCGGGGGACGGCGGGGATACGTGGGAGCGGGCCCGGGGTCTGGCCGATCTCCCCTCCTCGTCGGAATGGGCCTTCCCGCCCAGGCCCGAGACGCACCACGTCCGCTGGATCGCGCCTCACCCGTTCGAGGCGGGCCGCCTGTGGGTGGCGATCGAAGCGGGAGCGCTGGTGCGGACGGAGGACGGCGGCTCGACGTGGCGCGACCGAGTGCCCGGCGGTCCGAGGGACACGCACGAGCTGGCCATCCACCCGGAGAGGCCGAGCGCCCTGCGCGTCGCGGCCGGCGACGGCTACTTCGAGAGCGAGGACGGGGGCGAGGCGTGGGCCAGCCCGGAGCGGGGGCTGGAGGCGGGCTATCTCCGGAGCGTGGCGATCGATCCCGGCGATCCGGACGTGGTGGTCGCCTCCGCCGCCTCGCGCGCCCACTCCGCCTACGTGGCGGGGAGGGCGGACGGCCGTCTCTACCGTCGCCGGGGACGAGGCGCGTGGGAGCGCGTCACCCGGGGCTGGCCCGATCCGCCGGAGACCATCGCTCCGCTTCTCGCGCCGGGCCTCGAGCCGGGGGAGCTGTGGGCCGCCGACGAGCG
>CAYMQZ010000078.1:5014-9388 GCA_964392705.1 uncultured Gemmatimonadota bacterium
CGCTCCACCGGCTGCTCCATCGACTCGGGCTGGACCGTGAAGCTCCCGACATCGTTGGCGCGCACCTCGTCGTTGATCGGGATGCCCCAGCGGTCGGGGTCGGAGTTCAGGACGATCGTCCATTCGGTCTCGCCGGGGATCGCGTAGAGGGCATAGCTCCCGGGCTCGACCTGGACGCCACCCACCTCGGCGGCGAAGGGCAGGTGCAACGTGGTCGGCTCGTTCGCGCCCATCCGCCATGGCTCGTCGTACGACACGAGCTCTCCCATGATCTCGCGTCCCCGCATCGAGGGCGCGCCATAGCACAGCTTGGCCGTCGCATCGCCCAGCTGCGCGCTGGCGGAATCGGGCGGGCTCGCGCGGCCGGTCAGCTCTGCGCCCGAGGCCGTGAACCGGCACGCCGGGGCCTCCGGGGCCGTTTCGGCGGCGGCCATCGTTTCCGTGGCCGCGGCTTCTTCGGTCTCGGCCTCGCCCTCGGCGCCCTCTTCTCCGGCGGGGGCGCAGCCCAGCAACCAGATTCCGGCCAGCAGGGCCGGAGCCGCGACGATCGACGAGACGAGGCCGTGACCGCTAGCTGTTCGAAGGCGCTCCATGGGGTTCTCCTCGCGAGAGGTTGTGCCTGGTCTGGCGAACACGAACTTCAGAGTACCGCCGCAACATGGTAACCGCTCGCCGGCCGATGGGGTACCGGTGGCGTTCGCGCGGGATCGTTCGCGTGTGCCGGCGCGAGAGCGTACGATGAGAATTCGGGGCCCACCGAGGAGAGCGAGGATGAAGCGCATCGAGCGTAACCGGGCCATGAGCCGGCCGGAGACCGAGGTGACGCCGGAGCACGTCTACGTGAACCGGCGGAAGTTCATCAAGACCCTCGGGGCCGGCGCGCTCGGGATGGCCGCGGGCGCCAGCGGACTGGCCGCCTGCGACTCTTCGCGCGGGGAGGCTTCGGCGAGCGGCGACGCCGGCGGCCCGGGCTCCGGCCGCGGGGACGCGGCCCAGGAGGGCCCGCTTTCCAACGTTCCCGCCACCCCCACGGCCGACCTCTACCCGGAGGCGGCGCGGGATCCGCGGTTCGAGGCCGGCGATCGCCACGGTGCCATCACCGAGGAGCGGATCGTCGCCACCCACAACAACTTCTACGAGTTCGGCACGGACAAGGCCGGCGTGTGGCGGAACGTTGGGCGCTTCCAGGCCCGGCCGTGGAGCGTCGAGGTGAAGGGGCTCGTCGCCTCGCCGGGCAGCTACGACCTGGTCGAGCTCGAGCGCGCCTTCGGGCTCGAGGAGCGCATCTACCGGCTCCGCTGCGTCGAAGCGTGGTCGGTGGTCGTCCCCTGGATCGGCTTTCCGTTGCGGAGCCTGCTGGAGCGCGTGCAGCCGGAGCCCGAGGCCCGCTACGTGCGGATGGTCAGCTTCCACCGGCCGGAGCAGGCGCCGGGACAGAAACGGCAGACCTGGTATCCGTGGCCGTACTACGAGGCGCTGCGCGTCGATGAGGCGATGAACGACCTGGCCTTCCTCGTCACGGGCATGTACGGCCACCCCCTGCAGAAGCAGAACGGCGCTCCGCTCCGCCTGGCCGTTCCCTGGAAGTACGGCTTCAAGAGCATCAAGTCGATCGTCACGATCGAGCTCACTCGCGAGCGCCCGCCGGCCTTCTGGAACGACGCCCAGCCCGACGAATACGGGTGGCTCTCGAACATCGACCCGACGGTCGACCACCCGCGCTGGTCCCAGGCTACGGAGGAAGTGGTGGGAGCCGGCCGGCGGGTGCCCACGCTCCCCTACAACGGCTACGGCGAGTGGGTCTCGGACCTCTATCCGTGCCCCACGCCCGCCGGCGACGTGCCGCACGCGCCCGGCTGCGGCGAGGCGGGCTGAGGTCTCCGTACCGAAGCCAGAGGTGCCCTCCCCCCCAAAGATGAAGGAGAGATGACGCCATGGACTTGGGTCTGGAAGGAAAGGTGGCGATCGTCACGGGCGGGAGCCGCGGCATCGGCTGGTACACCGCGGAGGCCCTGGCGCAGGAGGGGTGCCACGTCGGCATCTGCGCCCGCGGCGCGGAGGGCGTGAAGGAGGCCGTGGGGCGGCTCGAGGCCATGGGCGTGAAGGCGTTCGGCCGGGCCCTCGACGTGGCCGACGGTCCGGCGCTCGAGACGTGGGTGCGCGACGCCGCGGACGCGCTGGGCGGGCTCGATATCGTGGTGGCGAACGTGAGCGCGCTCGGGGCCGGGGAGGGCGAGGAGGGATGGCGGAACGCGTTCGAGGTGGACCTCCTGCACACGGTCCGGACCGTCGAGACGGCTCTCCCCCTACTGGAGGGCTCCGCGGCGCCCTCGATCGTCATCGTTTCCAGCGTCTCGGCGCGGGAGGCGGGGCCCTCGGCTCAGGCCTACGGGTCGGTGAAGGCCGCGCTGATCCGGTACGCCAAGGGGCTCGCGTGCGGCCTGGCGCCGGGGGGCGTCCGGGTCAACGTCGTCTCGCCGGGGACGATCTACATGGAGGAGGGCTTCTGGGGGCGGATGGAGCGGACGGATCCCGAGACGTTCCGGCAGGCGTTCGACGCCAACCCGCTGGAGCGGATGGGGCGGCCCGGGGAGGTGGCCCGGGCCATCGCGTTCCTGGCCAGCCCCGCGTCCAGCTTCACGACCGGCGCCAACCTGGTGGTCGATGGCGCGCTCACCCGCGGGGTCCAGCTCTAGGGGTGGCCCGCCGGCACGCGGCAGGCGTGACCGCTCCCCGTCCGCCGGGGCCGTCCTCGCCGGGCCGTCCGGGAGGATGGCCATCCCCGGGCCTGGCCGCGGCGCTCGCCATGCTGGCGGCGGCCTGCGACGGGGGGACCGCGCCGCCGTCCCGGCACGAGGCGAGTCCCTGCCGCGTCTCCTTCGTGATCGACGGCGACTCGCTGGCCTGCGGCGACGGCCGGGAGCTGCGGCTGCTGCTGATCGACGCGCCTGAGATGGCGCAGGAACCGTGGGGCGAGCGAGCGCGCGCGGTCCTGCTGGATCTCGTCGCGCCCGGCGCCGAGCTCGAGGTCGAGTACGACGTGGAGCGGGAGGACCCGTTCGGGCGGGACCTCGCCTACCTCTACACTTCCGACGGTCGGATGGCGAACGAGGAGATGGCGCGGCGCGGCTACGTCGTCGCCCTGGTCGTTCCTCCCAACGGTAGGCACGAGGCGCGGATCCGCGCCGCCGTCCAGGAGGCAATGGCGGCGGAACGCGGGCTGTGGGCCGACTGGAAGTTCGCCTGCCCGCCGGCGCACTTTCGCGCCGGCGAGTGCGGGTGAGGGGCGACGGCGCTCGCGGTTTCGCGCGACCCGCAGGCCGCGATCCGCTTCATTCCGGGCCGGCGGGGCCGGGCCCTCCTCGTCCTTCCTCGCCGCCGCAGAACCGGAGGGCCGTGATCGCCAGCACCTTGGCCGCCGTCACCAGCTCCTCGATCGGCACGCTCTCGTCGGGGCGGTGGGCCTGGCGCACGTCGCCAGGCCCGAACAGCGCCGTCGGCACACCCCCCTGGCGAACCAGGAGGCGCATGTCGGCGCCGTAGCGCATGCCGCGCAGCTCGGGCTCGGCCCCGGTCGCGGCCCGGTAGGCCGCCCCCAGCGTCGTCACGACCCGGGCGTCCAGGGGCGTGCGGGCCGGCTCGAACTGGGCGCCCCACCACTCCACGGTCGGAGGATGCTCGCGCAGCCAGGGGTCTGCCCCGGCCGCCTCTGCCACGGCTTCCTCCAGGGCGCGCCGCGCGGCGGCCGGCTCCTCGTCGGGCGGCACGCCGAGCCGGCCCTCGAAGGTCAGGCTCTCGGCCACGGTGGAGGCCCAGATGCCGGCCCGCAGCTTCCCGATCGCCAGCGCGAACGGCAGCTCCTCGCCGGCGAACAGCGGATCGGTCACGCCCCGGTTGCGCTCCGCCTCCAGCGCGCGGAGGCGATGGAACAGCGGGACGAACTTCTCGATCGGATCGACCCCCTCCTCCCGGAACGCGCCGTGCGCGGCCCGGCCCGGCACGGCCACGCGGAAGTTGAGCGCCCCGGCCTGTGCGGGGGCCACGGCCAGGCGCGTGGGCTCGAGGACCACCGCGCCGTCCCCGAGGTGGCCCCGGAGGATGGCGGCGAGCGTCCCGGCGCCCCCGTCCTCCTCGCCGATCACGCTCTGGATCCGCAGGGCGCCCCCCAGCCGGACGCCGGCGTCCCGGATCGCGCGGGCCGCGGCCAGGGCGCAGCACAGCCCGCCCTTCATGTCGGCGGTTCCGCGCCCGTAGACGCGTCCCGCCTCGATCGAGGCGTGCCAGGGCGGCCGGGTCCAGCGGTCGAGCTCTCCGGCCGGCACGACGTCCACGTGCCCGTTCAGGACCAGCGCCGGGCCGTCGGCCTCGCGGGCG
>CAYMQZ010000078.1:9488-11051 GCA_964392705.1 uncultured Gemmatimonadota bacterium
CTCGCGGGCGAGGGTCTCGCCGCCGAGCGTCCCCACGACCCCGAGGCCGCGCTCGCGCTCCACGTCGGCCGTGTAGGCCGGATGGCTCCGCAGCTCGCCGAAGTCGATCTCCCAGACGTCCGTCGCGAGCCCCGCCTCCTCCATCCAGGCCGCGACCCGTTCCTGGGCGGGCGTCTCCCGCCCGGCGGTGCTGGGTATCGCCACCAGCTCCGCCAGGATCCCGAGCATCCCGTCGACGTCCAGCGCGTCCAGCACCCGCAGCTCGACGGGGCTCGGCTCGGACGCCGGCGGCTCCGTCGGGCTCGGTCCGGGCTCCTCCGCGTCCGGTGAGCTCGGCTCGACCCCCGGCGGATCCTGCGGGCCCGGCTCAACCACCGGCGTCGTCCAGTTCCGCCAGGGCCGACTCCAGGTCGGCGATCAGGTCCTCGGCGTTCTCGATCCCGGCCGAGTAACGGACCAGGCCCTCGGGGATGCCGGCGGCCGCCCGCTCCCCGGCGTCGAGCTCCACGTGGCTGGTGGTCGCGGGCGGCCCGACCAGCGTCGCCACGGAGCCCAGGCTGGCGGCCCGGTGCGCGTAGCGCAGAGGGGGCAGGAGGCGGCGGACGGCCTCCAGCCCTCCGACCAGCGAGAAGGCCAGCACGCCTCCGAACCCTCGCATCTGCTCGCGGGCCGTCGCGTGTCCGGGGTCGGAGGGGAGGCCCGGGTAGAAGACCCGCTCGACCGTCGCCTGATTCTCCAGGAAGCGGGCGACCCGCAGGGCGTTCTCGTTCTGCCGCTCGACCCGCAGCTCCAGCGTCTTCATCCCGCGGAGCAGCAGGTACGCCGCCTCCGGGTCCAGGGCCGCTCCGTTGATCTCGCGGAAGTGGAAGATCCGTCGCACCGTCTCGGCGGGTCCGCAGACGACTCCCCCCATGGCGTCGGAGTGTCCCCCCAGGAACTTGGTGGCGCTGTGGATCACGAGGTCGGCCCCGTGCTCCAGCGGGCGCTGGTTGATCGGCGTGGCGAACGTGTTGTCCACCACGACCGTCGCCCCCGCGCGGCGGCCGGCCGCGGCCAGCCGGGCGAGGTCCAGCACCTTGAGGGTCGGGTTCGTCGGCGACTCCAGATAGAGCAGCGCGCATCCGGCGGCGATCTCCGCCTCCAGGGCGTCGTGATCGGTCGTGTCGCACAGGGCCACCTCGATCCCGAACCGGGGCAGGAACTCGATGAACAGCTTGTTCGTCCCGCCGTAGGTGTCCCGGATGCTCACGACGCGGTCGCCGGGGGAGAGCAGGGCGAACAGCGTGTTGCTGATCGCGGCCATGCCGGTGGCGAAGGCGGCCGCCGCCTCGGCCCCCTCCAGGGCGCGCGCCTTCTCCTCGAACGCGGCGACCGTGGGGTTCGTGTTCCGCGAGTAGATGTGGCCCGCGCGCCGGCCGGTCGCCACGGCCGTCCACTCCTCCAGATCGTCGTAGCCGAAGGTGACGCTCCGGACGATAGGCGTGACCGTGGCACGACCGTGCCAGTCCCCTTCCTCGCCGGCCCAGACCGCGACCGTCCCCGGGCCGATCGCCCGCTCGCTCC
>CAYMQZ010000079.1:0-10757 GCA_964392705.1 uncultured Gemmatimonadota bacterium
GGTCTACTCCCGCAGCGGGTTCACCACCCGGAGGAAGCGGAACTTCAGGAAGTCGCTGTCGGCCGTCCGGATCTCCTTGATCCCGTGCTCGCGCATGAGGGCGGCCGTGTGCAGGTCGTGCATCAGGTTCCCGGCCGCCCATGGGCACTCTCCGATCAGATCCGCTACGACCTGCGGATGGCGATCCGTCTCGCTGAGGATCTGGAAGGAGCGGGAAGCCCGGACCTCTTCGACGAAGCTCCAGGCCTGCTCGAAGCTCAGGGGGGTCGGAAACGCTCCCCGGTGCGTGCTGGTCCGGAGGAACTCGTACACCACGTTCCAGGTCGTGCACCAGATCTCGGGACCGTGCCGCCATTGGCGCACGAGCGCGACCGCCCTGTCGTGGAAGGATGAATCGCGATTGGCCGCGTAGAGAAAGATGTTCGTGTCTACGGCGAACATGGCTCATCCGCTCCACTCCGCGGATCGTCCCCGATCGGCCGGTCGGTCGGGGATTCCCCCGCCGAGTGGGAGGCCTCGGAATCGGGCTCCGGGCGGGCCCGGGACGATCCCGGCTGCTCACTCCAACCCTTGTCCCGATCGAACAGCTCGTACAGAGCCTCTCGGTCGGCCACGTCTACCAGGGGTTTTCCGAGGCTGAACGTGGGCAGGGGCGAGAGATCCGACGAAGGAGGCTCAGTCGACAGCCCTCGCCGGATGAACTCGGTCGCCAGGCCCGAGATCGTCTTTCCCGTCTCGGCGGCGCGCCGCTTCAACTCCCGATACACCGCGTCGGGAATGACCAGGGTCGTGCGCATGCATAAAAGCATAACTTATATTATGTATCTGTGTCAACATTGGCTCATCCGACGGCCCTCGGGCCCTCGCGCCCGGGGCCGCACGCGAGTCTCCTGCGCGACCAGGAGCGCTCGGTGGACCCGCTGATCCAGGACCTCCGCGGCGCCCTCCGCCAGCTCCGCCGTAGCCCCGGCTTCGCGGCGGCGGTGGTGCTGACGCTGGCGCTGGGGATCGGGGCGAACACCGCGGCGTTCTCGGCCGTGCACGCGGTGCTTCTCCGGCCCCCACCCTACGCCGACCCGGACCGCCTGGTCCTGCTCTGGCACCGGGCCGACGCCACCGGGTCGAACCGGCTCCGGATCTCGGCGTCCGACGTGGCCCAATACCGCGAGCGCTCGCGAAGCTTCGACGGCTTCGCTTTCGTGGCGAGCCCGCGGGACGCCCTGCTCGGCCTGGAGAGGGCCGTCGCGTCGCGACGAAACCCGCCGAGCCACGTCCGGCTGGGCCGGGTCAGCCCGAACCTCTTCTCCGTGCTGGGCGCGAAGACGGCCGTCGGCCGGACGTTCCTGCCCGGCGAGAGCGTGCTGCCCTCGGCGGCGCTGGAGGACTCGGCTCCTCCGCCGCCCCCGGGCGTCGTGGTCCTGAGCCACGGTCTCTGGCGCGAGCGCTTCGGAGCCGACCCGAACGTGGTCGGCCGCGCCGTGCGGATCGACGGGACCCCGATGCGAGTCGTGGGCGTCCTCCGGCCCGACTTCGAGCTCCTGCTGCCCCACGAGGCGGGGATCCCGCCGGAGGCGGACGCGTGGACGCCACTCCGCGTTCCCCTCGCCCGCTTCCGGCGGGTCGAGCGCCTGCGCGACCAGGACAGCGACAACACGGGCGCCGTGATCGGCCGGCTCCGGCCCGGCATCACCCTCGGACGAGCTCGAGCCGAGATGACCCGCATCGCCGCGGGCCAGCGCGAGGAAGTCGCCTTCTACCGCGACGCGGAGATCGGGATCGACGTGGTTCCCATGCAGGAGGACGCGGTGGCCCGGGCCCGTCCCGCGCTCCTCGCCCTGACCGTCGCGGTCACCTTCGTCCTCCTGATTGCCTGCCTGAACGTGGCGAACCTCCTCCTGGCCCGTGCGACGGGCCGCGAGGGGGAGCTCGCGGTGCGGCACGCGCTGGGGGCGGATCGGGGGAGGCTGGCGCGCCAGCTCCTCACGGAAGCCGGGGTTCTCGGTGCCCTGGGCGCCGGGGCGGGCCTGCTCCTGGCGACCTGGGCCCTCGGCCTGCTCCCGGCCCTGGCGCCGGCGGGCGTCCCACGACTCGAGGGAGTGGCGCTCGACGGCGCCGTCTTCGCCTTCACGCTGGGCGTCGCTCTCGCGGCAACTCTGCTGGCCGGGGGCTTTCCGGCCCTGCTCGCGTCCCGGCGCGCCGGACGGGCGGCTCTCCGAGCCCGTGATCCGGGGGCGGCGCGTCCCGTCCTCCGTCGCGCCCTCGTCGTCTCCCAGGTGGCCCTCTGCCTCGCGCTCCTGACCGGCACCGGCCTCCTGCTGCGGAGCTTCGCGGGGCTCCAGCGGGTGGACCCCGGCTTCCGGTCGGAAGGCCTGATTACCTTTCGGGTGACGCTCCCGCCCGGCAGCGTGGGCGGGCCGGCGGAGCGGGCGGAGCTGTTGGACCGCCTCCTGGAGCGCGTGCGCGGCGTTCCGGGCGTGGAGCACGCCGGCCTCGTGGGCGGCCTCCCCCTGGCAGGGGAGGTCTGGACCCAGCCGTACGGGATCGGCGGGCGGCCGCCCGATGTGTGGGGCGGCGATGAAGCCGACTTCCGGGTGATCACGTCCGACTACTTCCGCGCCATGGGAACGCGGCTCCTGGCCGGGCGCTTCTTCACGGAGGAGGAGGACGTCGTCGAAGAGGGGCGGGTGGTCATTGTCGATCGGAGTCTGGCGGAGCGGATCGCGCCGGACGGGAGCGCCGTGGGCCGGCGGCTGAGCTTCCCGCTCGACGGCGACCCCGTATCGGCCGAAGTCGTGGGGGTGGTCGAGCCGGTCCGGCACGCGACCCTGCGCCGCACCGGCCGGGAGACCCTGTACGTGCCCTACCGGCAGGAGGCCTCCCGCGACGTCACGGTGGCAGTGCGAACGAGCGCCTCGCGCGAGAGGACCCAGCTCGCCTCCGTGCGGAACGCGGCCGAGGAGGTGGCGGCGGGGGAAGGCCTGCCGATCTTCCACGTCCGGCCGATGGCCGCCTACGTCGCCCGGGCCCTGGCGCCGAACCGCTTCGCGCTGGTCACCTTCACGCTCCTGGGGATCGTGGCCCTCCTGCTGGCGGTGGTGGGGCTCTACGGGGTCATCGCGGAAGCCGTGGCCAGCCGCACTCGCGAGATAGGCGTGCGCATGGCGCTCGGGGCCGCGGCGGGGGACGTCCGGAGACACTTCCTGGCCCGCGGACTGGGCCTCGTGGCCGCGGGCGTCGGAGGCGGCCTGCTCCTGGCCCTCGCGTCGGCCCGGGTCCTGACCGGCCTGCTGTTCGACGTCTCGCCGACCGATCCGGCCACCTATCTCGCCGTGGCGGCGCTCCTGGCCGCGACGGCCACCGCGGCCACCTGGATCCCGGCCCACAGGGCGAGCCGCTTGGATCCGGCGACGGCGCTTCGAGAAGAATGAGGACGACGATCGGTCTCCCCGGCTGGACCCGCCGGGGTCTCCGCCGTAGGAATGAACCCCACCACGAACGGAAGGAAGAGACGGACGGCATGACGCAATCACTGATACGGACCCGAGGCGTCGAGAAGTCCTACCCGTACAAGGGCGGCCGCACCTGGGTGCTCAGGCGGATCGACCTGGACATCCGTCCGGGCGAGTTGGTGACCGTGATGGGGCCCTCGGGCTCGGGTAAGTCCACCCTGCTCGGGATCCTCGGGATGCTGGACGGCGAGTTCGGCGGCGAGTACCGCTTCCTGGGCCACCCCGTCCACGAGCTCAAGGTCAAGGAGCGGAACGCGCTCCACAAGGCGAACATCGGCTTCGTGTTCCAGCAATACCACCTGCTGGACGACCTCACCGTGTACGAGAACCTCGAGATCCCGCTCTCCTACCGCGACGTGAAGCGGAAGGAACGGCAGGCCACGGTGGCGGACATCCTGGACCGCTTTCAGATCGTCGGGAAGAAGGACCTCTTCCCGCCCCAGCTCTCCGGCGGCCAGCAGCAGCAGGTGGCGGTGGCCCGCGCCGTGATCGCCAACCCGAAGTTGATCCTGGCCGACGAGCCCACCGGCAGCCTGCACTGGAGCCAGGGGAAGCGGATCATGGAGCTCCTGAGGGAGCTGAACGAGGCGGGGACCACCATCGTCCAGGTGAGCCACGACGAGCGCGTGGCGGGGTACGGGAACCGCGTGATACACCTGGCCGACGGCTGGATCGTGGAGCCCGAGGAGGCGCCCCCCACCGCGGGGGCGCCCCCCACGGCGGGCGGCGGGCCGCCGCCGGAGCCGGCCCGGCGAACCTGAGGGGTGATGAGAGGCCTCGTGAACGAGGGGCGCGATCCCGGAACGGACGACCGCGATGGGCGCGGAGCGCCGACGGCGACCGAGGAGGCGCCCGGCGCCGTCGACGGCCCCTCGCCGCGGGTCCTGGTGGCGGACGACCAGAAGGACGTGCTGCACGCGCTACGCCTCCTGCTCGTGGACGAGGGCTTCGAGATCGAGACCGCCGCCTCGCCGGCCGGCATCGTGAGCGCGCTCGAGTCCCGCGACTTCGACGTCGTCCTCATGGACCTGAACTACGCGCGTGACACCACCTCCGGGCGGGAGGGCCTGGAGCTGCTCCCCCGGATCCGCGCGTTCGACCCCACCCTGCCCGTGGTCGTGATGACGGCCTGGGGCAGCATCGAGGGAGCGGTCGAGGCGATCAAGCGCGGCGCCCGCGACTACATCGAGAAGCCCTGGGACAACGCGCGCCTCCTCGCCATCCTGCGCAATCAGGTGGAGCTGGCCCGGGCGCTCCGGGAGACCCGGCGTCTGGTGCTGGAGAACGAGCGGCGCCGCCGGGACGACCTCCCGGAGATGATCGCCGAGTCCCGCGCGATGCAGCCCGTCCTCCGGCTCATCGAGCGGGTGGGCCCCTCGGACGCGAACGTGCTCGTGACCGGCCAGCCCGGCAGCGGCAAGGAGGTCGTGGCCCGCTGGCTCCACGCCAGGTCGCCGCGGGCGGACCGCTCGCTGGTCACGGTCAACGTGGGCGCCCTCTCGGAGACCGTGTTCGAGAGCGAGATGTTCGGGCACGTGAAGGGCGCCTTCACCGACGCCAAGACCGACCGGGTGGGCTACATCGAGCTGGCGGACGGCGGCACGCTCTTCCTGGACGAGATCGGGAACCTGCTCCCGGCGCAGCAGGCCAAGCTGCTTCGGGTTCTCGAGACCGGCGAGTTCCAGCGGGTCGGCTCCTCGCGCGCCCGGCGGGCCGACGTCCGGGTCCTGGCCGCGACCAACGCCGACCTCCCCGAGATGGTGGCCGAGGGCATGTTCCGGGAGGATCTCCTCTATCGGCTCAACCCCGTCGAGATCCGGATCCCGCCGCTGCGCGAGCGTCGCGAGGACATTCCCCCGCTAGCGGCCCACTTCCTCCGGCGCCAGTCGAGGAAGTACAAACGCGAGGGCCTGACCCTCGCGCCCGACGCCATGCGGGCGCTCCTGGACCACGCCTGGCCGGGCAACGTCCGCGAGCTACGTCACGCGGTCGAGCGGGCGGTGCTGCTCGCCGAGGGGGACCGGGTCGAGGTCGAGCACCTGGGACTCCGCTCGCGGGCCGAGCTGGCCCGTCGGGGCCCGGGCCTGGACGACCTCACGCTCGAGGAGGCCGAGCGGATCCTGATCAAGAAGGCCCTCGTCCGGCACGACGGGAACGTGAGCCGGGCGGCGGAGTCGCTGGGGCTGAGCCGGAGCGCCCTCTACCGGCGGCTGGAGCGGCACGAGATCGAGCCGTGAGGCGGCTCGGCCCCGCCGCAGGCCCCCTCGACCTCACCGCCGGCCGCCGCTTCCGTTTCGCCAGCCGCCGCCACCCACGAGGCGGCCGGGTGCCGCTCGGCCTGACCCCTCGAGCCGGCCGGGGGTAGCCGAGAGCGTGCCGAGACGACGACTTCCGTACGAGACGAGCATCCCCCTGCTCGCGGCGCTCGCGGCTCTCCCGGCCGTCGTCATCGCCCTCGCGCTCCTCTGGGCCGGCGACTACGGGAGCCAGCTCCGCTGGACGCTGACCGTGCTGGTCCTCGGAGGGTCGGGCCTCGCGCTCATCGCTCTCCGGGAGCGCCTCATCCGTCCGCTCCAGACGCTTTCCAACATGCTCGCCGCCCTACGGGAGGAGGACTACTCGATGCGGGCTCGTCTGGGCGATCCCGACGATCCCCTCGGACTGCTCTCCTTCGAGGTGAACACCCTCGGCGAGCTGCTGCGGGAGCAGAGGCTGGAAGTGCTCGAGGCGACCGCGCTCCTGCGCCGGGTGATGGCGGAGATCGACGTGGCTGTCTTCGCCTTCGACGACGCGGATCGGCTCTGCCTCCTGAACCGCGCGGGAGAGGAGCTGCTTGATCGACCCGAGTCGGCGCTGACGGGCCGCGCCGCCGCCTCGATCGGCCTCGAGGAGCTACTGGAGGGCGAGTCCCCCCGGGTCGTGGATCGGGTCTTTCCGGGCCGGGCGAGCCGCTGGGAGGTGCGGCGAAGCGCCTTCCGGCAGGAGGGCAGGCCGCACACCCTCCTGGTCCTCTCCGACCTGAGCCGCGTTCTCCGCGAGGAGGAGCGGAAGGCATGGCAGCGGCTGGTGCGCGTCCTGAGCCACGAGATCAACAACTCGCTCGCCCCGATCCGCTCCATCGCCGAGAGCCTGCAGGCGATGCTCTCGCGGGCGCCGGCTTCCGCAGGGGCGGGCGCGGCGGGCTCCGGCAGGAGCGCCGCCGGGGGACGCGCCTCCGGGGGGAGTCCGTCGCCGGGAGACGCCGACCTCGCCGACCGTCGCGACGACCTGCTGCAGGGCCTCTCCGTGATTTCGGGGCGCTCGGAGGCGCTGGCCCGCTTCATGTCGTCCTACGCCCGCTTGGCGCGGCTCCCGCCCCCGCGGCGGGCCGCCCTGGACGTCGGCACCTGGGTGCGCCGGGTGGCGGGGCTCGAGACCCGGCTGGAGGTCGAGGTGCGCCCCGGACCCCCGGTCGAGATCGAGGCGGACGGGGACCAGCTCGACCAGCTCCTCATCAACCTGGTCGACAACGCCGTCGACGCCGCGCTCGAGACCGGGGGCGGAGTGCGGCTGGGCTGGTCCGTCGACCGACGTCAGGTGGAAGTGTGGGTGGAGGACGACGGCCCCGGCATCCCCGACACCGGGAACCTCTTCGTTCCCTTCTTCACGACGAAGCCGGAAGGCTCGGGGATCGGGCTCGCCCTCTGCCGGCAGATCGCCGAGGGCCATGGCGGGACCCTCACCCTCGACAACCGGGACGACGGGTCGGGCTGCGTGGCCCGGCTGCGTCTGCCGAGGGGGTGAGGTCCGGAACGAGGCGAGGCATGGTTACTTTCCTGTAACATTTTCGCTCACATGAAGTTACATTCCAGCCACCTATGGTCCCGTTCGGCCGACGGGGGCGCCGAGGTCGGCGGCGCGATGTCCCGATTCCGCACGGGTCCTCACTTCGCCCGCCGAAAACCCGCGTGTCGCGGGGCTTTTCGCGAAGACGGGGGCTTGGCGAACGGGGCCGAATGCCTTATACCTTTGGCTGTTCATGGCGACGCATCTCGGCTTTTCGGCTCACGTCGCCTTCTTCGTCGAAGCCGGTCCGGCCGGCTGCAGGCCGTTCGATCCACAACCCTAACGAGGGGGGACTCAGGTGACCAAGGACGAATTCGCAGAGAAACTGGGCAGGAAGACCGATGTCTCGAAGTCGAAGGCCAAGGACATCATCGACGCCATCTTCTCGACGGACCCGCGTCAGGGCATCATCGCGACGGAGCTCGACGGCGGCCGCGACTTCACGATCACCGGCTTCGGTACCTTCGGCACCCGTCGGCGCAAGGCTCGGATGGGGCGGAATCCCCAGACGGGCGAACAGATCCGCATTCCGGCCATGAACGTGCCGACGTTCCGCGCCGGGAAGGGCCTGAAGGAGCGCGTGCGCCAGTAGCGCCGCTTCCTGCCGAGAGTCCTTCCACAGCGCATGCCGCCGGCGAGGCGGCGTCCCCCCGACGCCGCCCCGCCGGTTTTTTCTCGCCCCTTCCCGACCCGACGGCCTCGCACCGGCGCGCGCCGGTCGCCGCGCCGCCGTCGGCCTTCCGGTTGCGAAACGCGAGGCGGCTTTGCGGAAAGACCAGCGAGCGTCGCGGACGCCCGGGTCGCGTCCCGGACGACTCGATCCACGTTCCCTGACAACCGTCTGTCATTCAACGAGATGAAGGACGAGCGCCCTGGAGCGATCGCGCGGCGCATCGTGGAACGGGTCCTGCCGTGGGAAGGACCCACCATGACCACACGTCGACCGACCGAGCCGTTCGCCAGCACGCGGATCCGGATCCTCTCTCCGGAGGCGCATGAAATCGAGCTGACGCTCGCGAGGGCGGGCTACCGACGCCTGCAAACCGCGCGGGACGGCTCCGACCTGTTCCCGCGGGCGCCCCGGCGTTCCTCGGACCTCGTCATCGCCGACCTGCGGTCGCCGGGCGCGACGAAGACGGTCCTGAAACTGGCCGAGACCGCCGAGGCGGAGCCGTTCTCGGTCCTGTTCGTGGGAGACGAGGTTCCGGAAGCGCTGGCCGGAAGGATGCTGTCGCTTCCGCGGGCCGACTTCCTCCGGACGCCGATCCAGGGGACGGAGCTCCTGCTCCGGGTCCGCACGCTACTCCGGATCCGCTGGCTCCACGCGCGCGTCGATCGGCACGCGGATGCCGAGTCGCACTTTCGAGAGGTCTCCTCGAGCCTGGCGGATCAACGCCTGGAGCTCCTCGAGCGGCTGGCCCGTGCCGTGGAGTACAAGGACGACGAGACGGGGGATCACCCCCGGCGCATCGGCCGGATCGCGTCGCGGACCGCGCTCGCGCTCGGGCTGCCCGAGGAGCTCGCCGAGCTGATCGAGCTGGCCGCCCCGCTCCACGACATCGGGAAGATCGCCATCCCCGACGCGATCCTGCTCAAGCCGAACGAGCTGGAGGTGTGGGAGGCGGAGCTGATGCGATCCCACACCGTGGTGGGGAGGCAGTTGCTGGAGGGAAGCGACTCGCCCGTGCTGCAGATGGCGGAGGGGATCGCCTTCTCGCACCACGAGCGCTGGGACGGCCGCGGCTATCCGGTCGGCCTGCACCAGGGCTCGATCCCGATTCCCGCTCGGATCACCGCCGTCGCCGACGCCTACGACGCCATGAGCTTCGATCGCCCCTACCGGGATGCCCTTCCCCCCCAGCGCGTCGTGGAGCGGATCGAGGTCGAGGCGGGCCACCAGTTCGACCCGAGCGTCGTGGAGGCGTTCCTCGAGGAGGCGCTTCCGCGGATCCGGCGGGAAGGGCTGCGCCTGACCGGCTGACGCCGCGCGCCGGCAACCGCCGACGTCGGGCAGGCCAGCAGCCGCAGCCAGCGTAGCGCGTCAACTCTCGAAGAGCACCGCCAGCGCGGAAAGCATCTCGTCGCCGAAGGCGAGGGCCGCGTCCGGTCCCTCGACCAGGTCGAGAACGGCGTCGTGCTCGGTGGCGGAGAACGGGCTCCCGTCCGGTCGGCTGAGGGTCGGAGCGAACGGATCGCCCGAAATGACGGCGGCCGTGGCTCCATCGTAGAGCACCGTGCCGGTCACCGATGTGTCCGTGGCCGTCACGTCCACGAGCGCCGTGTGCGAGCCGTCCACGATGGTGAGGACGAACGAGAGGCTGCTCGTCACGCCCGCGTCTCCCGCCGCCGCGATTCCTTGCCATTCCAGGGCGACCGAGCGGCCTTTCGCGGGAACGGCGATCTGACGGGAGAAGACGATCTCCAGCCGGTTGAAGCCATCCGTGAACGCGATGCGCTCGCTCAGCGAGAACTCGACCTCATCATCGCCCCTGAGGATCGTGCCGGCCGACTCCAGACCGCTCGTGAGCTCGGTCTCGCCGAAGGAGACCGTACCCTCCAGGTAGAGGTCCAGGTCGGTCCGCCCGTCCCGCCGCACCCCGCGGAGCTCGAGGCGCGGGAGCGCACCCGTCGCCTCGCGGACGTCCAGGTGCCCCTCCCGATTCAGGGGGATGCGCCGCGGGCGAGCGGTCACCGGGTCCAGCTCGTACGTCCGGAAGCGCACGCCGTCCGCGGGCGCGCCCGTCGCCTCGGGCATGACGTGGTAGCCGCCGATGCCCCCTTCGAGCCCGAACGTGCGTCCCTTCAGGGTGTCGGGCACCAGCGCGATGAGGGCATCCGCCGAAGCGGTGGCTCGGGAAGCGTGAAGCGAGAGGACGGGGGCCCGTACGACGGAACCGAAGGTGGGCGCATCCGCCCTGCCTTCGACCGCGGACCCCCGAACCACCCGCCCCAGAAGCGAGCCGCCGGGCCGTCGGGCCGCCGACGCCTCGGACGCCGCGGCCTGCACCAGCACGCCGCCCGCCAGCGAGGCGTGGACCGCCGAGACGTTCTCCTCGGCGGCGCCGCTCACGTTCTCGAGCAGCGCGACGGTCGCCGCCGGATCGAAGGTCTCCCCCAGGCCCGTGATGCCGCCCTCGCTGCAGCCGGCGGCGAGGAGCGGCAGGGCCCCGCAACCCAGAACGGCCAGCGCGCCGCGCGTCATCACGGCGCGTCCCTTCTCCGCTTCACCCCGCATCTGCCGCATCGCCTTCTCCCCCTCGCTCCGGTCGGCTCGGCCGGAAGGAGACGGCAAGCTCCGTGCAAGGACGTTGGCTTCGCATAACTAGATGCGTAGCCTGGGCTTGAGAGGTTTTCCACAATCGCGGCGGGCCATCCGGCAGGGCGCAAAATGCGCGAAATGGCGTCCCCTGCGAGCCCCGGGCG
>CAYMQZ010000080.1:0-3690 GCA_964392705.1 uncultured Gemmatimonadota bacterium
AGGCGCTGGACCGGCTCTTCCGGGCGTCGCGCGGTCCGGCGCGGTTGCGCGTCCTCGCCGCCGGCCTCCTGACGGCCGCGCTCGCCTGCGCCCCGCGGGAGGGCGAAGGGGGCGACGCGGGCGAGGGGGCGCCGCCGCCCCCGCCCGCGGCGGAGCCGTCGGAGGTCCCGGAGGGGGCCACCGCTCGGGAGCGTTGCCGCGCCTTCCACGAGCGCGGGCTCGCCGTGCCGGTGGACTCGCGGGCCTCGTTGCGCGCCGCGCTCGGGGAGCCGGAGGAGGTCTCCGTCGCGACCGAGCCGAACCGCCACATCCCGGAGGCGACGGACTCCGTGTTCACGGTCCGCTATCCGGACCTCGTGGTGACGATCCGCCGCGTGCCGGACGGCGGAGAGCTCACCGAGAGCGCGATGGTGCGGGACCCTCGTCACCTGCGCTACCGCGTCCTGGGGCCCGGCGCGACGCGGGAGGGGCTCGTCGAGGCGCTCGGCGAGCCGGACGCGACGGAGGACGGGACGCTCGTCTACGCGTGCGGCACGGGACCCGTGGACGAGCCCGTGCGCTTCGACCTGAGCGACGGGATCGTCCGGGCCGTCCGGTTCTCCTACTACGTGGACTGAGATGAGAACGCCGACTCGTGCCGGACGCCCGGCGCTCGCGGCCCTGCTCCTGGCGCTTGATCCCCGCGTTCGCTCAGCCGCGCCTCCGGCGTCCCTACGCGTTCCGCAGGGGGTTCCAGGCCTCGCCGCGCTCGCGGGCCCGGGCGATCCGCGCCTCGGCGAGCCGGTCGGCGGCCTCGGCCGTGCCGATCCCTCGCTCCTCGGCAGTCCGCACGACCTGGAGCGTCTGGTCGTAGATCTGCTCCACCTTCGCGAAGATCCGCTCGTCGTCGGTGGGGCCGCCGCGCACCTCCTCGTGGCAGCGGATGAGGCCGCCCGAATTCACCAGGTAGTCCGGCCCGTACACGATCCCGCGCTCGGCCAGGGCCGTCCCGTGTCGGGGCTCGGCGAGCACGTTGTTCGCGCCGCCGGCGACGGCGCGACACCGGAGCCGGACGAGCGTCTCGTCGTTCACCACCGCGCCCACGGAGCAGGGCGAGAAGACGTCGCACTCGACGTCGTAGATGGCGTCCGGATCCACGCCCTCGGCGTCCAGCTCGTCGATCGCCCACTGCACGCGGTCCTGGACCAGGTCGGTGACCGTGAGCCGCGCGCCGACCTCGCCGCAGTAGCGGGCCACCCATGAGCCCACGTGCCCCAGCCCCTGGATCGCGATGTGCCGTCGCTCCAGCTCCTCGGACGCGAAGACCGAGGCGAGGACGGCCCGGATGCCGCAGGTGACGCCGAACGCGGTGGCGTGGGACGGATCCCCAGGCCCTCCGGCCTCCCCGTGGACGCAGGTCACGTGCGGCGTGACACCGCGGATGACGGCCATGTCCCGCGAGTCGGTGCCGATGTCCTGACCGGCGATGTACTCGCCCTTCAACAGCTCGACGGATCGCGCGAACGCCTCGAGCAGGGCCGGAGTCTTCATCGTCCGGGGATCGCCGATGATGACGGCCTTGCCGCCTCCCAGGTCGACCCCGCTGATCGAGGCCTTGTACGTCATCCCCCGCGCCAGCCGCAGCACGTCGGTCAGGGCCTCGGCCTCGCTCGCGTACGGATGCATGCGGACGCCCCCGAGCGCCGGGCCCAGCGTCGTGTCGTGGATCGCGATGATGGCCCGCAGGCCGGTGGGGCCGTCCCGGAAGAAGACGGCCTTCTCGTGATCCCGGGCCTCGAGCCGCTCGAAGATCGCCATGCCCAGTCGCTCCCCGAGCTCAGGCGGGGGGCGGAGGCGCCCCCGGCTTCCGCGTCAGGGCGCCCACCTCCCGGAGGACCGCCATGAGCTCCTCTCCCCCCTCGACCACGCGTCGGTGGAGGTCCCACCCGAGCCACGTCCGCGCGTCGTTCAGGTGGGCCTCGAGCTCGCTCTGCGTCTCGTCGTCCTGAAGGGCCTCGTCCTCCCGCAGACGCTCCAGCTCCTCGATCCAGCCCTCGATCTCGGGCCGGGGGCTCAGCTTGGTGACGGGCGGTTCGGGGATCATGGCCACGATCGTCCTCCGGGGTGGTGCTCGCCTCGGGCATCACGTCGGTGCTCGCCTCGGGCATCACGACGCCCGGGGGAAGCGCCGCCTCGCCGTCGCGAGGTTGTGGTCGCCGGCCCGGTCACGCCAGATTCAGCCTTGCCGGCCGGCCACGGAGCTGGCTCCGTCCGCGGCGGTCGGAATGCCCTCTTTCACGCGCCGGCCCGGTCCGGTAGGCTTGGTGCCCCGGAGAGGCGGGAGGCGCGGGCGCCGCAGCGGACAACGATGCCAGGAGGTACCGATGTCGGAGCAGAACGGCGAGCGGATTCGGGTTCGCCTCCAGTGGATCCAGGTGCTGGACACCATGGACCCCGGCTTCTTCAAGAAGACCGGCAACTTCAGGTTCCGCGCCAAGGTGTCGAGCGGCGGCCAGGAGCGGGTGACGCAACTGCCCGAAGAGGGCACGTGGAAGATGACGGACAATCCCGCCTGGAACAAGCGTGAGATGGACAAGGTGCTGTTCGAGGGCGAGGCGGGCGACGAGCTGCTCATCGAGCTGTACGGCGAGGAGGTGGACCGTTTCAGCAAGAACGAGCAGCTCGAGCTCTATCGCCGGAAGCTGACGGGTCCCATCGAGGGCTGGCTCGGGTGGTACGGGCCCGGGGAGGACATTCCCGAGGATGCGGCCGCCCCGAAGTCCCCGGAGGATCCCGAGATGATGGAGCACTGGCGGGTCTGCTACATCGTCGAGCGGGCCTGAGCGGAGGTCCGCCCCGCTAGATCTGTTCCCGGAAGAGGATCGCGACTCGACTCCGGATCCGCGTCCAGAGCCCGCGGGACCGGTGGGATTCCCGGGTCACCCGTCGCGCTCGCTCCAGGTCGTTCGCGAAGCTGCTCCGAATCGCCGCGTTCAGCGGCGCGCTGTCCACCAGCAGGGCGATCTCGTCGTTCAGCTCGAAGGAGCGGTTGTCGAAGTTCGAGGACCCGACGATGCTGAAGCGGTCGTCGACCAGGACCGTCTTCACGTGCAGCATCGTGGGCTCGAACTCGTAGATCTCCACGCCCGCTCGTAGCAGCCTTCCGTACCGGGTGAAGCTGGCGTAGCGAGCCAGCCAGGAGTCGTTCCTCTCTCCGGGGACGAGCAGGCGCACCCGGACGCCCCGCTCGGCGGCGGCCGCGATCTCCTCGGTCAAGAGAGGATCCGGGACGAAATACGGGGTCGAAATGTCGACCCTGGCGCGTGCCGTACGGAGCCCGAGCCAGTAGAGGAAGCCGATCGTCGACATGTCGGATCGCGGGGAGGTGAAGAGCGGGACGATCCGGGCGTGGTCGGGTGCGCTCCGTCCGACCGCCTCCGCCGAGCGCTCCCGTTCCGGCGCGCCCTCTGCGGGCGCCAGCACCTCGCCCGTGGCAGCCGTCCAGTTGTCGGCGAAAGCGCCGGACAGGGCGCCCACGATCGGGCCCCGCAGGCGGAAGTGGTCGTCACGCCAGTGCTCCGCGTCCTGGGCGTCCCCGGTCCATTCCTCCGCGATCCCCACGCCGCCCGTGAATCCGACCTCGCCGTCCACGACCAGCACCTTGCGGTGAGTCCTGTTGTTCCACTGGCGTACCTGGTACCAGCGCAGGGG
>CAYMQZ010000080.1:3790-6365 GCA_964392705.1 uncultured Gemmatimonadota bacterium
ACCCTGGTCGGCGAGGCGTACGCGCTCCACGAGTGCGACCACCACCACCCGCGGACCCCCGCCCCGTCCGGTCACCATGGCACGTCCGCCCTCGACTCGAGCCCGCTCCACGGGGGCGCCGAAGGGCCCTGCTGTTGTCCCGACGGCTTTCATTCGGGCTCGGCGGCGATCCTGCCCGTCTCGCGACCGGAGGTGCGGGTCCTACCACCCGCGTCCCTGCGGATCGTACCGGCCGACCGGGCCGCGGAGCTGGGCTTTCGCGCTCCTCCCACGGAATACCTGCCGCCGCCCAACGCGCCGCCGCTCCTCTGATCCCGACCTGATCGCTCGCAGAGACACGTCGCGGAGCGCGAGACGGACGTCCGCCGCGCGCTGAAGCCGTGTGGGGACCGCCGTCGACGCCCGCGCCGAACCTTCGTTCGGGATCGGAGGCGACATGCCCACTCCATCGATACGGCATCGGAACGTCCGCTGCTCGTGGTTGGCCGCGCTCTCGGTCGCTTTGGCGACGGCGATGCCCGCCACGGCGCTCGGCCAGCAGCACGAGCACGACGAGTCACACTCTCACGAGCAGGAGGCGGGGCACCACGCCGGCCTCCACTTCTCGCATCCCATGATCGCCGAGTCCGTCTCGCCGGACACGAAGATCCGGGTCGATCACCAGTTCTTCGACTTCCCGGACGGGGAGGAGGAGAACTCGGGCGTGCTGGAGGCCGAGTACGCGTTCCACCGGAGCTTCAGCATCGAGATGGGGCTGCCCTACACCTACACCCAGACGGCCTTCGGCAACCTGGACGTGGCCTTCAAGTTCGCGAACTACGCCTTCGAGGAAGCCGGCCTGCTGCTGGGCTACGGCGTCGAGATGGGGTTCCCGACGAACGGGAGCCCGGCCGAGGACGCGAGCCACGAGCACGAGGAAGAGGGTGCCGCGGCCTCGGAAGGCGCCGTGGATCGGCCCGCGAGCGCGTTCCGGGCCGCGGGGTCGCGGGCGCCGGGCGGCCCGGTCCCTCGACCCGCTCTACACACCGGCGGCGGCGGTGTGGCGGCGACCCTGGGCACCGACGAGTACGAGCTCGGGCCCTTCGTGAACCTGGGGTTCCTGAGGGGCGGATGGGAGCTGGTGGGCTGGCTGATCTTCGGGATCCCGTTCAACCAGGAGGAGCCCGGGGAGGTGGCGACGGAGCTGGGCTGGAACGCGTCGATCCTCTACCATGTCTCGCCGCGCTTGCAGACGCTCCTCGAGTTCGACGGGTCGGGCGGGATCAGCGGCGAGGCCGTGGGCGAGGATGTCGTGAACGTTTCGCCCGGGATCAAGTTCGCGCCCATTGCGGATCGGCCCCTCTTCCTCGGCGCCTCGGCCGGCTTCCCGCTAGCCGAGGAGGAGCCGTTCGAGGCGCGCCTCAAGGTCTCCCTCTTCTGGCATTTCTGACCCTCGACCCCGGACGCCCAGTCGCGCCGGCACCAGGAACGGGTCGATCGAGGGGGGGATGAGGAAGCGCGCGACGCCGGCGGAGGCCGGGCCGCGCGCTTTCTCGTCGGCTACCTTTCGTTCGTCAGGGATGGGTCACGCCGGATCGGGGGCGGAAACCCCGCGATCCGGGCGGACCCTTCGAAGAATCAGACGACCGTCACTGAACCCGAACCGTCGTCGCGCTCGCCACCTCGGCGGCGGTCGCGGCCTGGCTCTGCACGTTCGTCTCGTTGACCCAGCTCTCCGAGTTCAGGTCGAAGACGACCGTGGTCTCGGAGCCGGCGGAGATGTCCACGCTCAGCGCCTTCTCGATCATGATCTCGCTCCCGCCCGCGACCATGATCTGCACCTGCGTGGTGATCGGGATCGTGCCGACGGAGCCGCTCACGACCGTCGCCTGTCCGTTGCTCAGGATGAGGCGAACGCGCGTGAAAGTCTGAGCGGGCACGTTGGCCGAGGCGTGGACGACCGCCTGCTCGTTGCTCTGCATGGCGAAGCTCACGTTCTGCGCCGACCCGAGGTCGATCCAGGTCTCACCGTCCACCGAGATCTGGACCTGGGCCTGGCCCGAGAACGTCCCCTCGAACTGCGCGCCGGTGAAGCTCTGCGAGAAGCGCGCGTCGCCGGGCGCCACCGAGGCGCTGCCGGAGTTCGGATCGTCGGTCACCACGGCTCGCGCGGTGCCCTCGTCGTCCCCGTTCGGCCCCGTCGCGTCGTCACCGCATCCGGCGGTGAAGGGCAGCAGGAAAGCCAGGGCCGCGAGGGTGCCTAAAAAGCTCCGATTTCGCATGTGTGCCTCCTCGTCGTTTTCGGGTTCGCTGTACGGTGGTTCGACCTCTCGGGCAGGGCCCGGTGGGTCATGAAGCCTCCGTCCATTCCCGAAAGGACTGTGCCACGTGAGCGGCACGCTGCTACAAGTGTAGCAATCGTTGGCTGTTAGACACGATATCCGCAGTCGCGGCAGCGGGCTGCGGCCGCGTGCCAGGCTCGATGACGCCCACCCGGCTCGTGTGGTTTGGACGAGGCAGGTGGCTGGACGTTACACGATTCGTGGGCGCCCGGACGACGGGTCGGCGTCGTGCACGGACGGCCGGGTCGGCGTCG
>CAYMQZ010000080.1:6465-10726 GCA_964392705.1 uncultured Gemmatimonadota bacterium
CGGGTCGGCGTCGTGCACGGACGGCCGGGTCGGCGTCGCGCCCCGGAGCCCGCCGGGGCGCTAGTGCGGCCACTCGAATGCGACCGTCCTTGTGAGCGGGTGCGCTACGCGGGCCGGAAGTAGAACCGGCGGATCTCGTCGGAGCGGCTTCCCCCTCCGATCATCGTCAGGCGGAACCCGGCTTCCCGCATGTGGGAGACGAGATCACGCTCGCGGGTCAGGTCGTCGGGGAGCGACGGGGCCGGGCCCTCTTCCGGAGGCTCGACGACGAACGTCCGCGTTTCGCCGTCGCCTGGACGGCTGATGACCACGACGACATCGTGGGCCTCGGGGACGAGTTCGCTCATGCCGTCAACCTAACGCCGTCGGCGCGCCAGGCGAGAGGAGGGTCGTCGTGTTCGAGAACCTGCTAGAGGAGACCCTGGACGCGTGGACGGATGCGCGACAGGGCGTGGTCGCGGAGCTCGGGAACCTGCCCGCCGACCGGTTCGACTATCGCCCGGTCCCGGAAGTGCGCAGCGTGGGCGAGCTGGCGGCCCACATCCTGGAGGTCTCGGAGATGATGGCGGGCGAGCTGTGCCGCGAGAAGTCCGATTTTCGCCGGCTGCCCTTCGCGGAGCTGCTGGAGCGCCACGCGGGCGAGGTCCGCGTCCTGCGCGAGAAGGGGCCGCTCCTGGAGGCCATGGAGCGCACCCTGCAGGACGGGAAGCGACGCTTCCGGGAGGTGGGCGAGCTCCACATGCTGCAGCTCATCCCGCGGTTCGACGGTCAGTTCGGGACCCGGCTGGCCTGGCTACATCACGGGATCGCCCAGGAGATGTACCACCGGGGGCAGCTGGCCCTCTACGCGCGAACCCTGGGCATCGTGCCGGCCCTCACCCGGCGGATCCGCGGCGAGGAGGGGTAGCCCTCCGGCCCTTCAGCCGAGCTCGGGCTCGTCGCCGCGGACGAGCCGAGCATCGGGTCGCAACTCGGGAAACGGGATCCGCTCGCGCCAGCCCGGCTCGCTCGTTCCGGGGCCACCGGCGCTTCCGCCCTCGTGTCGCCGGACGAGCGCGCGGCAGCGGCGCGCGTGCTCGAGGATCTCCGCGACGTCGAGGCCGAGGTAGCTCGGAGCGTAGGGCGCCAGGGCGCCCTCCGCCTTCTCGAGCTGTGCCCGGATTCCGTGGGGGTTATCGCGCCGGGCGTGCACGAAGGCGCTCGCGTACAGGATGAGGCCGTGATAGAAGCCGCTGTTCGTCCGCCGCCAGGCGTCCTCGAGCGCCTCGTGGCTTTCCCAGTACTCGCCGCGGTTGAACAGACGGAGGAAGTCGAGGAGCGGATCGGGGAGCGCGGTCATCGGGCTCAACCTGGGTCCCGCGGCCGGGCGGTGCAAAGCCGACGCCGGACGCGTAGGCTGGGCGGTGGGAGGCCGTCGCCGGTCCCGGTCGACGGTGCAGCGCCGACGCCGGACCGGTAGGCTGGGAGGCATGGAGGAGGCGCGCGAGGCGGGGACGGCGAAGGGGTCCCTGGTCGAATGGATGCTGAGGCGGGAGCTGCTTCGCGGCCCTTTCCTTTTCGTGGATTACTGGGCCAGCGTGTTGGGTCTCGGGACGATGGTCCGGGGCGCCCACGTGGACGAGGGGTTGGTGGATCCGGCCCTGTTCCGCGCCGGTCTCGACCGCCCGGACCTCGAGGTGCCCCTCTCCCGCTACTACCTGGTCCTCTTCTTCCTCGGCCCGCTGCTGCTGCCCTTCCGGGCGTTTCGTCGGCTGGGTCACCGCTACCGCCTCCGCTTCCGCCGGGAGCTGGGCGAGGCGGTCCTCTCGGCGCTCGAGCCCCACCGCCTCCGCCTGCAGGCGACCGGGCCGGGCCGGGTCCGGGTCTCGACCGAGCGGGGGAGCCTGGCCGCCGACGTCCTCGACCCACGCGTGATCGCGGGCTTCACGAGCCTCTTCTACCCCACCTACAAGCTGCCCCTCGCCTCGCTCACCGCGATCCTGGCCACGGCGGTGCTGGTCCCCGTCCTCTCGGCCGCCGGGGCGCTGGAGCTGGTGCTCCGCTACTGGATCCCCGTGGGGTTCCCGCTCCTGGGGGTCGTGCTGTACCTGATCTACCGGGACCTGCTGGTCGCCCTGCTCGGCGCGCTCCCCATCCTGTTCGGGCGATATCTGCTGGATGTGCTGCATCCCGCCGCCGTGGAGAGCTGGTGGCCCTTCCTGGGCTCGCTGGCGGGGCTGTTCCTTCTCTACCTGCTGGTGGACTGGTTCTTCATGCCGCGGCCCGTGCCCCCGGTGCTCCTCTTCTACTCCAGGGACGAGCCCGCGCGCCCGTACGAGCGGGAGCTGGACGCGCCCTGGTGGCTCGACGGGCGCGCTTACTGGGTGTGGCGCTACCTGATGCTCACGCCGGCGGAGCTCAACAAGTTCTGGGAGCGGGACTGGGAGCGCGTGGAGCTGTGGGTCCG
The DNA here is from genome assembly GCA_964392705.1 of uncultured Gemmatimonadota bacterium. Lineage (GTDB taxonomy): Bacteria > Gemmatimonadota > Gemmatimonadetes > Palauibacterales > Palauibacteraceae > CAYMQZ01. Next base: position 8,912 of record CAYMQZ010000080.1, read on the forward strand.
GGCGGACGGCGAGGACGCCGGCGCCCTGGAATGGGTGGTCGCGGACGCCCACTATCGGGAGCTGTGGATGCCGTACGAACGACTGGCGGAGGGGGAGCGCGGGAGGCGCCACCGGCGGGACGCGGTGCGGAGCGCGCGGGAGGGCGAGCCGGGAACCTGGCTGGCGGAGGTGGACGCGGGCCTCGTCTTCCACACACCGTTCGTCCGGGCCATCTCGTTCCTGCCGGAGGGAGGGGACGTGCCGGTCCTCGGCCTGCGCCACCTGGCTCGGGCGCTGTGGAGCCGCGGGCCGCGGGATCGGGTCGAGCCCCGCCTGCGGGCCCTGGACGCCGCGAAGGTGCGGAGCGGGGTGGGCGTCCTGGAGGACATTCCGGAGGCGGTGGCGCACCTGACCGCCCGCCACATGTTGTCCCAGCCGTGGACGTACTGGCGGTACCCGCTGGGGGCGCAGCGCCGCCGGGAGCCGCGACTCTACGATCGGGAGACGTCCGGCGAGCCGCCGTCGGCGGCGGATCCGGACCTCCAAGTGAAGGCCACCGCGGAGGAGGAATGAGACGTTGACGTACCGCGACCTGGACGAGCGGCTGATCGAGGCCCTTCGGGAGGACGGGCGTCGCTCCATTCGCAAGCTGGCCGCCGACCTGGGCGTCTCGCCCAGCACGGTGAGCAACCGGCTCTCCGACCTGCTGGAGCGGGAGGTGATCACCGGCTTCAAGCCGGTGGTCGACTACCGCAGGCTGGGCTTCCCCCTGGTGGCCGTCACGAAGATCAAGGCCCGGGGGGAGGCGCTGCCCAGGATCGTGGAGGCGCTGGCGGACGACGCGCACCTGACCCACGTCTACGAGATCACGGGCGACTTCGACATCCTGGTGATCGGGCGGTTTCGCGATGAGACGGCGATGAACCGCGAGATCAAGCGCATGCTCGGCCTTCAGGGGATCGAGGGCACGAACACCTCGATCGTCCTGTCGGCCGCGAAGGACGGGGCCGACATCCCGCTCTCGGTCGACGACGACGAGGAGTGAGCCGAAAGCCCGGCGACCGGCGCCGACTGGCGCTGGCCGAGCTGGACGACCGCGTCATCCGGTGCCGCCGCTGTCCGCGGCTGGTCGAGTGGCGCGAGGGGGTGGCCGAGAAGAAGCGGGCGGCGTTCGCCGACCAGGAGTACTGGGGACGACCCGTGCCCGGCTTCGGCGACCCCGACGCCTGGCTGCTCGTCCTCGGGCTCGCCCCCGCCGCGCACGGCGCCAACCGGACCGGGCGCATGTTCACCGGAGACCGCTCCGGAGACTGGCTGTTCCGGGCCCTCCACCGGGCGGGGATCGCCAGCCAGCCCGAATCCACGTCCCGCCATGACGGCCTCCGGCTCGACGGCGCCTACGTGACGGCGACGGTGCGCTGCTGCCCGCCCGACAACCGGCCGACGCCGTCGGAGCGGGGGAACTGCCGCGGGTACCTGGAGCGCGAGCTGGACCTCCTCGAGGACGTCCGCGTGGTCGTCGCCCTGGGGGGCTACGCCTACCGTCACATCCTGCGGCTGCTCCGGGACCGCGAGCTGGCGGTGCCGTCGCCGATGCCGGCGTTCGAGCACGGCCTCGAGCTGGAGATCGCTTCCGGCGACGGAGAGCGGGAGCGCTGGACCTGGCGCTCGAACCGCCTGGCGTTGATCGCCTCCTACCACCCCAGCCAGCAGAACACCTTCACGGGCCGGCTGACGGAGGAGATGTTCGACGCGATCTGGAGTCGGGCCGTGGAGGTGGGCGAGACCTAGGCTTGGATGCGGCGAGCCGAGACGTCTCCGGCGCCGTGGCCCGG
>CAYMQZ010000081.1:0-10693 GCA_964392705.1 uncultured Gemmatimonadota bacterium
CGGCCGCGGGGGAGCCTTCGTCCGCGGCCTCCCCGGGAGCCGCGGTCAGGGCGGTCGGACCGGCCGGAGCCGGGTCGACCACGATCTGCTTCACCCGCGGCAGGCCCATGACGCGCGAGGCGTAGCCGTTCCCGGGGTCCTCCCCGATCGCCAGGAGCGCCGCCACCGTGCCCGGACCCCGGTTGTAGGCGAGGAGGGCGAGCCGCGTGTCGTGGTCGTACATGTCGAGCAGCATCCGCAGATAGCGAAGGCCGAGACGGAGGTTCGTCCCGGCCTCGAACAGCCGCTCGCGGGTGATCGTGGAGTCGAGCCACCGGGCCGTCGTGGGTCGGACCTGCGCCAGCCCCACGGCGCCGGCGGGTCCCACCGCGAACGGGTGGAACGAGGACTCGGTCCGCACCAGCCGGAAGGCCAGGTTCGGGTCCACCCGCTCCTCGATCGCCGTCTCGTAGATCAGGCCGGCCAGGCGCTTCCCGACCCCGAAGCGGGCCGCGTACTCTCCCACGACCTGGCCACGGAGCTCCTGGAAGGGCGCGAGCGCCCAGTCGGACGCCGCGTAGAAGGGACCCTCCACGCCGGAGCGGCGCTCGGAAGCCCAATCGATGCCCAGGACGGCCGCCGAGGCCGTCAGGAGGAGCACGACGGGGAACAGCGCGAGGGACGTGGTGCGAAGGGAAGAGGAAGGGGCCCGCCCGTCGGGCAGGCGTTTCTTCCGCACCTTCCACCTGAATCGTCGGTACGTCCAGCGGCCCCGAACCGCGAGGGCGCGAAGTCTCTGGCTCGTCATCTATCATCCCGCTCTTGCAAAAAGGTCTCCTGCAAATGCAAAAAGGTCTCCTGCAAAAAGGTCCCGCCCCGAGCACCGGCGCGCGGCCGGATCGGGACGAGACGACGGTTCCCGAGTTGCCCGCCCGATACCCGACCCTGACATGCAAGGTTCCTGCTAGCCGGGCGGCCGTCATGTCATAACGGCAGCTCACTCCGCCTGTCGCCGCCAGTCGCCGGAAACCCCGCCGGACTTCTCGAGCAGCCGGAGCGGACCGATCTCCATGCCCCGGTCGATCGCCTTGCACATGTCGTAGACGGCCAACAGCCCGGCCGCCACGGCGGTGAGGGCCTCCATCTCCACCCCGGTCCGCGCCTCGGCGGAGGTCCGCACGCGAACCCGGACGCCCGGCAGCGCGGCCTCGGGCCGCACCTCCACGTCGATCGCCTCCAGGGGGAGGGGATGGCATAGGGGGACGAGGTCGGCGGTGCGCTTGGCCCCCCCGATCGCGGCGAGGCGGGCGACGGCGAGCGCGTCTCCCTTCTCCATCTGGCCCGCCAGGAGGGCGTCCAGCGTCTCCCGCCGCATGCGGATCGTTCCCTCGGCGGCCGCGTGGCGTCGGGTGACGGGCTTGTCTCCCACGTCCACCATCCGGACGCGTCCGCTCTCGTCCAGGTGGGACGGCACCCGCTTCTCGCTCTCGCTCATCGTGCGTTCAGCGTCCGTCTCAGGTCCAGCAGCAGGGTGGCGGCGATGGCCTGGGGGTTCAGGTTCCCGGCCGCCGCGGACCGCGCCTCCTCCACCCGGTCCATCGCGCGCGTCACGGCCGCGGGCTCGGGGCGCCGCCCGCCCGAGACGCGGCGGACGAGCTCGGGATCGAAGGCCAGCTCCTCACGCTCGACCGAAGCGCTCATCAGGTCCCGCAGCAGCTCGTTCAGCGCGGCCAGCGCCGCGGAGAACTCGCCCCGCGCGCCGTAGGAGGGGAGCGTGGCCGCGATCCGCAGGGGATCGGACTCCCGGCCCGAGAGGACCGCTCCGAGCATGGCGGTGGCGAGCTCTCGCTCCCCGGCTTCCCGGCCGGCCGCGATGCGCAGCGCGCGGCCGATGGAGCCCTGGCTCAGCCGGGCCGCCCGCCCCGCCTCGTCCGCCTCCAGCCCGACCTCGGAGACCAGGAACCGCCGCACCTCGTCGGACTCGAGCGGCGGGACGCGCAACGACAGCGTGCGCGACCGGATCGTGGGAAGCAGCGTCCCCGGCCGGCTGGAGGTCAGGATCACGAACGCGTGCGACGGAGGCTCCTCGAGGAGCTTGAGGAAGGCGTTCGCCGCCTCCGGGTTGGCGGCCTGGGGCACCATCGCCTCGGCGTCCCCGAGGACGAAGACGCTGCGTCGGGCCATGGCCGGGCGACGGGCGGCCTGCGAGCGTATTTCCTCGACCGCGGCCAGGTAGATGCCCCGGGGCCCCTCCTCGTCCGGCGGCGCCAGCGGGCTCCCCCGACGCCGGCCAAGCTCCTCCATGCGCGCCTCTTCCAGCTTCTCGCCCAGCTTGTGGGCCGACGTCCCCTTCGGTCGGGCCAGCGGGAAGTGCCAGTGCAGGTCCGGGTGCTCGAGTCGGTCGGCCAGCCGGCAGCTCCGGCACCGGCCGCAGGGAGCCGACGCCGGCGGCTCGTCGCACAGGAGCAAGGCCCCGGTCCACAGGGCCAGCCGCTGCTTCCCGACGCCGGCGGGGCCGTGGAGGAGCAGCGATTGCGGGAAGCGGCCCGTCGAGGCCGCGAGGCGGATACGCGCCCTCCGCTCCTCGTGTCCGGCCAGCGGCGCGAGGCCCATCAGCGGCTCTGGAGCCAGCGCACCGGATCCACGGGGCGCGGCATGCCGCCCCCGCCGGGCTCCCAGATCTGGAACTCCAGGTGCGGGCCCTCGGGCGTCCCCGCCCCGCCCACGCGGCCCAGGATCTGCCCCGCCTCGACCTGCCGGCCCATGCCGACGTCCAGGCTCTGCATGTAGAGGTAGACGGAGTAGTAGCCGCCGCCGTGGCTGACGATGACCGATTGGCCGTAGAGGCTGCGGGGCCCTGCGTACTCGACGCGTCCGGCTTCGACCGCGCGCACGGGCGTGCCGGCGGCCGCCCCGATGCCGATCCCATCCCGGCGGGAGGTGGTGCCTCCGTCGCGCTCGGGGCCGAACCGGTAGACGATCGAGCCCTCGACGGGCCAGTTCAGGCTGCCCAGGTCGGAGGTCCGCAGGGTCGAGGTGCTGGGCATGCCCGACGCCCGCTCGCGCGCGCGACGCGCCCGCTCGAGCTCGGCGATCGCCTCGCGCAGCCGCTCCTCCTCCTGCGCGAGGCTGGCCAGCCGGGTGCGCGCCTGGGACTGACGCCGCGTGTAGCCCTGCAGCCGCCGCTGCCGCTGCTGCTCCAGCCGCTCCAGGTCCTCCAGCTCGCGGGTCTTGTCGGTCCGGGCGCCCGAGAGTTGCTCGAGCTCCAGGGCCAGCCGCTCGCGCTGGGCCTCCAGCTCCCCCTCGAGCCGGCTCACCTCCCGAACCAGCAGGCGGTCGAAGAGGGCGATCTGGTGCAGGTACTTGTAGCGGTTGATGAGGTCGGAGAAGGACTCGGCCGCCAGGAGGACCTGGATGGGCGCCAGGGGACCCCGCTTGTAGATCTCGCGGAGCCGCTGCCGCAGCACGACCTCGCGCGTCAGCAGGCGATCGTGGGTCCACAGCATGTCGCGCGTCGTGACGTTCACCTGCTCGGCCAGGGCGGCGAGCTGGGTGTTCAGCTCGGCGATCACGCTGGCCGAGCTGCCGATCTGCCGCTCGAGGTTCTCGATCTCCGCGGTGACCGAATGCACCTGTCCCGTCAGGTTCTCGAGCTCGCGTCGGAGCTGCTCGCGCTCGCCGCGGATCTGCTCCAGGCGCCGCTGGCTCTCCTGTATCTGGCGCTGGAGGGACTCCTCCTGGGCGAGGGCGAGGCCGGCGACGGCGGCGAGGCCGAGGCCCACGATCGCCAGGGCCCGGCCGGGGCCCCTACAGGACACGGCGGCGCCTCAGCTCGCGGTGCACGGCGAAGGCCGCGGCCCCCATGCCCAGGAGCCCCGCCGCGGCCACGCCGGCCACGACCCACAGGTCCGGCAGCCAGTCCATTCGCAGCACCCCCCGGCTCACGAGCGAGTGGGTGAGGCGCGTGAGGCCCAGCGCCAGGAGACCGCCCAGGAGCCCCGTGATCGCCCCTTCGACCAGGAAGGGCCGCATGATGTAGCCCTCCGTGGCGCCCACCAGCCGCATGATCGAGATCTCCTCGGAGCGGGCCAGGATCGCCATCCGGACCGCCGTGCCGATCAGCATCACCGCGACGCCCGCGAAGGCACCCCCCAGGAGGAGGGCGGCCGCGCCGGCGATCCGGCGGAGGCCGTGGATCCGCTCGACCCAATCCTGGCCGAACCGCACGTCCTCGACGAACCCGTACGTCGCCAATCGGTCCGCCACGGTCCGGACGTGCTCCGGCTCGCGGTAGCCGGGCGCGAGCGACAGCTCCAGCGAGGCGGGGAGCGGGTTCACCTCGAGGTCCGCGAAGATGTCGGAGAACTCGGGGAGCTCGCGCGAGGCGTCGAGCAGGGCCTCCGACTTGGAGACGTAGCGGACCTCCTCGACCTCGGGGAAGCCGCCGATCTCGGTTCTCGCGAGCCTCACCTGCTCGGGCGTGGCGTCCTCGGTCAGGTAGCCCACCACCTCCACGCGCTCCTCGACGCCCGAGAGGGCCACCTCGATGTTGTACGTGGTGAGCGCGAACAGGCCGACGATGAACAGGCTGAGCCCGATCGCGGTGACCGAGAGTCCTCCCAGGAGGGGGGCGCGTCGGAAGGCGGCGACCGCCTCGCGGAGCGGCCGGATCCCGTTCACCCGCTCGCCTCCGGCGGCTCGGGCCGCGGCCCGCGCGCCTCGCGTCCCGCCTCGGACGCTTCGCCCCCCGGCGGCTCGGGCCCCGGTCCCGGCGGCTCGGGCGCCGGCGCAGGCGGCTCGGGGAGGTGGTCCGCGCCCGCACCGTCACCCCCGGAATCGTAGACCAGCCCGCCGTTCTCGAGCTCCAGCACGCGCACCTCCGGGTGCGCCCGCAGGAGGTCGGCGTCGTGAGTGGCCAGCAGCACCGCCATCCCCAGCCGGTTGATGTGGCGCATGAGGTCGAAGATGCCGGCGCTCGCGCGCTCATCCAGGTTGCCGGTGGGCTCGTCGGCCAGCAGGATGAGGGGGTCCGTGGCCAGGGCCCGGGCGATCGCCACCCGCTGCTTCTCTCCCCCGGACAGCTCGGAGGGGAAGGAGCGGGCCTTGGCCGCCAGCCCCACCTGGCTCAGCAGCCGCTGCACCTTGGGGCCTATCTTCTTGCCGGCCGTCCCCGTGACCTCGAGCGCGAAGCCGATGTTCTCGGCCGCCGTCTTGTTCTCGAGCAGCCGGAAATCCTGGAACACGTAGCCCACGCGCCGCCGCAGGTCCGGGATCTGGCGCGGCTTGATCGTCTTCGACGAGTAGCGGGTGACGCGCACCTCGCCGCGTGTCGGCTCGGTCTGCATGTGGACGAGTCGGAGGATCGTGGTCTTGCCGGAGCCGGAGGGGCCGGTCAGGAAGGCGAACTCGCCCTTGCCGAGCCGGAAGCTGACCTCGTGGACGGCCGCCCCGCTCCGGGGATAGGACTTCGTGACGTCCAGCAGCCGGATCACGGCGCCGCCGCCCCGGTCCCGGTTCCCGTCGACGCCTCGGTTCCCGTCCGCGCGGCGCTTCCCGTCCCGCCGCCGCCGGCTCCGGCCGCCCGGCGACAGAAGCGGACGCACAGCTCGACCGCCGCCGTCATGGACCCCGGATCCGCCAGGCCGCGGCCGGCAATGTCGAACGCCGTCCCGTGGTCGGGCGCGGTCCGGGGGAAGGGAAGCCCCGCGGTCACGTTCACCCCCGAGTCGCGGGCCACCGTCTTGAGCACGGCCAGGCCGACGTCGTGATAGGGGACGAGGAGCAGGTCGTCCTTCCCTTCGATCGTGCGCCGGAAGGCCGTGTCGGCCGGAAAGATCCCGCTCACCTCGGCCTCGCCCTCGGCGGCCAGGCGGCGGGCGGCCGGCTCGAGCACCTTCGACTCCTCGTCGCCGAACAGGCCCCCCTCGCCGGCGTGGGGGTTGAGGCCCGCCAGGGCGATGCGGGGGCGCTCGATCCCCCACCAGCGGCGGAGCGCGTCCACGGCGATCCGACCCCGGCGAACGACCAGGTCCTCGTCCAGCCGGTCCGGCACCTCGCGCAGCGGAACGTGCGCGGTGAGCAGCGCCATCCGGATCGGCCCTCCCAGGGGCGTCCGCTCGGCCGTCATCATCATCGTCACCTCCGGGACGCCGGTGCGCTCGCGGAGCAGCTCGGTGTGACCCGGAAACCGCCACCCCGCCCGCGCGAGCGCGGCCTTGGAGATCGGGGCGGTGACCAGGCCGTCGAGCGCTCCCGCCGAGGCCAGCTCGATCCCCCGTTCGATGGCGAGCCCGGCCAGGCGACCGGCCTCCGTCTCGTCGAGCCGCGGACCGCCGCCGGCACCCACCGCCTCGAGCTCCACCTCGGGCGCGCCGGGGGCCGGGCCGAAGCCCTCCGCGCCCTCGCCGGGTCGGCTCTCATAGGATCCGCCCTCGCCGGGTCCGTCCTCGAGGACGTCCGCCGGGCCCAGGACCAGGAAGCGGGCGTCGGCGGGCGGGTCGCGCAGCACCGCCCGGAGGATCTCCGGACCGATCCCGCGGGGATCGCCCGCGGTGATCCCGATTCTCGGGAGCGGGGAGGCCGTCCCCTTCACGGGCTCCGGCCGCCGGTTCCGCGCGCATCCCCCCTCACGGCCGCGCCCCGAGCCTCCGACACGCTCGCCACGGCTACAGGCGGATCTCGACGAACGTCGCGTCGCGGAGGTCCTCCAGGTAGCGGGAGAACTGCTTCTGCTGCAGCAACTGGCGCCGGATGTTCTGGCGCACGTCCTCCAACTCGTACGGCCCCTCGGGCTTGAAGTCGCGCACCCGGATCACCACGAAGGCGGCCCGGCCGGTCTCGCCCAGCGCCTCGAACGGACCTACGATCTCCCCGGTCTCCGGCTGGGCGAGCCGGCGGGCGTACTCGGCCCCGAAGCGGTTCAGGAGTTGGTCCATCTGGACCTGGTCGAGCCGGACCTCGTCCTCCCGCAGGTCGTGGCGCCGGGCGAGTCGCCCCGGATCGGCCCCGTCCCGCAGGCTGTCGGCGAGGGCGGCCGCGCGCTCCCGGGCGCGCTCCACGTCCGCGTCGTCGATCTCCGGCTCGATCAGGATGTGGCGCAGCTTCCGCTCGCTGGCCCGCGTGTTCTCGACCTTGATCACGTGATACCCGAACCGGGTGCGGACGGGGCCCACGGCCCGTCCCGGCGGGGCCGCCCAGGCGACGTCGGCGAAGGCGGGCACGACCTGCTCGCGCCGCAGCCACCCGAGGTCGCCCCCCTCGGCGCGGGTGCCCTCGTCGTCGGAGTAGCGCCGCGCGGCGACCTCGAACTCCGTGCCGGCCCGGATCTCCTCCAGGGCGCGCTCGGCCCGCTCCCGGGCGCTGGCGGCATCGGCGGAGTCCGGCTCGGGGTCGATCACGATCCGGTCGAAGGAGACGGTGGCGGGACGCGTCTCGCCCGTTCCGAAGCGGTCGAAGTACTCCTGGATCTCGCTCTCGCTGACCGCCACGGGGGGAAGCTCGCCGTTCTGGGCCAGCCAGCCTCGAAAGTTCTGCAGCAGCATCTCGGCCCGGGCCTGGGAGCGGAGCATCTGGCGGAACTGGAACATGTTCATGCCCGCCCGCTCCACCTCGGCCTGCAGCGCCTGGTCGGAGTCGAACTGGGCGCGGATCTCGCCGAAGCGCCGCTCGACCTCCTCCTCCAGCCGGGCGTCGCCGGGGGCCAGCTCCGGCACGCGCTTGGCGTGGTAGAGGAGGATCGTCTGCTCGACCATCCCCTGGAGCACCTCCCGCCGGGCTTGCTCGTATCGGGGGGTTCCCGGCTCCGGCACGCCGACGCCGCGTGACTGGAGCCGCAGCAGCTCCTGCTCGATCTCGCTTCGCAGGATCACGGTGTCGCCCACGATGGCCACCACGTCGTCGACGAGCTGGAGGCTGTCGGCGCTCCCGAACGGGGCCTCGACGGGGGGAGACGGCTCCTGGCCGGCGAGTCCGACCCGCGTCGCCGAGTCCGGCGCCGCCATCGCGGAGAGGCAGGGAAGCGCCAGGAGCGCGAGGACGGGGAGGGCGACCCCGGCCGCCCCGGGGATTCGACCTGCCAGCGGGGCTCGCTCCCTCCTCATCCTCGGCCTCCTCCCGCGGCGGCCGCGACCCTCTCCCCGTCGGACGACAGGATGCGGAGGGCCGCCACCAGCGTGGGCAGGAGCGCTTCCACCCCCGCCCGCTGCAGCACCAAGGATAAGGGCTCGAGCCGGCGGACTTCAACTCGGATCTGGCGATCGGTCATGGCGTCCTTCAGCAGGTTGAGACGGGGCACGGCGTCGGACCGGAACGTGATGCGCGCGGCGTCCTCGCCCACCCGGATCCAGTCGGCCTCGATCCGGCCGCCCAGGACGCGCAGCTCGGCGGCCGCCAGCAGTCGCTCCGCCGCGCGCGGAACCGGCCCGAACCGGTCCCGCAGCTCCTCGCGGAGCGCCTCCACCTCCTCGGCGCGCCCCAGCCTCGACAGCCTGCGATACAGGTGCATCTTCTGCTCGGCGTCCAGGATGTACCCGTCGGGAAGATACGCCTCCCCCTCGACGGATACCCGGACGGCCGCCTCGCGGCCCTCCGGCTCCTCGCCCTTCAGCTTGCGCACGGTCCGCTCGACGAGGCGCTGGTACGTCTCGAGGCCCACGGCGGTGGCGAATCCGTGTTGCCGCGCCCCGAGGAGGTTTCCGCCGCCCCGGAGCCGCAGGTCCTCGACGGCCACCTGGTAGCCGGATCCCAGCTCGGTATGATGCTCGAGCACCCGGAGCCGTTGCTCGGCGTCCTCGCTCAGGTCGGGCGGCACGAGCAGGTAACAGTACGCCCGACGGTGCGACCGACCGACCCGTCCCCGAAGCTGGTAGAGCTGGGCGAGGCCGAACCGGTCGGCCCGGTGCACGATCATCGTGTTCGCGTTCGGGATGTCGAGCCCGTTCTCGATGATCGAGGTGCAGACCAGCACGTCGATCTCGCCCTCCATGAGCCGCACCATCGCGTCCTCCAGCTTCCGCTCCGGCATCTGTCCGTGCGCCAGGGCGACGCGGGCGTCGGGCACCAGGCGCCGGACCCGTCTCGCCAGGGCGTCGATCGTCTGTACCCGGTCGTGGACGAAGAAGACCTGTCCCCCGCGGTCCAGCTCGCGGCGAAGGGCGTCCTCGAGGATCCCGTCGTTCCACTCGAGCACGTGCGTGATGACCGGCATCCGGTCCCGCGGCGGCGTCTCGATGAGCGAGAGGTCGCGGATCCCCCCGAGGGCGAGCTGGAGCGTTCGGGGGATCGGCGTCGCCGTCAGCGTGAGCACGTCCACGGAGGTCTTGAGCGCCTTGAGCCGCTCCTTCTGCTTCACGCCGAAGCGCTGCTCCTCGTCGACGATCAGCAGCCCCAGGCGCCTGAACTCGACGTCCGAGCTCAGGAGGCGGTGCGTGCCGACTACGATGTCCACGGTCCCGTCGGCCAGCCCGGCCACGACGTCCCGCTGCTCGGCGGCCGTCCGGAAGCGGGAGAGCCCCTCGATGCGAACCGGGAAGCCCGCGATGCGCTCCCGGAAGGTGTGAAGGTGCTGCTCCGCCAGCACCGTGGTGGGCGCGAGGAGCGCCACCTGCTTTCCGTCCTGCACCGCCTTGAAGGCGGCCCGCATCGCGATCTCCGTCTTCCCGTACCCCACGTCGCCGCACACGAGGCGATCCATCGGGCGCGGCGCCTCCATGTCGGCCTTCACGTCCCGCCAGGCGGCGAGCTGGTCCGGCGTCTCGTCGTACAGGAAGGCCGCCTCCATCTCCCGTTGCCAGGGCGTGTCCTCCGAGAAGGCGTGCCCTTCGGCCAGCCGGCGCTGCGCGTAGAGGCGCAGCAGCTCGGCCGTGGTCTCCTCGATCGAGGCGATCGTCCGCGCCTTCAGCCGCTTCCACCGCTTGCCGCCCAGCTTGTGGACCCGCGGGGGCTCGGGGCCGCCGCCGTTCTCGGCGCCGCGGCCGTTCTCGCCGGGCGCGCTCCACCGCTCCACGAGGTCCAGCCGGTAGTGGGGGAGGCGCAGGGTCTCGCCGTCCGCGTACTCGATCTCCAGCGTCTCGATCGTCTCGCCCCCCACCGTCACCCGCTCGAGCCCCCGGTAGCGACCGATCCCGTGGTCCATGTGGACGACGTAGTCGCCGGGCCGGATCGAGGCGATGGACTCGAGGGTGGCGGCCCCCCGGAACCGGCTCTCCCGACGCAGCCGGTGCGAGCGCCGGAAGACCTCGTGGTCGGTGAGCACCAGCAGGGGCCGCGAGCCGCCCGACAGGCGGAACCCGCCGCTTACCGAGCCGATCGCGAGCGTGACCTCGCGAGCGAGGGCCACGCTCCCGTGGCGGGCGAGGATCTCCTCCAGCCGTTCGAGCTGGCCCTCGTTGTCGCACAGGATGAGGACCCTCTCGTCCCGCTCGATCGCCGCTCGCGCCTCCGCGACCAGCCGGTCCACGTCGCGGTCGATGGTCGGGGGCGCCTCGATCCCGAGCGCCAGGGCGGCGGGATCCCAGGGCTCCAGCCGGCGAAGCGCCGCGCGGCGTCCCTCCGCTTCGTCGGGGGGCAGCACCAGCGCCTCGGCCGGGAGCGCCTCGTCCGTCTCGTAGCGGCGGGCCTCGACCGTCTCTTTCCACAGCCGCCGCCGCCGCTCGGCGCCGGAGGGGTCGAGGTCCACGAGCAGCGTCGCGGGCGGCAGCAGCTCGAGCAGCGAGAG
>CAYMQZ010000082.1:0-10533 GCA_964392705.1 uncultured Gemmatimonadota bacterium
TCGGCAGCAGGTAGCGGTCCGAGAAGGCGTTGAGCGCGCGGCGCACCGGCCCGAAGGTCTCGGCCGCGTCCCGGTAGAGGGCGTCCAGGGACTCGTGGCGGGCGTGCGGGTCGTCGGCGGCCATCGCGTAGCCCGTCTGGCCCATCTCCTCGTAGTAGTCGAGGCCCGGACCGCCCTTCCGATGCTCACGGTGCGAGACGTGGTCGGGAAACAGACCCGAGAGCCAGAGGGCGAAGTTGCCGAGGTGGGCGCGCAGGAGGAAGGCGCGGCGGCCGCTCGCTTCCCCGAGGTCCTCGAGGATGTCGACCAGGTAGAAGTATTCCTTGTCGTCGTACTCGGCGATCCGGAAGGGTCGCCGCCCCTGTCCGAACTCCAGCACCAGGGCCGCCACGTAATCCGCCAGGAGGCGGCTCTCGATGCCCATGCCCAGCAACGTGTGGCGGAGCATGACGTAGAGGACGAGGCCGGCCGGCAGCGGGTGCAGCCTGGGCTGCTCGAGGATCGCCTCGAGGATGCGGGGGTCGTCCAGCAGGGGGTCGAGTCCCCGCTCGCTCAGGACCGATCCCCAGCGACGCTCCTCGCGGGGGTCGCCTTCCGAGAGGAGGCCGAGCAGCCAGGCCGCCTCCTCGCGCCCGAACGAAGCTCGCACGTTGGGCAGGATCATCGTTCCGATCCCTCCTTCCGCATCCTCGTCGCTCACGCCCTCGACCTCGCGGTCGCGCCCGCCGGAGCGGGAACGCGCCCGCCGGAAATCAGGAGTCGCGGTCCCGCCGCATCAGCCCTTGACGACGCCCAGCGGCCGGAGCCGGGCCACGGAACGGCCGATTCCCGCCGCCTCGACGACGTCGATCACGTTCTTCACGTCCTTGTACGCCTCGGGCACCTCCTCGGCGACCGTGTTGCGCTTGTCCGACCGGACCAGGATCCCCTTCTCCCGGAACTCCCGGAACAGGTCCCGGCCCTTCATCCGCTTCCGCGACTGGGTCCGGCTCATCAGACGCCCCGCCCCGTGACAGCTCGAGCCGAACGTCTCGCCGTACCCCTCGGCGGTCCCCACGGCCACGTACGAGTAACGGCCCATGTCCCCCGGCACCAAGACGGGCTGGCCGATCTCCCGGTAACGCCCGGGCAGCTCCTCGTGTCCCTTCGGGAAGGCCCGGGTCGCCCCCTTCCGGTGGACGCAGACGCGTGCCTCCTCGCCGTTCACGCGATGCGTCTCGAATTTGGCGATGTTGTGGCACACGTCGTACACGGTGCGGAACGAGTCGCCGATCTCGTCGCCGAACAGGTTCCGAAACACGTTTCTCGCCTTGTGCGCCATCATCTGGCGGTTCGCGAAGGCGTAATTGGCGCCCGCCGCCATCGCCCCGAGATACCGCTGACCCTCATCCGAGCGGATCGGCGCGCAGCAAAGCTGCCGATCCGGCAGATCGATGCCGTATTTCTCCGCGGCATCGAGCATCGTCTCCAGGTAATCGTCGCAAATCTGGTACCCCAGGCCGCGCGACCCGCTGTGGATCATGACCGCCACCTCGCCCGGCGCGAGGCCGAACGCCTCGGCGGCCCCCTCGTCGTAGATCTCCTCGACGACCTGGACCTCGGCGAAGTGGTTGCCCGAGCCGATCGTGCCGACCTGCTCCGTGCCCCGCGAGATCGCCCGCGCGCTGACGGCGTCGGGATCGGCTCCCTCGAGCCGCCCCCCGCTCTCGATCGCCTCGAGGTCCTCGTCGAGACCGTAGCCCTCGCCCACGACCCAGCGGGCGCCGTTCCGGAGCACCTCCCGCACCTGGCCCTCGCTCAGCACGACGTCGGTGCGGCTCGCCCCGACCCCGCTCGGCAGGGCGCGGAAGAGGCCCTCCACGAGCGGCTCGATCTTCTCGCGAGCCCCGGACTCCTCGAGGTCGGACCGCATGAGCCGGACGCCGCAGTTGATGTCGTAGCCCACGCCGCCGGGCGAGATGATCCCCTCCTCGGCGTCGAAGGCGGCCACGCCCCCGATCGGGAAGCCGTAGCCCCAGTGGATGTCGGGCATGGCGAGGGAGTTGCCGCGAATCCCGGGCAGGCAGGCCACGTTGGCGACCTGCTGGAGGGACTTGTCCTCCTGCAGGTGCTCGACGATCTCCTCGTCGGCGAAGATGAGCCCGTCCGTGCGCATCTCGCCCGTCCGGGGGATGCGCCAGCGGACCTCGTCGACGCGCTCTAGCTGGATTTCCATCCGTCCACCAGGCTTCGGTGCGTCGCTTCCGGGGTGCAGGGGTTATACATCGAGCACGACCCGCGCGTGCCATCCGTCCCCGCTTCGCTCGACCCGGAGCTCGTGGTAGGTCACGCCCTTGATCTCGCGAACGGGGCCGTCGGCCCACGGTCGCCACGCGAGTCGGGCGTCGAGGCGGCCGGGGTCCCCCTCGCCACCGTCGTGGATCCGGACCTCTTCCACGTCGGGAACGATGCGCTCGGCGGTGGAGCGGTGGAGGAGCTCGCGAAGCCAGGCGACGAGGAGACGCTCGAGGTCGGGCCGCTCGAGCTCGAGATCGTCGCGGACCGCCGCCGCCTCGCGATCCGCCGATGCCCCGAGCGCCTCGACCAGGCCGTGGGCCGCCAGCCGGAACAGGCGCTCGAGCGAGGCGGCTTCGGCCTCGAAGCCGATGTCGGCCGTGTGCGCGAGCTCGCGAAGGGCGTCGTCTACCATGGGTCGCTCCGCATGCATACGCGGGTGCCGCGCCCGGCACAATGTTCTACGTTGTTGCCCTGGACCGGATTCCGTGCCCCAGCGACCCGCGCCGCCTCGCCGCCCGGCGGTCTCCGCCGCGGCCGGGGGACGGGTCCGCCGGGGCCGATCGACCTTTCACCCGGAGGCGGAACGCCTTGAGACTTCACGCGGTGACGCCGGAGGAGATCCGGCGCGGCGAGGTGACGGACGTCTACTTCCGGCGGACGCTCGAAGTGCTGCGGAGCCGCGGCCTCGACCCCCGCGTCCGGGCGGAGTTCGTGGCGAAGTCGCTGCCGGCCGACTGGGAATGGGCGGTCCTGGTGGGGGTGGAGGAGGCGCTCGAGCTGCTCGCCGACGTGGGGGTGAGCGTCCGGGGGATGCGGGAAGGCACGATCTTCCGCCCCCTGGAGCCCGTGCTCGAGATCGAAGCCCCCTACCAGGAGTTCTGCGTCCACGAGACGGCGGTCCTGGGCTTCCTCTGCCAGGCATCGGGCTGCGCCACGGCGGCCGCCCGGTGCCGACGGGCGGCGGGCGATCGCCTGGTCCTGAGCTTCGGCGCCCGACGGCTCCACCCCTCGGTCTCGGCCGTGGTGGAGCGCGCCGCGTACCTGGGGGGATGCGACGCCGTGGCCACGGAGGCGGGGGCGAAGCTGATCGGGGTCGAGCCGGCCGGAACCATGCCGCACGCGCTCGTGCTGATCATGGACGACACGGTCGAGGCCACCCTGGCGTTCCACGAGGTCGTGGCCGAAGGCATCCCCCGCGTCTCCCTGATCGACACGTTCCGCGACGAGAAGTTCGAGGCCGTCCGGGTGGCCGAGGCGCTGGGCGATGCGCTCGACTCGGTGCGCCTCGACACGCCCGGCACCCGTCGCGGGGATTTCTACCGCATCCTCGAGGAGGTGCGCTGGGAGCTGGACCGGAGAGGCTTCGAGCGGGTGAAGCTGTTCGCCAGCGGAGGGATCGACGAGGACCGGATCCGGGAACTGAACCCGCTGGTGGCAGGGTACGGAGTCGGAGGCGCGATCAGCGCCGCCCCGATCGTCGACTTCTCGATGGACATCGTCGAGATCGAGGGTCGCGCGGTCGCGAAGCGGGGAAAGTGGTCGGGCGCCAAGCAGGTGGTGCGGTGTCCGGCCTGCGGGACCCGACGGATCCTTCCTCTGGAGGCCGCCGGCGGACACGTCCGGTGCGCCGAGTGCGGGGCCGGGTCGGAGCCGCTGCTGGAGGAGCTGGTGCGGGACGGCGAGCTGGTCCGGCCGCATCCCTCGGCGGAAGAGATCCGGAATCGCGCCCTGGAGCAGCTCGCGGCGCTGGAGGAGAACCACCGACCCGGAGGTGCACGGTGAGACATGAACGGGCACGGCCGCGCCGAGGCCTCCCGGGACGGATCCCGGTGGGGCCGGGGCTCCTTCTCGCGCTCCTCGCCTGCGGCCCGACCGAAGGCGCGGACGCGGACCCGGAGGGCGCCGGCACCCCACGCGCCGCGGCGGAAGGGCGGTCCGTCGGACAGGACACCGGTGGAGGAGGGGGCGAGGACGCCGGCGCGGCGCCGGCCGCCGACCCCACGGTCCGGACGGTGCGCATCACGGTGGCCGGGCATCCGGTCACGGTCGAGGTCGCCGACGACGAGGAGGAGCGACAGCGCGGCCTCATGTTCCGCGATTCGCTCCCCGACAGCCACGGCATGCTCTTCGTCTACGAGGACCAGAAGCTCCTCTCCTTCTGGATGCGCAACACGCGGATCCCGCTGGACGTCGCCTTCATCGACCGGAGCGGCCGGATCGTGGACATCCAGCAGATGGAGCCGATGACCGACGACACCCACACCTCGAGGGCTCCGGCCCTGTACGCCCTGGAGATGCGGCTCGGGTGGTTCGAGGAGCACGGCGTCGAGGTCGGGGACACGGTCGAGTTCTGAGCCGTCATGAAGGCCGTGGGTTGCCGCAGGTGAGGAGTGGGACGCGATTCTGACAGGGTGACAGGAGAGGGGCGCATGGCAACGGGTGAGATGCCAGTCGCCGAGCGGGTCGAGTCGGATTCGATGGGCGAGGTGCGGATTCCCGCCGGCATGCTATACGGCGCGCAGACCGAGCGGGCCCGCCAGAACTTCCCGATCAGCCACCTTCGGTTCGATCGCCGGTTCATCCGCGCGCTGGGCGCGATCAAGAAGGTCGCGGCGGAGGTGAACGCGGAGCTGGGGCTCCTGGACGAGAAGCTGGCCGCGGCGATCCAGCAGGCCGCGACCGAGGTGATGGTGGGGGAGCTGGACGACCACTTCGTGCTCGACATCTTCCAGACGGGCTCCGGCACCTCGACGAACATGAACGCGAACGAGGTGATCGCGAACCGGGCGATCCAGCTCCTGGGCGGGGAGGTGGGCTCCAGGGATCCGGTCCATCCGAACGACCACGTGAACCTGGGCCAGTCCAGCAACGACGTGATCCCGAGCGCCATGCACGTGTCGGCGCTGGCGGCGATCGAGGCCGAGCTGGTTCCCGCCCTGCGGCATCTGCTGGAAGCGCTCGAGGAGAAGGCCGAGGAGCTCGACGACGTGCCGAAGGCGGGCCGCACGCACCTGCAGGACGCGACCCCGATCCGGCTGGGCCAGGAGTTCGGGGGGTACGCCAGCCAGATCGCCCACGGGATCGCGCGGCTCAAGGGGCTGCGGGCGGCGCTCGGGGAGCTGCCGCTCGGCGGCACGGCGGTCGGGACCGGGATCAACACCCACCCCGACTTCGGCTGGATGGCGGCCGAGCGGCTCTCGGAGGTCCTCTCCGCCGACTTCCGCGAGGCCGGGAACCATTTCGAGGCGCAGTCGGCCAAGGATGCGGTGGTCGAGGCGAGCGGGGTGCTCAAGACGATCGCCTGCTCGCTCATCAAGATCGCCAACGACCTGCGCTGGCTCTCCTCCGGGCCCCGTACGGGGCTGGCCGAGATCGCCCTTCCGGCCGTGCAGCCCGGCTCGTCGATCATGCCGGGGAAGGTGAACCCGGTGATCCCGGAGTCGGTGTGCCAGGTCGCGGCCCAGGTGGTCGGAAACGACGCGGCGATCACCGTGGGCGGCATGTCGGGCAACTTCGAGCTGAACGTGATGATGCCCGTGATGGCCCACAATCTGCTCGAGTCGATCGGGATCCTGTCCAGCGTGAGCGTGGCCTTCGCGGACCGTTGCGTCCGCGGGATCACCGCCGATCGGGAGCGCTGCCGCCGCTACGCCGAGACGACGGCGGCGCTGGCCACCGCGCTGGCCCCCGCCATCGGCTACGACAAGGCGGCCGAGATCGCCAAGCGCTCGCTGGCGGAGGACCGGACGCCCCGCGAGCTGGTGCTCGAAGAGGGGCTGCTGAGCGAGGGGGAGCTGGATGAGATCCTGGACTTCCGGGCGATGACGGAGCCCGGGATCCCGGGCTGACGGGGCGGGTTACGGCTCCGGCTCGCTTCCCGACGCCTCGCCGGCCAGCTCGCCCGCCGTCGGCAACAGGTCGCCGACCGTCGCCTCGGCGAGCTCGAAGGCGTCGGGCTCGCCCGCCCGCTTGACCAGCCACGGCCCGTCTTCGTCCGGGCGGGCGAACCTCAGCGAGACGAGAAGCTCGCGACCCGTCACGTCGCCCTCCGCGGCCCCGAAGACGCTGAGCATGGCGTCGGGCTCGCCGAAATCCGCCGCCGCGGCGACGGAGTCGGGCGGGAAGCCGGACGAGCGAAGCTCCGCGAGGCGGCGGAGCAGGGCCCCGGCCACGCCGGAGTCGGCCGGGACGCCGTCGCCCAGGGTCCAGACGCCCCCGGCCCGGCGCAGCGCGATCTCCGCCCCACCCTCCCGGATCACGATATCCCGCGCCCGGGCGGTGTCCAGGCGGGTCACGTAGCGCTCGCGCCAGTCCTCGACGTTCCGCCCGGTGTAGCCCCCGACGGGACCGTGCAGGAGCCAGACGCGGTCCTCCTCGGGGAGGCGGACGTGATATCCCCCCGTCCCCAGCTCCCGCCTCCCCACGATGAACCGCCAGCGAGCCTCGGACGCCCCGTGGAGCTCCACGGTGCGTCCCGTCTCGGCGGTCACCTCGAGGCGGGCGTGGTTGTCGGGATTGCGGGCCACGACCTGCGTGGCCCGCATCGTGTCGATCGCCGTCAGGAGGTCGGCCACGTGGGAGGAGTCGGCCTCGTGCCCGTTCATCCGCCAGCCCCGGTCCGTCCGCTCGAGCCGGGCGGTGTCGCCGTCGGCGTGCAGGATCCGGATCCGCTGGATCGCCGCGGGCTCCACGCCCTGGAGCGCGAACCCGTCCCCCTCCGCCGGCGAGCCGTCGTCGGGGCTCCGGATCGCCGTCGGAGCGTATAGGAGCAGCCCGATCGCGAGGGCCGCCAGTATCACGTACAGGTGCTTTTTCTTCATGATGAGGTCGCCGTCAGGGGGTCTTCCGGCGACGCGGCCGCGCCCTCCGCGCCGTAGGCCCGGACCTGCAGCCGGCGGCGTCGCGCGAGGCGAAGGACCCCGATCAGCACGAAGAGCACGGGCACGCCGATCAGGTTCCCGTACTTCACCGCGTCCCGGACCGCGTCCGACTCGAAGAGCAGGGGAGGCGGCGTGCGGTCCTTGGAGCGGATCGAGATGAGCGCTTCGTCCTGCGCCAGCCAGTCCACCGCGTTCTGGAAGAACCGCAGGTTGTCCGGATAGCCCTGCAGGAACTCGTCGGTCACGAAGCGGGAGCTCCCGACGACCACGAGCCGTCCGCCGCCGCCGCCCGTCCGGGCCGCCGCCATGGTCTGCACGCCCAGATCGGCGGTGGCGGCGAGCGCCTCCCAGTCCTGGGTCGGCTCGACGCTGGCGGGGCCCTCCATGCGTCCGCCGAACTCGCTCGTCGCCAGCAGCACGGTCGCGCTCGCCGTGTCCGCGGTGGTGACCTCGAGCGGGCTGGCCCACGGCAGGAGCACGGGGCCCAGCTCGCGCACCGCGATGTGATCCGAGGCGGCCTGGCCCACGGGCCAGAGCGGGTACTGGACGAAGAACGTGATCCCCGACTGCCCCCGCACCGGCACACGCGTGTTGAGTCGGAGGTCGTACGCCAGCCCGGGGAAAACCTGCAGGCCGTGCTCGGCCAGCAGCGAGTCGAGGCCGGGCTGTGGCAGCGGGGTGGCGAAGCGGGTCTCCCGCTGCACGCGCATCGGCGAGTACAGCAACATCAGACTCCCGCCGCGGTCCAGGAAGCGGCCCAGCGCGTCGACCGACCGCCTCTCGACCGGGGCCTGCGGCCCGGCCACCACCACGACATCGATCGAGTCCGGCACGTCGGCCGCCGCGGAGTCGACGAGGAAGCTCTCGATCTCGTACTCGTCCCCCAGCCGCGCGCCGGCCCGGCGAAGCGTGGTCCTCGGGCCCTCCTCGCCGTGTCCCTGGAGGAACCCCACGACGGGCCGGCTCTCGCGCGTCAGGCTCCGGATCGCCGAGGTGAGACGGTATTCCAGGTCCTCCGTCCGCTGGACGACGGGCAGGGTCTCCGTCTCGCCCGCGTACTGCACGGCGATCCCGAAATGCCCGCGCTTCACCTGGAACTCCTCCTCCCCCACCACGTTGAATTCGATCTGCGGGATCCCGATGCGGGAGGCCTCCTCGCGTGCCTCCTCGTCCTCGTCCGGCACGCGCCGGGTGACGCGCAGGTTCTCGCCCCCCGTCGCGTCGTAGTCGCGGAGCATGTCCTCGACGTCGCGCTTCACGGAGCCGAACCCGGCCGGCAGCTCGCGGGAGGTGAACAGCTTGATCGCCACCACGTCCTCCAGCCCCCGCAGCATCTCCTTGGTCGCGTCCGACAGCGTGTAGACGGCCCCGGGGGTGAGGTCCAGGCGGCCCCGCAGCTCGCCGCCCAGCAGGCTGGCGAGGATCGCGATCCCCACCAGGCCCGTGGTTCCCCAGACCAGCCGCCGGTACTCCGCCCGCCCGCGGCTGAGCTTCTCCCGCAGCAGCGAGAAGTAGGAGAGGGTGAGGAACGCCGCGGTCAGCGAGGCGAAGTAGAGCACGTCGCGGAGGTCGATCACCCCGCGGGCGACGTTCTCGAAGTGCCCCAGGACGCCGAGCCGCTCGGCCACCAGGGACAGCGCCGGGGGCAGCGAGAACAGCAGGACCTCCAGCCCCAGGAGGTAGAAGAGGAAGATGGAGGCCACGCCCAGGATGAACGCCGTCACCTGGTTCCGCGTGAGCGAGGAGGCCCAGATCCCGATCGCCACCAGGCCCGCCGACACGAACAGGGTGCCCGCGTACTGCCCGACGACCACGCCCCACTGGAGGTCCGCGCCCAGCGACAGGCCGATCGGGGCCCCGAGGGTGCCGGCCAGGGCCACTCCCAGAAAGGCGAAGACGCCCAGGAACTTGCCCAGCAGGAACTCGATCTCGCCGAGCGGCTGGGAGAGGACGAGCTCGAGCGTGCCGGCCCGGCGCTCCTCGGCCAGGCTCCGCATCGTGATCGCGGGCACGAAGAAGAGCAGCAGCCAGGGCATGAGGTCGAACATCGGCCGGAGCGAGCCCTCGCCCACCAGGTAGGCGTCCCGGAAGAAGAAGAAGAAGTTGATGACCAGGAAGATGACGAGCAGGATGTAGGCGGTCGCGTGGTCGAAGTAGCTGCGGACCTCGCGGCCCGCCACCGTGAGGATGCGGCGGAGCACGGCTACCTCGCCTCCTCGTCCGCCTCGCCGGCCTTCGGCGCGACCTCTTCGGCCTCCGGCTCCGCGGCTCCGGCCTCCGGCTCCGCGGCTCCGGGCTCCGCCTCCGCGGTTCCAGCCCGGCCCGCCGCGCCCTCCGTCTCCCGCTCGCCGGTCAGCTGCCGGAACAGGTCCTCGAGGCTCTCCCGCTCCAGGTGCAGCTCCCAGAGCGGCCAGCCGCGCCCCGCGGCCAGCGAGGCGATCTCGGCCCGCGGGTCCGCCCCGGGCACGCCCGTGACCCGCAGCCTGGCGCGCGAGGCGGCGCGGTCGGCCGCGCTCGCCCTCCCGCGCGCCCCCGGGCCGCCCGGGGGCCCCTCGGCCTCCGCCACGCCCGCGACGCCGGAGAGCGTCTCCAGCGCCTCGCGGGCCGCGTCGGCGTCCGCCTCCAGCTCCACCAGCACCCGCGACCCCCGGCGGCCGCCGGCCACGAGCGCGTCGACCGAGCCATCCGCGATCAGGCGCCCCTCGTGGATGATCAGGACCCGGTTGCAGGTGAGCTGGACCTCCTGGAGCACGTGGGTGCTGAGCAGCACGGTGCGCTCCGCCCCGAGCTGGCCGATCAGGTCGCGGATCTCGACCCGCTGGTTCGGGTCGAGGCCCTCCGTCGGCTCGTCGAGGATCAGAATCTCCGGCTCGGTGAGGATGGCCTGCGCCAGGCCGACGCGCTGCCTGTAGCCCTTCGAGCAGTGCTCGATCGGCCGGTAGTACACCGCCTCGATCCCCGTGCGGCCCACCGCCACCTCCTTGCGGGCGCGGAGCTGGCGTCCATCCAGACCCCGCAGCTTCCCGATGAAGTCCAGGTACTCGGTGACCAGCATGTCCGTGTACAGCGGGTTCGTCTCGGGCAGGTACCCGATCCGGCGGCGCAGCTCCCGGGCGTTCTCGTCGACGGGCCGACCGTCGATCTCCACGCGGCCGGCATCGGGCTGCAGGTTGTAGGTGATGAGGCGCATCGCCGTGGTCTTCCCGGCGCCGTTCGGCCCGAGGAAGCCGACGACCTCTCCGCGGTCGATGGAGAAAGACACGCCGTCGACGGCTCTCACTCCATCGAACGTCTTCACCACGTCCGTCAGCGTGACCAGCGACATCGAGGCCCTTCGTGGGTGACCCGTTTTCGAGGAGCTCGCAGACTACCTACA
>CAYMQZ010000083.1:0-10462 GCA_964392705.1 uncultured Gemmatimonadota bacterium
CTCCGACCTCTGCCTCCGCCTCATGGAGCGGGGCCGCGAGAACTGGTACCTGCCGCACGTGGAGCTCCACCACCTGGAGGGCCAGTCCTACCCGACGGATCTGCGGAAGGCGACCCGCCGATACAACGCCTGGCTCCAGACCCACCTGTGGGGCGAGCGGATCGAGGAGCTGATGGAGCGCGAGGCGTTCCGACCGGGCGTGGAGCTCCCCGCGGGGGAGGCCGAAGCGACAGGCGAGGTGCCGGGATGACCCTCCACCGCGTGACCGACGTGGCCCGGCCCAGGGGATCGGGGGAGGAGGTCCGTTACTCCCTGGACGAGCCGCGGGAAGGGAGCGTCGGAGACACCTACGCCCTCTCCGTCCAGGGGTGGGTCCTCGGGAGTCGCGTTCCGGCCGTCGCCGTCGACGTGATGCTGCACGGGCGATGCGTGGCTCGCCTACCGATCCGGAGCGCCCGGCCCGACATCGGGCGGAAGCACCCCGATATCCCGTGGTCGGGCCACGCCGGCTTCCGGGGCGAGATCGGCACGCTCAAGCTCCCGTCCGCCTTCGAGTTGCGATTCGTGGCCCGGCTGAAGGGCGAGCGTCGCCTCCCCCTCGCGGTCGTCAGGGGCGAGCGCCGGCTTCCCTCGGTGGAGACCGAAGGGTTCATCCAGCCGATCGCGCTCACCACCCTGGGCCGGAGCGGATCCACCTGGGTCACCCGCCTGCTCGGGCGGCATCCCGCCGTCCTGTCGTATCGCCCGTTCGAGTACGAGGCGCGGATGGCCAGTTACTGGCTGGAGGTCCTCACCACCCTCTCCGAGCCGGCGAGCTACCGGCAGGCCCTCCGCGGCCACCTGACCGGAGATCTCTGGTGGGCCGGGACGAACGGCACCGACGATCCCGCGACCCGGCCCGTCGACTCCGCCCTCGAGGGGTGGTTGAGCCGCCGCCACACCGACACGCTCGCCGCTCACGGCGCCTGGCGGATCGAGGAGTTCTATCGGCGGGTGGCCGCTCAGGAGCGGCGCGAGTCCGCGACCCACTTCGTCGAGAAGTTCTCGCCGGGCTCGTTCGTGCAGAACCTCCTGTGGGACCTCTACCCGAGGACCCGCGAGGTCTTCCTGATCCGGGACTTCCGCGATGTCGTGTGCTCGATCCTCGCGTACAACGAGAAGCGCGGCTTGAGCGCCTTCGGCCGGGACCGGGCCAGCGACGACGTCTCGTACGTGCATCAGCTCCGCACCTCGGTCCACCGCATGCTCGAGAGCTGGACGGCCCGGGCCGACCGGGCGTTCCTGTTGCGCTACGAGGACCTCGTGACCCGTCCGCGAGAGACGCTTGCAGGCCTGCTCGAATACCTGGGCGGGGATTCCCGGGAGGAGACGGTCGAGCGGATCCTCGATGAGGCGCGGAGGATGACCCCGGACGCCCAGGAGCAGCACCGGACGACGCCCAGCGTCGAGGCGTCCATCGGCCGCTGGCGTCGGGATCTCGAGCCCGAGCTCGTCCTGGCGAGTCAGGAGGCGTACGCGGACGCCCTCGCAGAGTTCGGGTACGCGCGGGATGAGCCTGTCGCCGCCAGGCCGTCCCCGTAGGGGGAAGCCCTCTGTCGTGGGCACGTTCGAAGGGACTTCGACATGCAAGCTTTCGTGATCCTGTTCGCCGAGCGTAGTGGATCGACGTTCCTGCAGACGATGCTGGCGGGCCACCCTCAGGTGATCTGCGAGGCCGAGGTCTTCTGCGCGAACCTGATGTCGGACGACGCCGGGAGGCCCGTATCCCTCGGTCGTGTGTCGAGGTTCGAAAGTCGAGCGGCGAGCGTCGCGTATCTCGACGTGTTCTACTCAAAGGACTCCCACTCGGACCCGGTGCGTGCGGCGGGCTTCAAGTTCAAATATCCGAGCCAGGTGCTGATGTACGACGAAATATGGGACTATCTCCTGGCCCTCGATGAGCGGAACCGCCTCAAGGTCGTCCATCTGAAGCGACTGAACCTCTTGAAGGCGGCCATCTCGAAGCAGAACCAACAGCGCCTGTGGCGAGAGAGGAGGCGCGCCAATCTGGTGACGTCCGATGGGTACAGGATGGAGAGGCTGGAGCTGAACGTGGCGACAGCCCGCGGATACATGGCGAGGCGACAGGCGCATCTCGACGAGTTCGAGAGTCGATTGGCGGTCTTCGGGGACAGAATCGATGTTACATACGAAGAGTTGCTGGAAGACCGGGAAGCGAGCTTCTCGGCGGTCTGCACTTTCCTCGGAGTGGATGCCGGTTTCATTTCGACACCCGCGACCAGAAAGGTGACGGCCGATCGTCTCGAGGATGCTCTCACTAACTACGAGGACGTTGTCGAGGAGCTCTCGGGCACCGAATTCGAACGGTACCTGAGCTGGCGGCCGACACCGGAAGCCCGGCTGGGTGTCGGTGGTCCGAGCGCGGGCCGCGGGCGACAGCAACGCGCCGGAGGGCACCCGGAATGAGGCCTATGCTGGTCGTCGCCGGCTCTCTGGCCCAGAGGCGAAGATACGGCGGCCACGCCTGGGCGCTCCTCCAGTACGTTCTGGGCTTCCGACGCCTAGGGTGGACGGTCCTGTTCCTCGACCGTCTCACGCCCGAGATGTGTGAGGGTGGCGTCGGCTCCTCCGGCCCCCTCCGTTCCGCACCGGAGACGCGACGATTTGTGGAACTGATGGAGGCTTTCGGCCTCGAGGGCGCTTTTTCGCTGGACCTGGGGCCGGGAGAGGAGCGCGTCGGGCTTCGGCGCGAGCAAGTCCTCCGACGCGTCGCCGAATCGACCCTGGTGCTGAACGTGATGGGCTTTCTGGTCGACGAGGAGATCCTGGCCCGCGCCCGACGGCGGGTGTTCCTGGACATCGATCCCGGGTTCGGGCAGATGTGGCGCGAGCTCGGCTTGTGTGACCTCTTCGCCGGGCACGACGCCTTCGTCACCGTGGGGGGGAACGTGGGGCGACCCGGGTGCGGCGTGCCGACTTGTGGGCTCTCGTGGCTTACGATCCGCCCTCCGGTGGTCCTGGACTTCTGGCCTCCGGTCGAGGCGGCGGGGGAGCGCTTCACGACCGTGGCCTCCTGGAGGGGACCGTACGCTCCGGTGGAGTACCAGGGGCGCACCTACGGTCTCCGCGTCCACGAGTTCCGGAAATTCGTCGCCATGCCGCACAGGACCGGGCTGCCGTTCCAGGTGGCCCTGGACATCGATCCGTGCGAGACAGCCGATATTCGCCGTCTCGTGGCCGGCGGCTGGTCGATCGAGGACCCGGTCCGGGTGGCCGGGGACCCGTGGGCCTACCGGGACTACATCCGCGGCTCCAAGGCGGAGTTCATGGTAGCCAAGAGCATGTACGTCCGGACCTCGAGCGGCTGGTTCAGCGACCGTACCGCCTGTTACCTGGCCAGCGGGAAGCCCGCCCTGGTCCAGGACACGGGACTCGACGGCACTGCCGCCAGCGACGGTAGCATCGAGGCCGGCGAAGGGCTTCTTCTGTTTCGGACGCTGGAGGAAGCCGCGTGGGGCGCCCGGGAGATCGCCGGGAACTGGGAGCGACACTCGCGGGCTGCGCGTGCCCTGGCCGTCGAGCACCTGGACTCCGACAAGGTCCTCGACCGGCTGCTCGACCGGGTGGCCGCATGAAAATCGTGGTGGGCGGCGCCCTCGCGAACAAGCCCGGTTACGGCGGGGAGGCGTGGGTGCGTCTGAGCTGGATCCGGGGACTCCAGTCGTTGGGGGTGGACGTCCTCTTCCTGGAGGAGATCGAGGCCGAGAACTGCGTGGGGCCGCAGGGCTCCGTCTGCGCGCTCGAGGCCAGCCAGAACCTGGCGTACTTTCGCCAGGTGACGGCCGCATGGGGACTGGCGCGCTCCGCGGCGCTCATCAGTCCCACCTCGGGGGAATCGGTCCACGGCCTCGGGCTCCAAGAGGTGCTGGAGTTCGCCGCCGACGCGGACCTGCTCGTGAACATCAGCGGCCACCTCGAGTTCGAGCCAGTGCTGCGCGAGGTTCCCTGGCGGGCTTACGTGGACCTGGACCCGGGCTTCACCCAGTTCTGGCACGCGGCGGGAGAGAGAGGCCTCCAGCTCGAGGGCCACGACGTCTTCTTCACCGTCGGCGAGAACATCGGCCGACCGGAATGTCCGATCCCCACGAGCGGGATCCGCTGGCTCCCCGTGCGGCAGCCCGTGACGCTGGAGGACTGGCCGTCGGCGCCTGCCGTGGAGCCCACTCGCTTCACGACCGTGGCGAGCTGGCGTGGGGCGTATGGAGGACTGGCGGTAGGGAACCGGCGTTACGGCGCGAAGGCCCACGAGTTCCGGAAGTTCCTGCCTGTTCCCGGTCTGGTGCCCGGTTGCTCCTTCGAGACCGCCCTGGATATCCACCCCGCGGACGGCGCGGATCGCGAGCGGCTCCTGGCCCATGGCTGGCGTCTGGTGAATCCTCGGGCGCGCGCGGGAAATCCGGTGGCCTTCCGCGAATACGTCCGCCGGTCCGGCGCGGAGTTCTCCGTGGCCCAGGGGATCTACGTGGACACGGCTTGCGGTTGGTTCAGCGACCGCTCAGTCCGCTACCTGGCCACGGGAAGGCCGGTGCTGGTCCAGGACACGGGCTTCGGACGCCGCCTCCCGGTGGGAGAGGGGCTCCTCTCCTTCCGAACGCCCGAGGAGGCGGCGGCCGAGGCGACCCGAATCCTGGGAGATTACGATCGCCACCGGAGGGCGGCGCGCGACATCGCCGAGGAGTTCTTCGAAGCGCGCAAGGTGCTCGGGGACTTCCTGGAGCGGGCCGAGTTCCACCGCTCCGGGACGCGGAGGCGATCCGCCGGGCCGGTGAAGGACGACCGCCGGCGCGGTACGGTTCGTTTCGCCGCCGAGAAGCGAGGACCACTCGCACCGGGCCCAACCGGCCGGCTCACCGTCTTCGTGAGCGGGCGCGTAGGTGCGGCGGCCGGCCAGGGCGGGGCGGCGTGGGCCGTGCTCCAGTACGTCCTCGGCCTCCGGCGTCTGGGTCACGAGGTGTTCTTAGTGGAGCCCGTGCCCGCCACGGCCCTGAGGCCCGTGGGCGCGGACCTCGAAGCATCGCTGAACGCCGAGTACTTTCAGGCCGTGGTCGAGCGCTTCGGCCTGCAGGGGCGGGCGGCGCTTCTCCTCGCCGGGACGGAGCGAACGGTCGGGCTGCCCTATCACGAGCTCCGCCGGTCGGCGGCCCGGGCGGCCCTCCTCGTGAACCTCTCCGGCCTGCTGAAAGAGGCTCCACTCCTGGAGCCGATTCCCAGCCGCCTCTACCTGGACCTCGATCCCGGCTTCACGCAACTCTGGCAAGAGGTGGAGGGGATCGACATGGGGTTCTCGACCCACACCCATTTCGCCAGCGTGGGACTCGCCCTCGGAGCCTCCACGTGTCCGGTTCCCACCTGTGGCCTGAACTGGACCGGCACGCTCCAGCCCGTCGTACTCGAGGAGTGGCCGGCACCCTCCCGGATCGAGCGGGACGCCTTCACGAGCGTGGCCAACTGGCGGTCCTACGGCTCCATCGAGCACGACGGCGTCTTCTACGGCCAGAAGGCGCACGCGCTGCGCGGGCTGGCGGACCTTCCGAAGCGGGCCGGCGCCCGTTTCGCCCTCGCCCTCGCGATCGACTCCGAGGAGACGGAGGACCTCGCGCTGCTGCGCCGAGGCGGTTGGGGCCTGGTGGACCCGGTGGAGGCAGCCGGTACCCCGGGGCGCTACCGGAGCTTCGTGGCCGGATCGAAGGCGGAGATCGGGGTCGCCAAGGCCGGCTACGTGAAGGCCCGCTGCGGCTGGTTCAGCGACCGGAGCGCCTGCTACCTGGCCTCGGGCCGCCCGGTGGTGGCCCAGGACACGGGGTTCTCCGGCTATCTCCCGACGGGGGAGGGTCTTCTCGCATTCGCGAGCCTCGAGGAGGCCGTGGCCAGGGTCGAGGAGGTGACGCGCGACTACGCGACGCACGCGGCGGCGGCTCGGCGGCTGGCCGAGGAGCATTTCGGTTCCGACCGCGTGCTGGGGAGCCTTCTGGCCCGGGTGGGTGTGGCGTGAGCGCCGACGGCTACCGGCGATCGACGACCTCGCATCGCTCCGGGTTCCGGCCAGCCGGGTCCGCAGTCGGGGTCTCCGCCCGATCGTGGTCGCCGAACGCGGAGCTCCGAGCCGAGGTCGAGCGGCTCCTGGCGGCGTACTTCGGTGGCCACGTGCCGGTGGTGCGCCTGGAGCGACGGGCTTCTCCCTTCGCCTCCACGCATCCCCTCGAGGAGTTGGATGTGGTACTGGGGGACGGACACCGGCTCGAGCTGGTGCTCAAGAAGCCCGGCGTGCCCGCGGTGAGCGGCGTCCCGCCCACCTTCCTCCGCGACCGCCTGCGCGAGGTCGGTGTGTACCGTACGCTCTTGGAGCCGGCCCGGCTCGGTTCTCCGATCCTGTACGGGGTGGGCGGCGAGGGGAGCCGGTCGGGGCCGTGGCTGCTGCTCGAGCGCGTGGCGGGACGGGAACTCTACCAGGTGGGCGACCCGGCGCCATGGCGGGCGGCCGCGCGATGGCTCGGCTTCCTCCACGCTCGTTTCGAGCGTTTTCGGCCACCGTCCGCCGCACGGCTGCTGGTCCGGGATCCCGCCTTTCACATGCGGTGGCTTCGACGGGCCCGGGCGCGGGCCCGGCTCGGCCGTGCACCGCCGGCGACGCACCGGGCGCTCCAGTCCCTGGAAGAGCCCGTCCGTCTGGCCGCACTCCGGCTGGATGCGCTCCCGCGCACGTTCCTGCACGGGGAGTTCTACGCCTCCAACGTGCTGGTCGAGGGCGACGGCGACGGGGCGCACGCACGCCCCGTCGACTGGGAGATGGCGGCGCTCGGTCCGGCCCCCATCGACTTGGCGGCCCTCACCTCGGGAGGCTGGACGGATGCCGAGAAGCAACGGATGATCGCCTCCTACCGAGAGGCCCTCCTCGAGGTCGGAGCGCGCCCGCCCGATCCCGACGCGCTGGTCGGGGCCCTGGAGAGCGCCCGGCTGTGCCTGGCTGTCCAGTGGCTGGGCTGGTCGGCCCGCTGGACGCCTCCCCGGGCTCAGGCTCGCGACTGGCTCGGGGAGGCCCGGGCCGCCGCCGCGCGCGTGGGGGGAGCATGATCGCCGGGAACGCGCCGGATCGTCCCGGCCCACGGCGGCCCGCGCCGGATCATCCCGGCTCCCGGCGCCCCGCGCCTGCACGCCCCGCCCTCCGTCGGCTGAACTGGGGGTGCGGCGGGCAGGGGGAGCCCGGGTGGATCAACTCCGATCTCAAGGAGGGTCCGGGGATCCAGCACGCGTGCGACATCCGGGACGGTCTCCCGCTCCCGAGCGACAGCTTCGACTACGCCGTGAGCATCCACGCGCTCCCGGAGCTTCCCTACCCCGACCTGGTGCCCGTCCTGCGGGAGCTGCGGCGGGTCCTCAGGCCGAACGGCGTCCTCCGCCTGGGGCTCCCCGACCTGGAGAAGGCGATCGACGCGTACGCCCGGGCGGACCGCGAGTACTTCCTGGTCCCCGACGATGAGGTGGAGAGCCTGGGGGGCAAGCTGGTCGTGCAGCTCACCTGGTACGGGTACTCGCGCAGCTTCTTCACCTTCGACTTCGTGGCCGAGCTGCTCCGGAAGGCCGGGTTCCGGGCCGTTCATCGATGCGGTTACCGGAAGACGGCGAGCCCCCACCCGGGGATCGTGGAGCTGGACAACCGGCCGGGCGAGAGCCTCTTCGTCGAGGGGGTGAAGTGAGGTCGCACCTTTCTGCTGTCGCGGTGCAAAAAGGTTCAGGCGAAGGGCCGCCGAACCGGGAGGCGGTCCCGGCCCGGGCGGCACGCGGGCCGGCCGATGGAGGCCGGGGCTCGGCGTCGCGCCGGGCCGCAGGGCTCTCCCCCGGGCCCGCGGCGCTCGCCCCCGCGCTCGCGGCGGCGGAGGTACGCGCCGTGCCGCGGAGAGGGTTCTGATGGGCGCGCCGCGCCGCCTGATCGTGAACGCGGACGACCTCGGCATGAGCCCCGGTGTCGACCGGGGGATCGCCGAGGCCCACGACCGGGGAATCGTGACGAGCGCCAGCCTGATGGTACGCAGACCCGACGCGGCCGCGGCCGTCCGCCTGGCGGCCGCCCGACCCCGCCTGAGCCTGGGCCTGCACGTGGAGCTGGGCGAGTGGGCCCACCGGGAGGGGGGGTGGGTCGCCGCGAGCGAGATCGTGGCGGCTTCCGATACGGTCGCGGTGAGCCGCGAGGTGGATCGCCAGCTTCGCGCGTTCCGCGAGCTGACGGGCCGCTGGCCCACGCACATCGACTCGCATCAGCACGTGCACCGGAACGAGCCCGCCCGGGGCATTCTCCTGGACCGGGCGGAGGACCTGGACGTCCCGCTCCGGGGGTGCGACGACCGGGTCCGCCACTGCGGAGACTTCCACGGGCAGACGGGGACCGGCGAGCCGTTCCCGCAAGGGATCGCGCTCGAGCGGCTCCTGGGGATCCTGGAAGGCCTGCTGCCCGGAGTGACGGAGCTCGGATGCCATCCCGGACACCCCGAGGACGGCGACTCCCCGTACGGGAGGGAGCGGGCCCTCGAGGTCCGGGTGCTGTGCGATCCCCGCGTGCGGGCCGCCATCGTCCTGGAGGGGATCGAGCTGTGTTCGTTCGCCGATCTGGCCCGGAGCCAGCCGGCGGAGGCACACGGAGGCGACGTATGACGACGACGACGACACCGAGGGGGACGCACTCGCGGAAGCGATTGGAAGAAACGTTGGTCGATCTCGGCCCGTGGCACTTCGACATCGAGGTCGCTCCGGGCGTACGCACGGTCGACTTCAACAAGGAGAGCTACGCGAGCGTTGATCGTGAAAGGGTCGCGTCGATCGATCCGTACGAGATCGTCGATCTCTTCGAAGCGGTTCTTCCGACGGGCGTGTCCGGAAAGACCTTCCTCGACGTCGGTTGCAACGGCGGGGGCTACTGCTTCGTGGCTCACGAGCTGGGCGCTCGGGCCTGCCAGGGATTCGACGTGCGGGATCATTGGATCCGGCAGGCGGAGTGCGTGAAGTCCCTCAAGTATCCCGAGGCCGACAACCTTCGATTCTTCGTCGAGGACGTGACGGAGTTCGCTCACCAGCGGCGACACGATGTGACGCTGTTCAAGGGCGTCTTCTATCACCTTCCCGATCCGATCGCGACCCTCAACAAGATCTGCGCGTTGACGGAGCGAGCGATCATCGTGGATTCGGCGTCCCGCAGCGACATCCCGGCGGACTGCATCGCTCCCGTTCAAGAGAGCAAGACGCACCTGATGTCCGGGGTCCACGGCCTGGCCTGGTTTCCGGGCGGTCCCGAGGCCGTGCGGCCGATCCTGGCGTGGAGCGGATTCCCTCACGTGCGCGTGGTGTCCCACACAAGAGGCGACCAGAGCGAGCGGTTCCGCGGTCGGTTCCGCCTGATAGCGACGCGTGAGGAGAGTGATCTGGCCGGCTACGACGCGTCGACCCCCGGGGTCCAGGGCAAGGATGTCCGAGCATCGATGGGGGGGACCGTACGGACGGGGGGAGATGATGATGATGATGAAGGTCGGTAGTCGGACCGGCGCGCCGAGCGCGAGCCGCACCTTCAGGGCGAGCCGACATCCTGTCGGAGTCCCGAACCATCCCGCCCTCGCGCTGCTCGCCGGGGCGCTCGCGCTGGCGGCCTCGGGGCCCGCCGCTCCGGCTCGCGCCCAGGACGGCGGCACCGAGAGCTACCGGGTCCAGGTGGAGGCCACGCGGGACACCGCCGAGGCGCGGCGAGAGGCCGAGCGGGTCCACGGGCTGTTGGAGGGCGAATTCGCCGCCTACGTGGAAGAAGCCCGGAGGTACTTCGCTGTCAGGGTCGGCGACTTCCCCCGCTTCGGGGATGCGCGTCCGCTCCTGGACCGGGTCCGGTCCATGGGGTACGCTGACGCCTGGATCGCTCGCCGCGAGCCCGCTCCGACCTTGCTGGCGTTTCCGGCCGGGGAATCTTCGCCGCCCCTCGGGGAGCCGCCGGCGCCCCGGCCCCCTGTCCGGGGGCTGGTCGAAGAGGGGGAGCTCGCCTTCTTCGAGGGTTTCCACGGCGGGGGTGACTGCGAGCTGACCCACGGATGGGCGTGGGACAGCCGCCGTCCCGACGAGCCCGTCTCGGTGGACATCTATGAGGCGGACACCCTGGTCGCGACGGTCGTGGCCGACCGGCATCGGCCCGACCTGATCGAGGCCGGGAAGGGAAACGGCGCGCACGGATTCCACCACGAGTTCGACGAGCCGGCCACTGGAGGGGCCCGCTACGTCGAGGTTCGCCTCGCCGGGACCGACCTCCCGCTCCGATGGTCCCCGATGTGGCTGGAATGCGCTCTGGACGAGGGCGGGGGGCGGCGCGGGGGGCCCGTTGGCGCCGACGGTCGCAAGCAGCTCCGGGCTCGGCCCGTCACCGGCCCGATCCGGC
>CAYMQZ010000084.1:0-10413 GCA_964392705.1 uncultured Gemmatimonadota bacterium
GCTCCGATCGCGGTCCGATCTCCGCGCCCCCGAGGGCGTGAGCGCGAGCTCGACCATCGGAACCGAACCGACCGCGACCTATCGCTGGTGGCTGGGGCTGCAGGTCACCCTGGGGCTCCTGGGGGGCGCGGTGTGGCTCGCCGGCGCCATCCTCGCGGAGGAATTCGTGGCCGGGGCGGGGTGCGGGTTGCTGGTCGCCGCGCTCATCCTGCGTCTCGGCCGCAGGGCGGCGGACGGGCCGGGGTAGCCGACGGCACGACCACGAGACGCGGGGTAGCCGGTCGCACGACCAGGAAGCCTGGGGGCGTTGTCGGGGCGATGACGCCGGCCCCGAACCTGGAGCATGGCACGCTCCGCGCCCCTCGCGTCCCGACCGGCCCTCGAGGACGCTCGGCGGGTCCTTCGGGAACGGTTCGGGTACCCGGACTTCCGGCCGGCCCAGGAGGCGGTCGTGCGCCGGGTGCTCGCCGGGCGCGACATCCTGGCCGTGCTCCCGACGGGCGGCGGGAAGTCCGTCTGCTTCCAGGTCCCGGCGCTGCTCTCTCCGGGCCTCACGGTGGTCATCTCCCCGCTCATCTCGCTCATGCAGGATCAGGTGTCGGTCGCTCGCAGGCGGGGAATCCCGGCGGCGGCGCTCAGCTCCGCCACGCCGCCATTGGCCCGCCGGGCGACCGAAGCCGCGGTGCGGCGGGGCGAGACCCGGCTGCTCTACGTGGCGCCCGAGCGCCTGACGACCCGACGCTTCCGGCGGCTGCTGGAGGAGGTCGCGGTGGCCCGCATCGCGGTCGACGAAGCCCATTGCATCTCCGAGTGGGGGCACGATTTCCGGCCTTCGTACCGGCGCATCGCGCGCTTCCGCGAGGCCGTCGGAAATCCGCAGACCGTGGCGCTCACGGCCACGGCCACTCCCGACACGCGGCGCGACATCGTCCGCAGCCTGCGGCTCCGACGGCCGGCCCGGGTCGTCCTGGGCGTCGACCGACCCAACCTGGTCTTCGCGGTCGCGCGGGTGCGCTCGCTGGAGCGCGGCGCCCGGCTCCTCCTGCGTGAGGTCGCCGGCGAGTCCGGCGCGGCGATCGTCTACGCCCCCACGCGCCGCAGGGCCGCAGCGCTGGCACGGGCGTTCCGGCGTTGGGGGTGCGACGCGGCTCCGTACCACGCCGGCCTACCGGCAGCGGTGCGCGCGCGCGCCCAGGACGCGTTCCTGGACGGCCGACTCCGCGTCGTCTGCGCCACGAACGCCTTCGGCATGGGGATCGACCACGCCAGCGTCCGGTGCGTGGCCCACCTGGGGCTCCCGGGCTCTCTGGAAGCCTACGTACAGGAGGCCGGTCGGGCGGGTCGCGACGGGCTCCCGGCACGCTGTCTCCTGATCGCGTGCCCTGGAGACCTCGCCATCCAGCGGGCGTTCGTCCGCGGCCGCTGGCCGGGCGGGCGCCTCCTGGCCGGGGTGTGGGATGTCCTGGAGCCGGGCCGGCCGACCTCCGTGGAGGCGGCCTGCAGGCGGCTACGGCGCGCGGACCCCGAGCGCGTGGCGAGCGCCTTCCGGTTGCTGGTCGAGTTCGGGTGCGCGCGGGAGGCGCTCGCGGGCAAGGGCGGCCATCTCTCGGGGGCGACCGAGCGACTCATCGTCCGGGGTCCCGACCGGCTCCGACGCCGGATCGACTTCGACGCGTCGGCGCGAGGCCGCCGCCGGGCGGCGAGGAAGCTCCGGGCCCTGGCCCGATACGCGACGGCGCGGGACTGCCGACGGGCCGCCGTGGCCCGCTACTTCGAGGAGAAGGCGCCGCGCTGCGGGGGGTGCGACCGCTGTGATCCCGCGCTGCGGGCCGGGAGGTGAGCGGGCGATGCGTGAGCGACGAGGCCCGAGGCCTCGAAGCCCTGCTCCTCGTCGGCCACGTTGAACTCGAAGTCGAAGAAGGCGCTGCGCGGGTAGCCGAGATCCGGATCGTAGGCGACCTCCATGGTGTGCGGATCGCGGGATATCCACTGCGCCAGCGTCCCGAAGAGCTCGTCCACGGTGGGGAACGGTTCCAGCTCCTCCTCGGGCACCGCCTCGCCCGTCTCGGGGTCGACGGCGGCGACCACCTCGCCGTCCCGCACCTCGACGATTCCGCGTAGCGGCGGGCAGAAGCAGAGCCGCCGGTACTCGTACCGGTAGTCCCGGAGCGCGGCGGCTTCCCACCGGGCGCGGGCTCGCTCCAGCTCGTCCCGCTCGGGCCCGAAGCCGTCGGAGCATCCGAAGGCGACCACCGCGAGCCCGATACCGAGCGCGATCGCGCCACCGCGGGAGGGCCCGCCCGAGAGGGCCCGCCGGGGTCGGGACGGAGGGCCGCGTCTTCGAGGGGGGTGTCTTCGGCCAGCCCCCCCTAGAGCTTCCATTCCACGCCGAACACGGGAAGGATGGGCACGGCGCTGAGGGAGCGGGCGCGCACATCCTCGTCCGGGTCGAACTGGAAGAAAAGGGCGTCCCTGCGGTCCAGGGCGTTCAGCACCTTCACGTACGGCACGAGCTCGACGTCCACGCCCCCCACGTGGGCCAGCCAGGGCCGTGAGATCTTTCCGTCCAGGCGCAGGTAGGATCCGGGTGGCGCTCCGGCCAGCGGGGGCTCCTCGTCCTCCTCGGTCTGGTCCTCCGAGAGGTAGGCCGACGGAGTCGCCGCGCCCGGCCTCACGGGCCCGTCGCCCTCCGCCGTCAGGGACCAGGCCGGCCCGAGGCCGAACTCCGGGGAGCCCCCACGGGTGACGGGGATCGACGTGAAGGGCAGGCCCGCTCCGTACGCCAACCGCGCCTCGAGCACGACGCCGCTGTGCAGGCGGGCCTCGATCCCGGAGGTGAGGAGGTGTCGACCGGCGAAGTTCGTGTCCCCGTCGGGGGTGTCGTCGGTCCACACGAAGGCCAGCGAATAGCCGACCCAGCCGTTCCAGTCCCCCGGCCCGCCGCGATGGACCCACAGGTCGACCCCCGATGCCCGGACGTTGTCGGCGGCGCCCGGGATCTCGTCGAACGCCTTCACGAAGCCCTCGAGCCCGAGCCGCAGTCCCTCGCGCAGCTCGTTCTCCAGGCCCACGACCATGTGCGTGGCGCCGGCGACCCCCAGCGTCCCCCGGGTCAGGTCGACGCCGAAGGGGATGTCCTCGGCCGCGTCGAACAGCTCGCGCAGCTCGCCGGGGGTGAGCCCGTCCAGGTCGCCGCCCAGGATCGTCTCCGGCGTCCGCACGTACTGGTGGAAGCGGCCGGCGGCCAGGGAGAGAGCCGCGTCCTCGCTCACGTGCCAGGTGGCCGTCACGCGAGGCGCGAGACGGATCTCCCGGGCCGTCAGGAACATGTCCGAGCGCAGGCCGCCCCGGAGGTCCAACTGTTCCGCCACCGCCCACACGGCTTCCCCGTAGACGCCCGCCGTCTCGCCCTGGCCCCCGCCCACGGGCTGGAGCAGGTGCCCGGGCTCACCCGCCCGCTGTTCGAGGTCGGTGCGATCGTAGGAGATCCCGCCGCCCATGCTGACCGACTCGTTCACGTCGCGCGCGTAGTCGAGACCGAACCGGATCCGTCGGCTCTCGCCGGCCGCGATCGTCACCGTGTCGCCTCCCAGCGGGAGCCGGGTCCGGAACAGGCCGATCGCCGCGGTGACGTCGATGCGGCCGCCCTCCAGCCCGCCGCTGTAGCGCAGGGAGCCGGCGGTGTTCCCCCAGCGCGCCGCACCGTCGTCCAGCGACACGGAGTCCAGCCGCACCGACTCCTGGTTCCAGAAGAAGCTGCCCGAGAGGTCTCCGCTCCGACCGAGGGCGAGGTCGAAGCGACCGAGCGCGTCTCCGTAGCCGTAGGGGAGCGGATCCCCGGTCACGGTCTCGTGCAGGGCCGAGCCGTGGATCGCCCGCCCGCTGGCCAGGATCCTGGCCGGGCCGAGCGGACCCTCCACGCGCTGACGGAAGGAGAGGAGGTCGGCGGCTCCTCCGACCGCCAGGCGCTCGCCGTTACCGGGACGGCTGCGCAGGTCCAGCACGTACGAGAGCCCCCCATCGTACCGGGAGGGAGCGCCGCCCACGAAGAGCCGCGAGGACTCGAGCACGTCGGGGTGGAACGACTCCATCAGCCCGCCGAGGTGGAAGGGCGCGTAGACGGGCGCGCCGTCCAGCAGCACCAGCTTCAGGTCGGAGGCCGCACCGCGCACGTACAGAATGCTCGACGGGTCGATGGGATCGGGTCCCGCGCCGCCGCGGGCCGCCTGCGCGAGGCCCAGCTCGGCGACGCCGGGGGTCGCCTCGAGCGCCCGCAGCTCGGCGTCGCCGGCCTCGGGAGCGGCCGCCGTGGCCGGCGACCCCTCGCTGGTCGAGACGACCGGGCGCGGGATGCCGAGCACGGTGGCCAGGATCGGATCCAGGCCGACGGGGCGGAGCGGGAGGTTCAGATCGACGTCCACGGGGCCGGAGCCGGGAACGACCACCTCCACCTCGAGCGGCGCGTGTCCGAGGGCGAAGGCCCGGATGACCCAGCGACCGCTGTCGACGCCGGGGAGGGCGTATCGGCCCTCGCCGTCGGTGACCGAGATGAGCCGGTCCGGCCCGGAGGCCGCCTCGACGAACACGTACGGGAGCGGTCGGTTCGCTTCCTCGCTCCGCACCTGTCCGCGGATCTGCGTGAGGGTGTCGGCGGTCGCGTCGGGCCCGCGAGCCGCCAGGTGGAGCTCCTGGGGCGTCGGCGTCGCGCTCGCTGCCAGGGCGTGAGCCGGCCCGATCGCCGCCAACGGGGCGGCGCTCAGAACGGCCAGGCCTGCCAGCACGCGCATCACGTGCCCCTCCTGCGTTCAAGAGGCCGGGGACGGCCGGGGCGGGGCGTCGTCGGGGCGGCCCGCTCCCGGCTAGTGGCGTGGAAGTCTACACGCCAGGGCGGAAAAAGATTTCCGAGCCCGACGTGTCGGCCGGCGTGAGCAATCTGAGGTCGGCCCCCTCCTTCACGACGACGGCTCGGCCGTCCACCTCGACGAGCGCTGAGCGGGCCGAGCGCGGGATCTCGATCCTCACCTCGCCCGGCCCCGCGTCGATCACCTCGATGCTGCCCGCGCCCGTCCGGTAGCTCGCGTCGGTGGCCAGCACGGAGGCCTGGGCCGCATCGACCACGCGGACCCGGACGACCGCGTCGGGGCTCGGTGACAGAAGCGCGATGCGCACGCGTCCGCCGTATGGAGCCACGGCCACCCCGGAAGGCAGGCGCGTGACCGCCTCCACGGCCTCCTGGTCCGGCGACCGGGCGTCGGGCGCCTCCTCTTCGAACAGCCCGACGATGGCGCGGGCGGAGTCGACCAGCCAGGCGCGCAGCGGAGAGCCGGGAATGGCGGCCGCCGCGCCCGTGAACGCCAGTAGCAGGGCCGCGGCGGCCACCAGGCTGCGGCGTGGGCGCTCGGCGGCACCGGGTCGACCGGAGCGCGCGGCAGGACGGGCGGACCCGGGACCCGGCGGGGCGTCGCGCGCGCCGCGCGCCTTCAGGTCGAGCAGGTCCAGCAGGCCCGCCCGCCGACGGATCGTCGCCGGGTCGAGCGCGGGCGCCGCGCGGTCCAGCCGCTCCAGCGCGCCCGAGAGTCGGGCCGAGACCCGACGCACCTCGTCGAGCGCGTCGGCGCAGCGGCCGCACGTCTCGAGATGTCGGGCCAGATCGCGCCGCTCCTCCTCGGCGACCTCGCCGTCCAGATACGCCAGCAACCTGTCTTCCGTCGGGTGCATCAGCTTCCCTCGTCCGTCGTACGTCCGGCGGCCTCGGCCACCTCCTCGTACGCCGCCTGGAAGCGCCGCAGCGCCCGCGCCAGCAGCGTCCCCACGGAGGTGGAGGCCACCCCGATCACCTCGGCGATCTCGGCGTAGCGAAACCCCTCCTCGCGCATCAGGAGGATCTCGCGGTCCCGCTCCGAGAGCCGGTCCAGCGCGGCACGGGCCTCGGCGATCCGACGGCGCCGTACCGTTTCCTCGTCGGGATCCGGAGGGCGATGCGGGCGGAGGCTCTCGCTCCCCCCTTGCTCCTGCAGGAGGCGGCGCCTTCGAGACCGCATGCGCCCCAGGTCCCGGGCGAGGTTCGTCGCCACCGTGAACAGCCACGGCCGAACCTCGTCGTTCGGGAGCGGGTGCTCCAGCAAGCGCACGAACGCCTCCTGCGTCAGATCCGCCGCCGCATCCTCGTCTCCCAGCAGCCGGTGGAGGTAGCGGAAGAGAGGGGCGTGGTGTTCCGCGAATGCCGCGTCGAAATCCACGTTCCTCCGGTCTATCCCTTCCCCCGACGCCCGTGAAACGTACGGGACATCCGCTTTGTGACAGAGGCCCCGACGTTTCACGTCGCGTCAGGGTGCTTTAAGTTGCCCGCTCCGAGCGCGGCGCGCCGGTCCCGGTCTCGCCGTCGAAGCAAATCGCTGGAGAGAGAATGACGGACCTGAGCGCATATTTGAAAGACCATCACCTGATGGTGCGGGAGATGGTCCGCGAGTTCGCCGAGGCCGAGATCGCTCCGGTGGCGGCGGAGCTGGACGAGCGAGAGGAGTTCCCGTGGGAGAACGCCGCCAAGATGGCGGAGCTGGGGCTGTTCGGCATCGAGATGCCCGAGGAGTACGGCGGGGCCGGCATGGATCTGCTGGCCAACGTCGTGACCGTCGAGGAACTGGCCCGCGTCGACGCCAGCCATTCGATCACCGTGGGGGCCCACGCGTCGCTGTGCTGCTCGCCGATCTTGCGCTGGGGGACCGACGAGCAGAAGGAACGATACCTGACTCCGCTCGCCAGCGGCCGGGTGCTGGGCGGCTTCGGGCTCACCGAGCCGGGCTCCGGATCCGACGCGGCGGGCATGCGCACAGTGGCCGAGAAGAAAGGGGATCGGTGGGTGCTGAACGGCCAGAAGACGTTCATCACCCACGCCGGCGTGGGCGAGGTGTTCGTCCTCGGGGCCATCACCACGCCGGGAGCGGGAAGCAAGGGGATCACGGCGTTCATCCTCACCAAGCGGACCGCGGAGATCGATCGGGCTCGGGAGGTCGGGTTCGGGCACTCGGAAGCGCTCGAGGCGATGCCGGGCTTCACGACGGGACGCAAGCTCGAGAAGTTGGGCTGGAACGCCTCGGATACGCGGGAGCTGATCCTGCAGGACGTGGAGGTGCCCGAGTCGAACGTGCTGGGCGAGGTCGACGAAGGCTTCAAGATCTTCCTGGACACGCTCGACGGTGGGCGCGTCGGGATGGCGGCCCACGCGGTCGGGATCGCCCGGGGCGCGTTCGAGCGGGCGCTCCGCTACACGAACGAGCGGGAGCAGTTCGGCCAGCGCATCAACCGGTTCCAGGGCGTCCAGTTCATGCTGTCCGAGATGGCGACGAAGATCCAGGCCGCCCGGCTGATGACGTACCACGCCGCCCGGCTCCGCTCCGCGGGCGAGCCGCACAAGAAGGAGGCGTCGATGGCGAAGCTGTTCGCCTCCGAGGTGGCCATGGAAGTGACGACGCGGGCCGTTCAGCTGCACGGAGGGTACGGATACTCTCGCGAATACGAGGTGGAGCGGATGATGCGCGACGCCAAGATCACCGAGATCGGCGAGGGAACCAGCGAGATCCAGAAGATCGTCATCTGGCGCGAGCTGGAGAGGGCCCTGGAGGAGTAGCCGAGGGCGGCTCGCTCGCCGGGCGCGCCGCCGCCGGCTAGATTTCGGGCTTCGGGCACACTGACCGCCGGGCGCGCCGACGGGTCGCGGGCGGCGGACGCGAGACCGCGAGACACGACGAGATAGATGGGTCGAGGGAGGGAACGACCTCGATCCGCCGGGACGGTACGAGCGCATGGAATCCATCGGGGCGGAGCACGCCTCCCGGTCAGGAGACGGCCGGTAGCGTGCGCCGCGAGATCGTCATCAACGCCGACGGCCACGAGACGCGCATCGCGATCGTGGAGGACGGGAAGCTCGTGGAGCTCATGCACGAGCGCCCCGACACGCGTCGCCTCGTGGGGGACATCTACCTCGGCAGGGTCGAGGCCGTCGTCCCGGGTCTGCAGGCCGCCTTCGTGGACATCGGGGCCGAGAAGGCGGCCTTCCTGCACGCCTCCGACGTCTCCGAGCCGATCGAGGACGAGGACGAGGACGAGAACGAGGACGGCGACCGTCGCGCCCGCAAGTACCAGCCGATCCAGGAGGTGATCTCCAGAGGCCAGGAGATCCTGGTCCAGGTCACGAAGGAGGCGATCGGCACCAAGGGCCCGCGGGTGACCAGCCAGGTGAGCCTTCCGGGCCGGTTCCTGGTGTACATGCCGTTCAGCTCCCACATCGGCATCAGCCGCAAGATCGAGGATCGGGACGAGCGGGCGCGGCTAAAGAAGCTGGCGCGGGAGGCGCTCGACGGGGACAGCGGCGGCCTCATCGTGCGGACGGTGGGCGAGGAGCTGACCCGCGAGACGCTGACCCGCGAGCTCGAGAGCCTGCGCAAGACCTGGGAGAAGGTGAGCCGCAGGGCCCGGAGCACGAAGGCCCCCGCACGGGTCCACGAGGAGGCGGAGCTCACCTCCGGCCTGGTCCGGGACGTGTTCAGCGAGCGGATCGACCTGCTCACGGTCGACTCCGAGAACCTGGCCCACGAGATCAAGTCCTACCTGGGCCAGGTGAACCCCGAGCTGCTGGACCGCGTGGGGCTCTATTCCGGCCAGGACCCCGTCTTCGACCATTTCGGGATCGAGGAGCAGATCCGCAACGCGTTCCGTCGCAAGGTGGTGCTCCCTTCGGGCGGCCATATCGTGATCGAGGCGACCGAAGCGCTGGTGGCCGTCGACGTGAACACCGGCCGGTACACGGGGAGGAAGGACCCGGCCGAGACGATCCTGCGCACGAACGTGGACGCCGCCGGCGAAGTGTGCCGGCAGCTTCGGCTCCGCGACATCGGCGGGATCATCGTCGTGGACTTCATCGACATGGACGACCCGAAGGCGCGCGATCGCGTCGTCCATGAGATGAAGTCGCATCTCGGGCGGGACCGGGCTCGGACGAAGGTGTTCGGGATCTCCGAGCTGGGGCTGCTGCAGATGAGCCGCCAGCGGGTGCGACCCAGCCTCGTCCAGGCGATGACTGAGCCCTGCCCCTTCTGTGACGGGACGGGCCGGGTCCTGGCGCCCGAGACCGTCGTGCGGCGATTGGAGCGCGCGATCCGTCGCGCGGCGTCCGCGGGGGAGCGCCGGGACCTCACCCTGGTCGTGCATTCCCGGGTGGCTCTGTACCTTCTGGAGGAGGAGCACGGCTTTCTCGAGGAGCTTGGGAGGGAGGCGGGGTTCCGGCTCGACGTGCGCGACGATCCGCTGCTCGGTCTCGACGAGGCGCGGTTGCTGGCGGGGCCCTCGGACGTGGACGTGACGGAGCAGTACAGGGTCGGCAAGTAGGCTCCCAGGGGCCGCCGGCGGGCGGTCCGGCCCCTTTCGACGCGCGGGTCGGACCACCGGCTTCGACCGGCTTCGCGGTTGACCGGATGCCCGCGTCTCCTTATTCTAATCGGCTCTACGAGCGACGATCCGAACGAGTCCCAGCGACAGATAGAGACGACGATGTACGCCATTTTCAGGGCGAAGGGAAAGCAGTTTCGGGCCGAGCCGGACGCCACGTTGCGGATCCCGAGCCTGGACGCCGAGCCGGGGGAGACGGTGACCTTCGAAGAGGTGCTCCTCGGCGGCGCGAACGGAGGCGTCGTGGTGGGGATGCCGAACCTGGACGGGGCCTCGGTCGAGGCGGAGGTGGTGCGCCACGGCAAGGACGAGAAGGTCGTGGTCTACAAGATGAAGCGGCGGAAGGGATACCGCCGGAAGCAGGGCCACCGCCAGAAGTTCACGGAGGTGCGTATCCTCGAGATCGACCTCGGCTCCGCCCCGGCGAAGCCGGAGGCGCCGGAACCGGAGGCGCCGGAGGCCAAGGCGGCGAAGCCGGAGGCCGCGGAACCGGAGGCGGCGGCCGACGTAGACATCACCGATGCCGCCCGGGAGCTGGCCGAGGAGCACGGCCTGGACCTCTCGACCGTCGAGGGGACCGGGGTCGACGGACGGATCCTGAAGGGCGACGTGCAGAAGGCGATCAAGGCGAGGGAGGCCGAGGAGTAGACATGGCGCACAAGAAGGGCGTAGGCTCGAGTCGGAACGGGCGCGACAGCAACCCCCAGTACCTCGGGGTGAAGCGTTACGGCGGCCAGCGCGTGAAGGCGGGACACATCCTGGTCCGGCAGCGCGGAACGCCGTTCCATCCCGGCGTGAACGTGGGCCGCGGCCGGGACGACACCCTTTTCGCCACCGCCGACGGCGTCGTGGAGTTCCAGGTGCGCCGAGGCGGCCGGAAGTACGTCAACGTGGTGGCCCAGGCCTGAGCCGCCGGGCGGCGTGCGTCGGCGATCGCCGACGCCCCTCGAAGCCGACGCCCCTCGAAGC
>CAYMQZ010000085.1:0-10398 GCA_964392705.1 uncultured Gemmatimonadota bacterium
TCGCCGCTGTGCCACGAGCTGCTCACCGCCCGTCCCTACGCGTTCCTGGACGACGCGCCGGCCGAGGAGCGTCGGGCCTCGGCCGTCTACGCCCGCCGGGCGCTCGAGCCGTCGGCGGCGAACGAGCTGGGGGCGCTGGACGTCGAGGCGATCGAGCGCGTTCGGGACGAGGCGTGGCCCGACCCGCGGGACGCCGAGGAGCTGCACGACGCGCTCCTGACGGTGGGCTTCTTCACGGAAGCGGAGGGTCGACGCGGAAACGACGCGGCGGACGCCGAAGAAGACCGACCCGACGGCTCCTGGGAGCTGTGGCTCGA
Organism: uncultured Gemmatimonadota bacterium; assembly: GCA_964392705.1. Lineage (GTDB taxonomy): Bacteria > Gemmatimonadota > Gemmatimonadetes > Palauibacterales > Palauibacteraceae > CAYMQZ01. The sequence goes on from CAYMQZ010000085.1 coordinate 318, forward strand.
GGAGCTGATCGGCCAGGGGAGGGCCGCGCGGGTACGGGTGCCGGCGGAACCGAGCGGGGCCGGGCGGGCGCGCTCGCTTTGGGTCGCGGCGGAGCGCCTCCCCGAGCTCCGGGCGGTCCATCCGGACGCCTCCGCGACGCCGGAGGTCCAGCCTCCGGCGCGCTTCGTCGAGGAGGCCGGCTCCGCGGAGGAGGCGGCCAGGCAGCTTCTCCGGGGGCGCATCGAGGCGCTCGGGCCCGTGACCGCCGCCGAGCTGGGGGCGCCCCTGGGTCTGGGAGAGCAGGAGGCGACGGGGGCGCTCCTGGCGCTCGAGGCCGAGGGAGCCGTCCTGCGGGGCAGCTTCACGCCCGGGACGGCCGTTCCCACGATCGGCCGCGAGTGGTGCGACCGTCGGCTGCTGGCACGTATCCATCGCTACACTTTGGATCGCTTGCGCGCTGAAATAGAGCCAGTTACGGCATCAGACTTCATGCGTTTTCTATTCCAATGGCAACGGGTCTGGCCGGGCGAGCGAGCGGCGGGCCTCGAGGGGCTGGCCGCCGTCGTCGAGCAGCTGGACGGCTACGAGCTGCCGGCCGCGGCCTGGGAGCCGGACGTGCTCGCGGCCCGCTGCGACGAGTACGAGCCGGAGGATCTGGACGCCCTGTGCCTCACGGGGCGCGTCGTCTGGGGGCGGCTGTCGCCGCCGGGCGGGAACGGAAACGGGCTGGCCACCGGTCCCCTCCGCTCCTCGCCGGTCGCCCTCTTCCTCCGCGAGCACGCGCGGGCGTGGCTCGCCCTCGCGGCCGACCCGGACCGCGACGGGCTCTCCACCTACGCGCGGAAGCTGCTGGACGCGCTGGAGGCGGGCGGCGCCCGCTTCTTCCACGAGCTCGTGTCAGCCTCGGGGCTCCTCCCGACGCAGGTCGAGATGGGGTTGGGCGAGCTGGTGGCCCTCGGTCTGGCCACCTCCGACAGCTTCACCGGCCTGCGGGCGCTGCTCACGCCGTCGGACCGACGGCGCCCGGTGGGCGGAGCGAAGGAGCGCCGGCGGCGAACGGCCCCGTACGGGGTGGAGACGGCGGGACGCTGGTCGATCCTTCGGTCGCCCGCGCCGGACGGGGACCCGGCCACGGAGGCGCAGGGCGCGAGGGGAGGCCGGAGGCGGGACGGCCGCTCGCGCCGGACGGAGCGCGAGGCCGTCGAGACGTTCGCCTGGACGCTGCTCCGTCGCTACGGCGTGGTCTTCCGTAGGGTGCTCGCGCGGGAGACCAACGCCCCGCCCTGGCGCGAGCTGCTGCGGGTCTACCGGCGGCTCGAGGCCCGGGGCGAGATCCGGGGCGGCCGTTTCGTGCACGGCTTCTCCGGCGAGCAGTTCGCGCTTCCCGAGGCGGTCGGGAAGCTGCGGGCCGTGCGCCGGGAGGAGCCCTCCGGCCGGCTGATCGGGGTGAGCGCCGCCGACCCTCTGAACCTGACCGGGATCGTGACGCCGGGAGATCGAATCCCGGCGATCGCCACCAACCGCGTCGTCTACCGCGACGGCGTGCCAGTGGCCGCCGAGGAGGCCGGCGAGACGCGGACGCTGGTGCACCAGGAGCCGCCGGACCCGCGGGCCGTGAGCCGGGCGCTCCAGCGGCGGATGCCACCGGCCCTCCGCTGGTACCTGTGGCGGGCGGGCTGAGCCCGAGGGTTCCCATAGCCGGCGTCCCGCTTGCGACGCCCCTTTTCCCCGGACCCGGCGACGCCGCAGATTGGGTCGAGCCCAGCCACCGCGACAGCAGGAGCGAAGCCATGATCCGCCCTTCGACCCACCGCTCGGGAGCCGTCCTCGCAGGCCTGGCCCTCGCCGCGACCCTCGCCCTCCCCTCTCCCGCCCACGCCCAGGGCCGCCCCAACAAGCCGGTCCTGCACGGGACGCACTGGGTCGCGATCACGGGCAAGCCGCTCGGGGCCACGGCGGGCGCGATGGCCTTCCAGAAGGGCGGGAACGCCGTGGACGCCGCCTGCGCCATGCTGGCCGCCACGGCCACGATGTGGGACGTGCTCAGCTGGGGCGGCGAGACCCAGGCGCTGATCTACGACCCGCGCGACGGCGAGGTGTACGGGATCAACGCGCTGGGGGTCGCGCCCACCGGCGCCACGGCCGAGTTCTACCGCGAGCAGGGGATGCGGCACCCGCCGCCCGACGGCCCCCTCTCCGCCGTCACCCCCGGCACGCCGGGCGGCCTGATGACGATGCTGGCCGAGTTCGGCACCCTCTCGTTGGCCGACGTCCTGGAGCCCGCGATCCAGATGGCGGAGGGCTATCCGGTCGAGGCCCAGATGATCCGCCGGATCGAGGCCAACATCGAGGAGATCCGCCAGTGGGAGTACTCGACGGCCGTCCTCCTCCCGAACGAGGTGGACGGCGAGCCCGCCCCGCCCGAGCCGGGCCAGATCTTCCGGCAGGCCGACCTGGCGGAGACGCTCCGAAAGCTGGCCGAGGCCGAGGAGGAGGCGCTCGCCGCGGGCGCCGACCGGAAGGAGGCGATCTACGCCGCCTACGACCGCTTTTACCGGGGGGACATCGCCGAGGAGCTGGTCCGCGGCGCGCGGGAGGAGGGTGCCCTGATCACGATGGACGACCTGGACCGCTGGGAGGTGAAGATCGAGGAGCCCGTGCGGACCGACTACCGGGGCTACGAGGTCTACAAGCTCACCACCTGGGTGCAGGGCCCGGTCCTGCTCCAGATGCTCAACATGCTGGAGAACTTCGATCTCGCGTCGATGGGCTACAACAGCGCCCGCTACATCCACACGATCTACCAGGTCATGAACCGGGCATTCGCGGACCGCGACTTCTACTACGGCGACCCCTACTTCCCGCCCGATGAGCCGGCGGAGGGACTGCTCTCGAAGGCGTACGCGGAGGCCCGGATCCAGGACCTGGACCCGGAGCGGAACGATCCGGACGTGAAGCCGGGGAACCCCTATGAGTTCCAGGCGGGCGAGAACCCGTTCCTCCAGCACCTGGAGGCGTGGCCGCCCGAGCCGGAGGAGACGACGACGGAGGAGGACGGAGCGGGGCTGGCCCGGGCGGCCGAGCGCTCCGGTCGGGTCGCGGGCTCGCGCCGGGGGGCGAGCGGAGGTACTGAGCCCGCATGGACGGGCGAGGACGAGCGATATCCGGGCGGGACCACCTCCATCCAGGCGGCCGACGCCGAGGGCTGGGTGGTCTCGGTCACGCCGAGCGGCGGATGGGTGCCGGCGGTGATCGCGGGCCGGACGGGCGTGGGGCTCAGCCAGCGGGCCCAGAGCTTCGTGACCGACCCGGCCGAGAACCCCTACAACGTGATCGAGCCGGGGAAGCGGCCCCGGGCCACGCTCACCCCGAGCCTGGCGCTGCGGGACGGGAAGCCGTTCCTCTCCTTCTCGATCCAGGGGGGCGACACCCAGGACCAGAACTCCCTCCAGTTCTTCCTGAACGTGGTGGAGTTCAGCATGGACGTGAACGAGGCCGCCGAGGCGGCCAACTTCCACAGCGGCCAGCTTCGCGACTCGTTCGGCGACCACGAGGCGTTCCCGGGCCGGCTGGAGCTGAACGAGGCGACCCCGCCCTGGGTTCGCGAGCAGCTGCGCGAGATGGGTTACCGGATCTACTTTACCGACCGCACCTCCGGGCCGATGACGGCGATCTGGTTCGACCCGGAGCACGGAACGATGTGGGGCGCCGCGAGCGACCACGGCGAGGACTGGGGCATCGCCTGGTAGCGCGGCTCGCGGGCTGACACAGTGGGCGCCCGGCCGGCCGACGCCGCGGCGGAAACTCGAGCCGCCGCCCGCCGGCGTCCCGGCTCGGATCGGCGGGTCAGAGCACCAGGCGCCAGAGATCCCGGGCCACGCGCTCCGAGAGGGACCTCCCGAGGGCGAGCGACAGCTCGTTCTCCCAGCACTCGCCGCACCCCACCCGGTTCCCGTTCTTCTCGCAGACCACCGGCTCCACGACCGTTCCGTTCATCCCGATCCTCCATCCTCTATGCGCGAGTCCCTCGTCCGTGGCCTCGTTCGGGCCTCCGATTCCGAGAACGGATCGGGGCCCTCGGCGGTTTCAGACGGCCGTCTCCGACCACAGGGATGCTCGGCGCCTCGTGAAGGTTGCAGGATCGGTGCCGGCGGCCGCGGCGACGACTCGGGGCCGGTTCAGCCGTAGGCCTCCAGGAGCCCCTCCAGCCGCCCGGACTCGCCGATCATGAGCAGGGTGCTCCCGGCGGTCAACCGCGTCCCGGGCCCCGGATTGAACACCTCCCCGGACGACGTCTCGACGGCGATCACGTTGAGGCCCGTCCGGGCCCGGATGTCACCCTCCGCCAGGGTCTTGCCATCCAGGGAGGACGGGAGCTCGATCTGGTACAGCTCCACTCCTTCCCCGAGGAAGACGAGCTCACGCTTCTGCAGGAGCGCCAGCACCGTCTCCACGCCCAGGGCCGCGTAGCTCAGCACCAGGTCCGCCCCCGCCCGCCGGATCGCCTCCACGTTCCGCTCGTGGGTGATCCGACTCACGATCCGGAGCTCCGGGTTCAGCCGGCGGCAGTAGACGGCGAGGTAGATGTTCATCGCGTCGTCGTTGGTCGTGAGGAGGACCGAAGGCGCGTCTGCCAGACCCGCTTCCATCAGGACATCCCGCTGGGCGGCGTCCCCCAGGAAGAGGCGGTCGGGCAGGTCGCCGATCCGCTTCCTGAGCTCGGCCTTCTTCTCGATCATGTGGACGGGCACGCCGCGTCGCTTGAGCGCGCGGGCCGCCGAGCGGCCCACCTTGCCCCCCCCGATCACCAGCACGGGGTTCGGGTTCGCGTCGTAGATGACCAGCAGCTCGTCCAGCGCGGCCACCTGCTCCCTGGTCCCCACCACGACCGGAACGCACGACTCGGAGAGCCGGACGTCGGGCCCGGCGGGCGAGAGCCTCGCTTCCTCCCACACGCCCACGACGTTGAGGCCGGTGGCTTCGCGAAGGCGGCTCTCCCGGATCCGCTTTCCCGCGAGCGGCGTGTTGTGGACGGAGAACTCGGCGATCAGGAGATCCCGGAACGACCCGATCACGTGGGCCTCGGCACGGCCCGCGTTCACCCGGCTCGCGAGGTGGTCGCCGAGACGCTGCTTGAGGGGCAGGACGTGGGTGGCGCCCGCCAGCTCCAGGATGTCCACCGAGTCCTCGAGGTTGGCCACGGCGGCCACCGGCACCTCCGGGGCCACCTCCCGCACCGTGAGGAGGACGTTGGCGTTCGCCGTGTCCTCCCCGTTCACCAGCACCAGGCGCGCCGCCCCGACTCTCACGCGCTCCCAGCTCTCCCGGCGCTCCGGCTCGCTCGCCACCACGGGACTCCCGTCTTCGTGCAGGTGCGCCGCTCGTGTCGGGTCCGGCTCGAACACGAAGTGGCGAACCTCCAGGGGTTCCAACCGCCGGGCCAGCCCCTCGGCCATGCTGTCGTAGGCCGTGACGAGGACGTGGCCACTCGTCCCTTCGGGCAGCTCCCGGGGCGCCCGCCGACGCACCTGCGCCTCGAGCCAGGGCGCGTAGAAGTAGCGGATGAAGACGAACGGAAGCAGCACGAGAAGGAGGACGATTCCCGAGACGAGCACCGCGACGCTGAACAGCCGGCCCACGTCGCTCTGAAAGGTGATGTCGCCGAACCCCAGGGTGCTCATCACCGTGAGGGTCCAGTAGAGCCCGGTGATCCAGGAGTGCCGCACCCCCTCCACCCGCCACATGATGACGTGGAAGAGGACGGTGAAGAGAACGATCACGGCGAGCAGGAAGCCGACGTACTTGAGCACCACCCCCACGTTCCGGCGCATCTGCCGGTCCTCCATCACGGAGGCGAGGAACGTGCTGCTCAGGTACTTCACGGTCTCCCATCGCTCATGGACACTCCGCGCCCGACCGACCCGCGCGCCTCATCCGGCCGCGCGCCTCCGCGCCTGGTCCGCGGCCACGCACACGCCTCCCACGGCGATCTGAAGGTACGAGGTCACGGCACGCCAGAGGAGCGTGTAGACCCCCATCGACGCGACCGGCACCAGGCCCGCCATGAACCCCAGGGCGCTGAGCTCCGCCACCCCGCTCCCGGCCGGGCCGGGCGAGAAGTAGATGACGGCGAACTGGAGGAGTTGGCGGGCGACGGCCGAGGCGGCCGAGGCGGGAATCGCCAGGGCCGCCAGCACGGCCACGCCGGCGAGTGACTTGGAGAGGAAGAGGCACCAGCTCGAGAGCGCGTTCAACAGCCAGGCGACCCGCGCCTCCCTCACGAGCCGGAGCACGGCCCGCCGGTAGCGGCCGACCGCCCGGACGGCCTTCCGCCGCCACCTGGAGAGGCCGGCCCGGCCGCCGGCCAGCAGCAGCCGCTCCAGACGACGGGGCGAGAGGATGAAGGCGAGCCCGCCCACGGCGGCGACGACGACCGTGACCAGCAAGCCCCGGAACACCCCGCGGATCGCGAACAGCTCGCCGGCCAGGATCAGGTAGAGCGCGGAGGCCGCGCCCATCACGCAGAAGCCGACCAGCGTGCCGACCCAGGTCGCGGTCAACACGGCCACCGATTCGGCGCCCGTGAGTCCCGCTTCGCGGAGCACGAGGTACTGGGCCGGGCCGCCGCCCGTCCCGGCCGGCGTCACGCCCCCGAAGAAGGCGTTGTAGAGATGGGTCCTGAGACCGTCCCGCCAGCGGAAGCCGGGCCGGGCCTCGCGCCCCAGCAGCCAGATCCGCGTCCCCCCGAACACGAGGGCGCCGAGCCCGGCGCCGGCGGCGAGGAGCAACGCGCCGCCTCTCGCTCGCTTCGCGGCCGCGAGCAGCTCGCGCGGATCGGTCGACCCGACCCAGAGCAGAAGGCCGAGGCCGGCCGCCGAGAGGACGAGGAAGAGCGCGGCGCCGAGCGCGAGGCGGGGGCCAGAAAAAGGCGAGCGGCCCGGAAGCCGCTCGCCCTCGCCCTTCTCGATCCGGGCCTCGCGGCCCGGCGTCAGAGGAGTCGTCTCAGTGGCCGCCACATCCCGATCCGAGCTGCACCGTGCCCGGGTGGGGCGGCTTCTCCCGCTTGCTCACCACCGGTAGGGCACGGCTGCCCGGCCTCAGGTTCATCGGCCGGTCGCCGGCGTAGATCTGGTGACGGCCCTGGTCCTTGAACCAGTCGCGCGTCTCGGCGACCATGTGCATGTTCTCCACGATCTTCCGCCACCCGGCTCCCGTGTTGTAGGCGCAGAAGGAGATCTCCCCCTCCTGCGTCGCGTAGGGGATCACGCACATCTCGGTGCGCCGGAAGTCGTAGGTCCACAGGTCCTGGAACCACATGCCGCCGACCCACATCAGGTTCCACTCGCCGGTGGCCTTCTTACCGTCCAGCAGCGAGCCACCCATCTTCCGGTTCGCGAGCAGGATGAACTTCTTGAGGTCCAGCCCCGACGGCATCTGCCGCTGGTCCAGGTTGCGCAGCAGCGCCAGGCCCGTCTGGGCGACGCTGAGCGTCTTCCCGCGCGAGGTGTCCGTGATGACGTCGATGTCCCGCACGAACCCCTCGACGTCGAAGAACCGCGTGAGGGGCGCCCACGCCTTCGTCCGCTCGTTGATGGCCAGGACGAGGCTGGCCCCGCAGTTCGGGTGGCAGGAGCAGGAGAGGCCGCCGAACTCCGGGCGCGTGCCCCGCAGGTGGTCCGCCAGCCAGGTGAACGCGCCCATGGCGCCCAGCGGGTACCAGTCGCGGTACGGGTCGATCTTCCCGTCGAAGTAGCGTGCGAAATCGTGGGTCAGGTGCGAGATCGTGTACCGCTGGCGGTGGCGGTCCTCATCGGAGATCTCCTCGTCCCGGCCCGTGAAGGACACGGGCTGGAAGGACACCGCTCCCATCTTGTCGGAGTTCTGGATCACGAACTCCAGGATGGGACCCACCTGTTCGTTGTTGATCGTGTTGAGCACCGTCGTGACGGGCGTGATGTCGATGCCCGCCGCGTGCAGGCGCTCGATCGCGAGCCACTTGGCGTCGAACAGGTTCTTGATGTGCCTGTGGCTGTTCGCCTCGTTCGTCACCCCGTCGAACTGGAGGTACGCCATGTCCATGCCCGCTTCCTTCGCCTGGTAGGCGAACTCGGGCTCGAGGGCGAAGCGGAGCCCGTTGGTCGCGGCCTGCACGGTGTAGTAGCCCACCTCCTTGGCGTAGCGGCACGCCTCGAGGAAGTGGGGCGACATGGTGGGCTCGCCGCCCGAGAACTGGACCGACATCTGGCGCCGCGGCTTGAACGAGATCGAGTCGTCCAGGATCTCCCGGATCTCCTCCAGCGTCAGCTCGTGCACGTACCCGACCTGGTTCGCGTCCATGAAGCACGGGTTGCACATCATGTTGCAGCGGTTGGTCAGGTCGATCGTGAGCACGGCGCCGCGGCCGTACCGGATCGTGGAGCTTCCGTGCCGGTGGACGTGCTCGTCCTCGGCCGTCCGGAAGTCCCGCCCGAAGAAGCGGCGCTCCAGCAGGTCCGTGAGGCGCGGATCGATGGAGAGGGTGTCCCAGAAGCGGCCGTGCTCCGGGCAGGACTTCTCGATCAGGACCTTCCCGTCCTCCTCGTAGATCCTGGCCCGGACCTCGCCCGTCTTCCTCCGGGTGAACTCGGCGAGCTCCCGATCGCCCGCGATGATCGCGTCCCGCACCTCGATGACGCACCGTGGGCACAGGGAATCGGTCTCGCGGGGGATGCCGAGCGGAGGCTTCGTCCGCTCGTAGCTCTTGGGGAGCGGACCCGGCGCCCAGTCCGGATGGATCGAGGGGCTGTCCGGGATCCGCGTGTTGACCGCCTGGAAGCCCCCCCAGACGAGGTCGGCGGCGGTCTTGGCGGCGCTCGCGAGCAGATCGGCACTCATCTCGTCCTCCGTGCAGGTTGCCACTCTTCCGGCTGAACTCCACCCACCCGGCGCGATCCGTAGGGATCGCCACCATCCATACTACGCGCTTCCGGTGCGTTTCTCCAACCGGTCGCGGTCGTCCTCCGCGTCGGTCTCTCGTGACTCGTGGTCCCTCCCACGCCCCGGAGAACCCGCGGACGCGGCGACCAGTTCCGCTCCATCCACGTCACGCACGCCGGGCGGGAGATCCGCGCTCCCGGGCGGGCGGCCGTCGATCGAGACGAAGGCCCGCTCGCGGGCGTCCGCATCCGCCTCCCGGCGGCCCGCGTCCGACGCGGCCAGCACCGCCATCAGCTCAGCGGCCTCGCCCCCGGGGGCCGCCACCAGGTCGGGCTCGAGCTCGAGCGACCGATCGCGAGCCACGCGCCCGGTCGCGAACGCCGTTCGCGTGACCCCGTCGGCCCAACCGGCCACCACGAGGACCCGGGCGACGAGCGAGGGCCGCCCGGTGGCCAGCAGCCGCGTCCCCCCGTTCCGGGGCGGAAAGCGTCGCGTGAACCGCTCGGCCCATTCCACCAGCCCTCCCTGGCTCACCTCGCGAGGTCTCCCGGACTCGGACGTGTCCCGCGGGCCGGCCGGAGCTTCGCCGTACTCCAGCGAGGCGGGTGCGTCGGGCCCGACGCTCCGGGCGTACGTGCGCCACATCGAGGCCCGCTCGGGCGTGTCCTGCACTCCGCCGTACTCGAGGAACTTCGTCAGCGACAGCCAGTCGTCGCCCTGCTCCCCGGGAGCCTCGAGCGGCACGATCGCCCGGAGCCCTTCCGGCCGGCCGCCGATCGACGCCAGCTCCTCGACGGCAACCAGCGAAGGCGCGAACAGCACCTCCGGCCGGCTCTCGGCCAGCACGGCGGCCACCCGCTCCAGCGGCCATTCGGGCCACGCGGGGACGCTCACGGCCCCCAGGGACCACACCGCGCGCTCGATCTGCGCCCACTCGGGACCGAGCGGCATCCACACGGCCACCCGATCGCCCACGCCCACGCCGAGCCGGCCGTGGAGGACCAGCGCCACCCGGATGGCGGCCCGGTCCGCGCGCCAGTCGGGCGTGGCCTGCCAGCCCCAGCCGTCGCGAGCCTGCCCCCAGTGGAGAAAGAGCGCCCCGCGGTCGTGGTGACGGGCGCCGTGGAGCAGGATGCGATTCGCCGTGTCGGGCCCCCGATCGTCGAGGCGGCTGGCCTCGGGAGC
>CAYMQZ010000086.1:0-1349 GCA_964392705.1 uncultured Gemmatimonadota bacterium
ATCACCAGCCCGAAGAGCGCGACGCCCTCGATCAGGGCGGCGAGAATGATCGCGCCCGTCTGGATCTGGGGACCCACCTCGGGCTGGCGGGCCATGGCCTCGGTCATCTGGCCGCCGATCTTGCCGATCCCGAGGCCGGCGCCGATCACCACGAGCCCCGCGCCGACCACCGCCAGGCCGGCTCCGATGTCGCCGCCGATCCCGCCGGCCGGTTCCTGGAGAAGAGCCAACATCTGCATCATCTGGGATCACTCCTTGTGTTGTCGTTCGCTTCCTGCATCGCTCGCTCCGCGTGAGCCGCCCGCCGCTTCGCGCCCCGCCGCGGCGAGGAGCGGGCGCCGGTCGGCGCGCCTCAGTGCGCGTGCTGTCGGATCAGGCCGATGAAGACCGCGGTCAACATGGCGAAGATGTACGCCTGGAGAAACGCGACGAAAATCTCCAGGAACATCACGAACAGCCCCAGCGCGATCGGCCCGAGGATCGCCACCACCCCGGCCGCCTGCGAGAAGCCGCCGTAGGTGATGATCAGGCCGAGCAGGGCCAGCAGCACGAAGTGCCCGGCCGTCATGTTCGCGAACAGCCGGACCGCCAGGGCGAACGGCTTGGCCAGCTTCCCGATCAGCTCGACGGGCGTCATGATGACGAGCATGATCCCCGCCATGACCGGATTCAGCCCCTTCGGAACGAAGAAGATCGTGCCCAGATAGCCCTTCGGCCCCAGGGTCCGGAGACCCGCCCACTCGATCACCACCAGGGAGATGAAGGCGAGGGCCGCCGTCACCATGATGTTCGAGGTGGCCGTGGCCCCCCAGGGCACGAGGCCGAGCAGGTTCGCGTACAGGATGAAGAAGAACAGCGCGATCACGAACGGCACGAACCGCTCGCCCCCGCGGCCGATCGTGGCCATCGCCACCTCGTCGCGGAGGTACAGGTAGAACGCCTCGATCGCGTTGAGAAGCCCGCCGGGCGCTTCCCGGCCCTGCTCCAGCTGGCGCGCCTTCCGGGCGGCCAGCCACATGGTGACGATCGTGAGGACCGAGGCCAGGAACAGGAAGATCACGTGACGCGTGATCGAGAGGTCGAAGGTCAGCGGTCCGACCTGGATCGGGGGGAAGCTCAACCCGCCCAGGTCGATCTGGGTGAACCCGAGGTCGATGACCCGGTCGTCGACGATGTGGTGGATCATCGCCTCGGTGTCCCAGGTCTCGCCGTGGGCCGCGGCCTCCTGCGCGGCATCGCCGACCGCGCCGCCGTGGGCCGCCTCCTCCTGGGCGCGGGACGCCGCCCCGGCCGTCAGCGAGTCCGCGGCCGTCAGCGACCCGGCGGCCGTCAGCGACCCGGCGGCCGTC
>CAYMQZ010000086.1:1449-10361 GCA_964392705.1 uncultured Gemmatimonadota bacterium
CAGCGAGTCCGCGGCCGTCAGCGACCCGGCGGCCGTCAGCGACCCGGCGGCCGTCGATCCTCCCGCGGCTTCCTGGACTCCCGGCGTCGACCCTCGAACCCGTCCCAATCTATCCAGCACCGATTCTATCTTCACGTTCCGCTCGACCTCCGCGCGCTCCAGCTCTGGCCCCGGGCGTCCCCCGCCACGCCAGCCATGCGGCCTCCAGCAGGAGGAGGGCGAGGATCTCCACGCCGTAGGCGAGCAGCAGGTCCCCGGTCGGCAGGGCCGTCGTGGCCCCCGCGACGAAGACGAGCGCCAGGCCGCCCAACCGCGCCCCCATCCCGGCGACCCAGACCCGGAGGACCGGCCGGCCGGCGTCCAGCTTCCCGACCAGCGCCCACACGGCGGCCGCCTGGATCGCCCAGGCGGCTCCCGCTCCCGCGCCCACCGCGCCCGGCTGCCCGAGCTCGGCCCGGGCGGCGGCCCACGCCCCAGCCGCCGTGACGAGAAGCGTGACCGAGACGTAGAAGAGAGGCGATCCGACGCCCCGCCCGAGTCCCGTCCCGCCGCTTCCGCCCCTCCTCACGTGTCCCGCTCGTCCGGGGGCCGACCCGCCTCGTGGCCGCGCAGGACGAGTCGCCAGTACATGCTGTAGAAGCCCCCGGCGAAGCCCACGAAGGCGCCCACGATCACGAAGAGCGGCTCGGTGTGCAGCCGATCGTCGAGCCAGGCGCCGGCCCACGCGAAGAGGGCCGTGGCCAACCCGAGGCTCAAGCCGAAACCGGTGTAGCGGCCGAGCTCGGCGGCGAGACCCGGGGACTTCCCGCTGTCGTCGTGGGGATCCGGCGCCGTCGACCCTGGCGTCACCGTCGGGCCCTCCTCGGGCAGGAGACGCCGGCATGGTACCCGCTTGTGAAAAATTTCGCAAGCCCGCCGGAGCTTGACGCTAGGCGCAGATCGCCTAGGTTTCGCCGGGCCATGGACAGCAGCCTTCCGCCCCTCCGGCGGCCCTCGATCCCACCGACGTCTCGACCCCCGGTTCCCGACAGCGATCCCGGCTGATGGAAGCCCACGAACGTGGCGAGACGGGCACCGACGCCGACGACGCGCGGCGACTGCGGGAGCTGGCGTCGGCGCGCCGGGCGCTCGAGGAGCAGGTGGCCCGGCGCGTGGTGGGGCAGGAGCGAATCGTCGAGCGCCTCCTCGTCACGCTCCTCGCCGGCGGCCACGCCCTGCTCGTGGGCGTCCCCGGACTGGCGAAGACGCTGCTCGTCTCCACCCTGGCCGAGGCGATGCGCCTCCGCTTCAGCCGGATCCAGTTCACCCCCGACCTCATGCCCTCCGACATCACGGGGACGGAGGTGCTCGAGGAGGACGTGCACACGGGACGCAGGGCCTTCCGCTTCGTGCGCGGGCCGATCTTCGCGCACGTCATCCTGGCCGACGAGATCAACCGCACCCCTCCCAAGACGCAGGCGGCGCTGCTCCAGGCCATGCAGGAGGGCCAGGTCACGGCGGGCAACGAGACCTTCCACCTCGAGCGCCCCTTCTTCGTGCTCGCCACGCAAAACCCGATCGAGCAGGAGGGGACCTACCCGCTCCCCGAGGCCCAGCTCGACCGCTTCATGTTCGAGCTGCGGGTCGACTACCCGAGCCGCGAGGAGGAGGCGCGGGTGGCGGCCGCCGCGAGACCGCGGGAGGAGGAGCCCGTCGAGCCGGTCGTCGAGGGAGATGCCCTGCTCGAGTTCCAGCGCCTGGTACGCCGCGTTCCGGCACCCCCGAGCCTGGTCGAGCACGCCGTGCGCCTCGTGCGGGCCACGCGACCCGACGATCCCGACGCGCCCGAGGCGGTTCGCCGCATGGTGAACTGGGGCGCCGGCCCGCGCGCCTCCCAGTACATGGTGCTCGGAGCCAAGGCCCGCGCCGCCCTGGAGGGCCGGCCCGTGCCCAACCTGGACGACATCCGGGCCGTGGCCCCGGACATCCTGCGTCACCGGATCGTGCCCGGCTTCGAAGCCGAGGCGGAGGGGCGGAGCGTGGACGACCTCGTGTCCGAGGTGCTGGAGGCGAGCCGGCGGTGGTGAGCGGGGGCGACCCTTCGGCCGATGGCACGGCCGGCGCCGAGGAGGACGCGAGTAGACGCCCCGATCGCGAGCGTGTCGCCGGGGCGACCGCCGCCTCAACTGCCACCGCGGCCGCCGCTGCGGCGACCGCCGCCGTGCCGACGGGACGCGGCGCGAGAGGGCCCACGGGGACCGCCCGTCGGAGGCGCGACCCGTGATCGGGGAAGTCCTGCTCCTCCTGTTCCTGATCATCCTGTCGGGCTTCTTCTCGGGCTCCGAGATCGCCCTGTTCTCCCTCTCCCACGCCCGGACCCGATCGCTGGCCGACGAGGGGCGGGCCGGGGCGCGCGCGCTGCTCGAGATGAAGGGCAACGCCCAGCGGCTCCTGATCACGATCCTGATCGGCAACAACGTGGCGAACATCGGCGCGGCCTCCGTGGCGACCTACATGGCCACCGAGGCGCTGGGCTCGGCCGGCGTGGGCCTGGCGACCGGCGTGATGACGCTGCTCATCCTATTCTTCGGCGAGATCACGCCCAAGAGCTTCGCGGCCGTCAACGCGGTTCGGATCTCCCTGGCGGCGGCGCCCCTACTGCGCATCCTCTCCCGGGTCCTCTTCCCCCTGGTGGGGCCGCTCGAGGCGATCACGCGCAGGCTGCTGCCGGAGGGCGGCGCGAGCGTCCCGAGCGTGACGGAGCGCGAGATCCGCACGATGACCCGGATGGGGCTGCAGACCGGCGCGATCGAGAAGCACGAGCGCGAGCTGATCGAGCGCGTGTTCATGCTCGACCGGGCCCGGGCCTGGGACGTGATGACGCCGCGCGTGGACATCTTCGCGTGGCCGGCGGACCGGCGGCTGGCCGACATCGCCGGCCATCTCCGGACGGTACCCTACAGCCGCATCCCGGTGTACGGCGAGTCGCTGGACGACGTGCAGGGCGTCCTGTACCTGCGGGACGCCTATCAGGCGCTGCTCTCCGGACAGCGTGACGTGCCGCTCGGCGAGCTGGCCCGCGAGCCTGTCTTCGTCCCCGATACGGTCTCCCTGATCCAGCTCCTGGAGGACTTCCAGGTGCGGCGGATCCACATGGGCCTCGTGGTGGACGAGCACGGCGGCATCGACGGGCTGGTGACGCTGGAGGACATCCTCGAGGAGCTGGTCGGGGAGATCGAGGACGAGACCGACGTGCCGGAGGAGCCGATCGTGCGGGTCCACAAGAACGAGATCCTGGTGGACGGCTCGGCCGACCTCCGCGAGATCAACCACTTCTTCAACACCTCGTTCCCGCTGCTCGAGCACCGCTCCCTGAACGGCTACCTGCTGGACGAGCTGGGGCGCGTGCCGGAGCGCCGGGAGGTGATCGAGCGAGAGGGCGTCCGGATCGAGGTCCTGGACGCGACGGACACCCAGGTGACGCGCGCCAGGCTCACCCGCATCCCGCCCCACGCCCAGCACCAGCCGGCCTCCGGCGCGTGAGCGACTCGTCCCGGGCGGGCCCCGCCTCGCGGGCCGTCGTCGTGGGCGGGGGGATCGCGGGCGCGGCGGTCGCGCTCGCCCTGCGCGACCGCGGGGCCGAGGCGACCGTGGTGGAGCGGGCGCTGCCGGGACGGGCCACCGCGGCCTCGGCGGGGATGCTCACGCCGCTGTACGAGGCCGCCGAGGCGACTCCGCTGGTGCGCCTGGGCCTCCGTGGACGGGAGCGCTGGCCGGCCTTCGCGGGGCGGCTCGAGCGGCTGACGCGTGGGTCGGTCCGCCTGCGCCGCGACGGGCTGCTCGTGGCCTGCCTGGACGGCTCGCAGGAGGAGCGGTCGGCGGGCGCGGCCGCGGCTCTGCGCGAGGCGGGCCTGGCGGCCGAGCTGCTCGATGAGCGGAGCGCGCGCCGGCTCGAGCCGTTGGTGGGTCCGGCCCGGGCGTGGCTGTGGCTTCCGGAGGAGGGGCAGGTGGACGCCCAGGCCCTGGCCGCGCTGCTCCCCGAGGCGCTCCGGGCGGCCGGGGTCCGCCTCTGTCGCGGCCTGGGGGCCACCCGCCTCCGGATCGACGGCGGCGCGGTGCGGGGCGTGGAGCTGGCCGGAGGCCCGCGGCTGGACGCCGAGCGGGTGGTGCTCGCCGCCGGCGCCTGGAGCGGCCAGCTGGGCGGCCTCCCCCGGCCGCTCCCGGTGCGGCCGGTCCGCGGACAGATGATCCGTTTCGATCCCGGGGGGCCGCTGCTCCGGCGTCTGGTGGCCGACCAGGCCGGCAGGTACGTGGTCCCCCGGGACGATGGCTCGGCCCTGGCCGGGAGCACGATGGAGGAGGCCGGCTTCGATCCCGGGACGACCGAGGAAGGGCTGGCCGGGGTGCGGACGGCCGCCCGTCGTCTCGTGCCCGCCCTGGCGGATCGTCCGGAAGTCGACTCGTGGGCGGGCCTCCGGCCGATGGCGCCCGACGAGGCCCCGATCCTGGGAGCCGACCCGGAGGTGCGGGGGCTGTTCTACGCGACCGCCTACGGGCGGAACGGGATCCTGATCGCCCCGGCGGCGGGCGAGGCGGTCGCCGCCCTCGTCCTGGAGGCCGACCCCGGGTTCGACCTCGCCCCGTTCCGGATCGACCGGTTCGAATGAGCTGCGGGGGGCGGCTCAGCGCGGCTAGCTGGGGAGCGGCTCAGCGCGGCTGCAGCTCGACCAGCGACAGGTACCAGTCGATCAGGGCGTCGCCGACCAGGAAGGTGACGGCCGCGCCCAGGGCGAGGAACACCCCGAACGGCACGAGCTTGCCCGTCTTGAGGCTGATCGGGCCGAAGATGACGGAGCCGGTGAGGGCTCCGAGGAAGATGGTCAGCATCGCGCCGACGGGGCCTAGGAAGGCCCCGATCATCGCCATCATCTTGATGTCACCGCCGCCCATCGCCTCCTTCTTGAAGATCCGCTCCCCCAGCCAGGCCACCCCGAACAGGACCGCGAAGCCCACGGCCGCGCCGAGAAACGCCGACCCTATGGTGGGCGCGCCGGGGAGGGGAGAGAGGGCGAGGCCCGCGACCAGGCCGCCCAGGCTCAGGGGGTCCGGGATCAGGTAGTGGCGCGCGTCCGTGACCGCGATCGCCAGCAGCAGGCTGAGCAGGATGGCGCCCTGGAGCGCGTGCCACGTGGGCCCGTACAGCACGGCCATCCCCGCCCAGATGAGCAGCGAGGCGACCTCCACGGCGGGGTACGTCCACGAGATGCGCTCGCCGCAGCCCCGACACCTCCCGCGGAGGAACAGCCAGCTCAAGATGGGGAGGTTCTCGTACCACGGGATGGGCCGGCCGCAGGACGGACAGCGCGAGCGGGGGCGGACGACGCTCTCCCCCTCCGGGAGCCGCGCGATGCACACGTTCAGGAAGGACCCGACCACGGCGCCCCACAGCGCCGCATAGCCCAGGAACAGCGCGTCAGCCGCCGCCACCGACCGTTCCCTCGCCGATCCCGCCCCCGCCCAGCACCCGGTCCATGAGGATCGCTCCCGCCACCGCCACGTTCAACGACTCCACCCGCCCCGCCATGGGTATCGAGATCCGCCGGTCCGCCTCGGACAGCACCTCCGGCGAGACGCCCCGCGCCTCGTTGCCGAGGACGAGAGCGAGGTGCGCGGGGGCGACGTCGCCCCGGAAGAACGGCGTTCCCGCCAGGTCGGTCGCCCAGATCGCCGCCCCGGCCGCCCGGATCCGGGCGCGCGCCTCCTCCCACGCGGCCGAGGCCACGGCCACGCGGAAGCTCGAGCCCGCGGCGGCGCGCACGACCTTCGGGCTCCAGGGATCGGCCGTGCCCCGCAGGCACACGACGGCGCCAGCGCCCACCGCCTCGACCGTGCGGATCAGGGTGCCCACGTTCCCGGGGTCCTGCACCGCATCGAGAACGAGGATGCGCGATCGCTCCTCGGGGGGCCAGGGCCGCTCGGGAATCCGGGCCACGGCGAGGACGCCCTGCGGCGTGACCGTGTCCGAGAGGGCTTCGAGCTCGGCCGCCTCGACCTCCTCGACGGCCACACCGGCCGCGGCCGCCGCCCGGGCGAGCTCGGCGATCCCCGGATCGGCGCCCGCCGAGGGCCCGAGGAGCAGCGCCTCGGTCCGCACGCCGGAGCCGAGCAGGTCGGCCACGACGCGGGGACCCTCCGCCAGGAACAATCCGTGCTCCTCGCGCCCCTTTCGCCGCAGCAAGGAGCGCCAGACCTTGCGCTGGGATCGACTCGGCATGGGCGGGGCAAGCTACGGAATCGGACGTGGGAGATGAAGACGTCGCGCGAGACGCGAGCTCCTCGAGGGAAGGGCGGGGGCCCCACCCGGGGGCCGAAGGGAGGGGCGCGCCCTCCGGTCGCCCTCACCATCGCGGGCAGCGACTCCGGCGGCGGCGCGGGGATCCAGGCCGACCTGAAGACGTTCCACGCCTTCGGCGTCTTCGGAACCTCGGCGCTCACCGCGATCACCGCGCAGAACACGCGGGGCGTGTCCGGCATCCAGGGGGTGGACCCCGCGCTGGTGCGGAGGCAGATCGAGGCCGTCTGGGAGGACCTACGCCCGGCCGCCGCGAAGACGGGTATGCTGGCGGACGCGCCGATCATCCGCGCGGTCGGCGAGGCGCTCGAGACGACCGGGCTGGAGGCGCTGGTGGTGGACCCGGTGATGGTGGCCGCCAGCGGCGACCGCCTGCTGGCGGAGGGCGCGGTCGACGCCCTCCGGGAGACCCTCCTGCCCCGCGCGCTGCTGGTGACGCCCAACCTTCCCGAAGCCGAGATCCTGGCCGGCCTGCCCGTGGCCGACGAGGAGGGCATGCGCCAGGCCGCCCGGCGGATCGCCGATAGCGGTCCGCGGGCCGTCCTCGTGAAGGGCGGCCACCTCGAAGGCCCGGAGGTGGTCGATCTGCTCTACCTGGAAGGAGGGTTCCGCGAGTGGCGGGCGCCGCGCCTGGAGACGCGGGCGGGCCACGGGACCGGCTGCACCCTGTCGGCCGCCGTGGCCGCGGGCCTGGCGAGCGGGCGCGGGCTCGTCGAGGCGGTGGACGTGGCCCTCCGGTTCACCCGAGCGGCGCTCGAGTCGGCCCCGGAGCTCGGCGGGGGCAGCGCGCCCCTGAACCACTGGGCGCCGGTCCCGAACCCCGGGGGGTAGCCGCCGATCCTCGCCGCTGTGGCGGGGAGGTTCGGCCCGCCCCGACGCGCGATGCCGTCCGCCTACTCGCCGTAGGGCACCCAGATGTTCTTCACCTGCGTCGCCCGCCGCAGGAACTCCTCGCCCGCCCCCTGGACCGGATCCCACCAGTCGCGCGGCACGCCGCCCCCGCACCAGGTACGCTTCAGGTTGCCCACCGAGAGCGCTTCCACGCGGCCGCCCCCCCCGGCCGGGCCGAAGTACCAGATGCCGTCCACGTCGTCGTGGGCGGCCAGCACCTCGGCCAGCTCCTCGCGCACGCCGGTCAAGATGTTGAGCGCGCCCGCGGGCACGTCGGAGGTCTCGAGCACCTGGTAGAAGTCGGTGGCGAGCAGCGGCCAGCGCTGGGACGCCACGGACACGACCCGGTTGCCCATGGCGAGCGCGGGAATCGTGGCCGAGACGAAGCCCAGCAGCGCCGGCTCATCGGGGCAGACGACCGCCAGCACCCCGAGCGGCTCCGGCATGGCCAGCGTCACGTTGCGGAACGGGGTCCGGTGGACGTCGCCGTCCCACTTGTCGGCCCAGGCCGCGTAGCGGTAGAGCCGCTCGATCGCCAGGCGCGTCTCCTGTTCGGCCGACGCCGCCGCGACCCCCGTCAGGCCCGCCAGCCGGTCGACGAACTCCTCCTGGCGGGCGGCCAGGTTCTCGGCGATGTAGTAGATGACCTGGGCGCGATTGTGGGCGGTGGCGCGGGCCCACTTCTTCCCGTCGTGCGCCGCCTCGACCGCGTTCCGCACGTCCTTGCGGTTCCCCCGGGGGACCTCGCCCACGACCCGTCCGCCGGCGTCCCGGACCTCGAGGCTGTAGTCGGCGTCGGGGCGGGCCTGCACCCCGCCGATGTAGAGCTTGGCGGTCCGATCGATCGGGGGGAGGACGTCGGTTTCGGCGGGGATGTCCGCCCCGGCCGGGGCGGCCGCCGGGGCGCCCGTGCTCCCGCGACCCGCGTCGGCCCCGTCGGTCGCGTCCGCCCGCGCTTCGCCGTCCGCCGCCGCGGCTCCTCCGCCTCCCCCGGGGGCCGGGGTCGCACCTTTGGCGGCTGCGTCCGCGTCCGCCTTCCTCTCCGCCTTCGCCTCGGCCAGCCAGCGTGGCTGGACGTACTCGAACAGCCCCTCGTAGCCGCCCTCGCGCCCGAAGCCGCTCTCCCGGTAGCCGCCGAAGCCGGAGGCCGCGTCGAACAGGTTCGTGCAGTTCACCCAGACCGTTCCGGCCACCACTTTCGCGGCCACGTCCAGAGCCAGGTTGATGTTCTCCGTCCACACGCTCGCGGCCAGCCCGTAGCGCGTGTTGTTGGCCAGCTCGACCGCCTCCTCGGGCGTGCGGAAGGACATCTGCACGACCACGGGCCCGAAGATCTCGATCTGCGCGATCGTGGCCGACGGCGAGACGTTCGTGCACAGCGTAGGCGGGTAGAACCAGCCCTCGCGCGGCACGCTCCAGGACGGCTGCCACACCTCGGCCCCCTCCTCCCGGCCCTGGCGGACCAGCGCCTGGATCTTCTCGAGCTGGACCGGCGCGACGATCGCGCCCACGTCGATCCCCTTGTCCAGGGGATCGCCCATCCGGAGCGTCTCCATCCGCGCCCTGAGCTTCTCGGCCAGCCGCTCGGCGATGCCTTCCTGCGCCAGGATCCGCGAGCCCGCGCAGCACACCTCTCCCTGGTTGAACCAGATCGCGTCGACCACGCCCTCGACCACGCTGTCGAGGTCCG
>CAYMQZ010000087.1:0-5301 GCA_964392705.1 uncultured Gemmatimonadota bacterium
TGTAGAGGGCGAAGGAGAGCGCGACGAGCGTGAACGTCCAGGCGGTGACCGTCACCCGTCGGCCACCCCGCGGGCGTGGCTCACCCGCCGACTCCGCGGCGCGAGTCCCTCACCCCTCGTCGCCCTCGTCCACGTCGAACTCGCGATCCAGGCGGTTCATGAGGAACACGTAGACGAAGATCAGGACGACGAAGACCACGATGGCTCCCTGCTGGGCGAACCAGAAGCCGAGCGGAAAGCCCGTTCCGGGGATCCGGATCGCGTTCAGCCGCTCGGCGAACAGGATCCCCGCCCCGAAGGAGACGAGGAACCAGATCCCGAGGAGGAGGGCGACGATCCGGAGGTTGCGTCGCCAGTACTCGCGGGTGCCGCGCCCGGGACTCACGGCCCGCCGGCCGCTACGTTCCCCGCTTCCAGCGTGACGTAGCGCTCCAGCCGCGCGACCTCCTCGTCGTCCATCTGTCGCCTCCTTCGTTGTCGGCCGGCTCGTCCGGCCGTTGGCGCTTCGTCGTCCTCTCCGTCGGGCCGCCGAGCGCCGGATGATGATACGTGAACAGGAACCCGAGCGCCCCCAGCCCGATCATGTGGACCCGCGACGGTCGTCCGCCCTCGACCGGACGGCTCCACTCGCGCTCCGCCGTGCCGGAGCACGACGCGGCGATGCTCCCGGATCTCCCGAGCGGGACTGTGCGGTCCACATTCGCTCCCGCTACCTTCCGGTCCTGATCGCGCGGCTGAAACTCCTCCGGTCGCCTCTCCGTAGTCCGTCGTTCGGAGACGGGGCTTTCCCCGCGGGAGGCCATTCAGGATGTGCTCTGCGAAAGGTCGTCCATGACCTGCCCGGGGGGAGGGCGTTGGTGACGGGATCCGGGGACCCGCTGCTCTCGGCAGAGGGGCTCACCAAGCGCTACGACGACGTCGTGGCGCTCGACGACGTGAGCTTCCGCGTGTCCGAGGGGATCACCGGTCTCCTCGGCGAGAACGGCGCGGGCAAGAGCACCGCGATCAAGCTCTTCCTGGGGTTGATCCGGCCGACGTCGGGGACGGCGAAGGTGCTCGGCCGGACCGCGTGCGAGGATGTGGCCATCCGGCGGAAGCTCGGGTACATGCCGGAGCACGACTGCCTGCCGGGCGACGTGAGCGCCGCGGAGTTCCTGACGCACATGGCCGAGGTGAGCGGTCTCCCGCCCGCCGCGGCCCGCGTGCGGGCCGCCGACACGCTGCGGCACACCGGCCTGTTCGAGGAGCGCTACCGGAAGATGGACGGGTACTCGACGGGCATGAAGCAGCGGGTGAAGCTGGCCCAGACCCTGGTCCACGACCCGGCCTTCGTGTTCCTGGACGAGCCGACCTCCGGGCTCGATCCCGTCGGCCGCGAGGAGATGCTGACGCTCGTCCGGAAGACGTACCGGGAGTTCGGGATCAGCGTCCTCATCTCGTCTCACCTGATGGCGGACGTCGAGCGCACGTGCGACCGGATCCTGGTCCTGCGGGCGGGCCGGCTGGTCCGCTCCGGGGAGGTCGGGCACTTCACGCAGGAGACGAAGACCGTCTTCCTCGAGGTGGACGCGAACCGTGAGCGTCTCGTGGATGCGCTGCGGGAGCGCGGCGTGGCGGTGGCCCTCGACGGGAGCGGGCTCACCATCGAAGGGTCCGACGCGTCGATCTACGACCTCGTGCGGGACGCCCTGGTGGAAGCGAAAGCCCCGCTGCGACGAATGGCGCCGCGCCGCCATGCCCTGGCCGAGCTGTTCGGGAGCGGTGGGGGCGACTCCCGGGCCGCGGGGATGGCGGAGACCTCGGGGGCTCCCCAGGCCGCGGGCGCCGGAGCCGCGGAGGATGCCGGACCGGCGGGGGACGCGTGACGCCGGCGAGGACGGACCGGACGGAGGCCCGCGCCGCGCCCGGCGGCACGGTCTTCGACATCGGATACCAGAGATACGCGGGGCCGCGAGAGGGGCGGAACCGCGCGCGCTTCGCGGTCTTCAAGGACGGGGTGCGGATCGCGCTGGGCCTGGGTCGCGGCGCCGGCGCCAAGGTCTTCCCGTGGGCCTTCATCGGGGTGCTCGTGGCGATCGGCCTCGTCATGGCGCTGGTCGCGGGCGCGGCGGACCGGCTCGCGGGCCCGGGAACCGCGGAGCGAATGAACTTGCCCTCCCACTCCGACTACTACGGGATCGCCTCCATCATCCTCTTCCTGTTCGCGGCGGTCGTCGCCCCGGCGCTCCTGTGCCGAGACCGCCGCGAGCGCGTGATCGACCTGTACCTGGTGCGGCCGCTCACCGGGCCGGACTACGCCTTCTCCCGCTGGGGCGCGTTCCTGGGGGTGATGCTCGCCGCGGCCTGGCTCCCCCAGGTCGTCCTCTTCGCGGGGCTGTCCCTCGGGGATCCCGCGCCAGTGGACTACCTGCTCGCCCACTGGTCCGAGGTCCCGAAGTTCCTGCTGGCGGGCCTCGTCGTCGCGGCCTACGCGACCACGCTGGCCACGCTGGCCGCGTCCTTCACGACGCGACGGGCGTACGCCTCCGTGTTCCTGGTCGGGCTGTTCGTGATCACGACCCCGTTCACGACCGCGCTGGCCGCGGACCTCGGGGGAACGGCCGGCCGCTGGATCTCCATGTTCAATCTGACGAACATCCCCGTCCACGTGAACGACCTGATCTTCGGCGAGGTCAGCGAGATCACGGGAGCCGCGCCCGCCGCGGACTTCCCGGACTCCGTGCTCCTCGCCTGGTACCTGGCGTGGACCCTCCTTCCGGCGGGCGCCTTGTGGTGGCGCTTCCGCCGGCTGACCCCGTGACCCGGGACCGCGACCCCGTGACGCAGGGCCGGGCGCCCGGGACGCGGGATCCGGAGCCCGTGGCCCCGGACGGGGCGCCCCGCCACGCGGAGCCCGTCATCCGGCTGGACGCCGTCTCCCGCTGGTTCGGGAGCGTCGTGGCCGTCAACGACGTGACCTTCGACGTCACGCCGGGGGTCACCGGCCTGCTCGGGCCGAACGGCGCCGGCAAGACCACCCTGCTGCGACTGATCACGGGGCAGGCCGCCGTCTCCAGCGGAACCGTCCGGGTCTTCGGCCAGCCGGTTCGCGACAATCCCCGCCTCTACCGGCGCATGGGCGTGATGACGGAGCACGAGTCCGTCTACGAGTTCATGACGGGGCGCGACTTCGTGCGGGTGATGGGCCGCCTGCGGGAGACCCCGGACCTGGACGACGCCGTGGACCGGGCCGTCGATCTGGTCGGGATGGCCGACGCGCGGGACCGCCGCATGCGTACCTACTCCCGGGGCATGCGCCAGCGGATCCGCCTGGCGGCGACGCTGGTCCACGATCCGGAGCTCCTGATCCTCGACGAGCCGCTGAAGGGGGCCGACCCGGGACAGCGCGTGGCCTTCCAGCGCCTCCTGCGCCGTCTGGCCGACGAGGGTCGGACGATCCTCATCTCCTCGCACATCCTGGAGGAGGTGGAGCAGCTCGCCGACACCGTCCTCCTGATCGTGGACGGGAAGCTCGCGGCGAGCGGAGGGTTCCGGGCCATTCGGGCCGCGCTCGACGAGAGGCCGTACCACGTCCGGATCCTCTCCGACGCCCCCCGCGAGCTGGCGGCGGCCGTCGTGAAGCTGGAATGCGTGGACGCCGTGAACCTCGATCCCGACGGGGCGGTGGTGGTGCTGAGCCGGAACGTGCGCGACCTCCAGCTCGCCCTGCCCCGGCTCGCGCGGTCGGCTTCCATCCGGCTCCGCAGGGTGGAGCCGCTGGACGACTCGCTGGAGAGCGTGTTCGGCTACCTGGTGGAGCGGTAGGAGCGGCAGGGCGATGGGATCGATCTACCGCCTGACGCTCCGCCAGCTCCTCGGCCGCTGGCGTCTGGTGATCATGACGCTCCTCGCGGCCCTGCCCGTCGTGATCGCCGCCCTGACCCTAGGGTCCACGGGAGGGCCGGACCTGGAGGAGTTCGAGGAGGTCGTGTTCAATCACATGCTCGCCGGCTCCATCTCCCCGCTTGTGGTCCTCGCGATCGCGACGGTCGCCTTCGGGAACGAGGTCGAGGACGGCACGCTGGCGAACCTCGCCCTCGCACCCCTCGCCCGCTGGCGGATCGTCGTGCCGAAGCTCCTGGCGCCGATCACGCTCGCGGGCGCCTTCATCGCGATCAGCGCCCTCGTGACCGGAGAGATGGCCTTCCAGGGCGACACGCGGGCCACGGTCGCGGTCACCGCCGGCGCGCTCGTCGGCGTCGCGCTCTACGCCTCGGTGTTCGTGTGGTTGGGCCTGGTGACCTCCAGGGCCGTCGTGATCGGTCTGGCTTACATCGTCCTGTGGGAGGAGCTGTTCACCGGGCTCGTATCGGGGGCACGGCTGGTGAGCATCCGGTACCATTCGATCGTCTGGATGCACGGGCTGGACGGGCGCCGGTTCCCGGGAGCCGAGGACATCGGCATGGACGTCGCGATCGCGACCTCCATCGTCGTGCTCGGCGGTTTCCTGTGGCTCTCGGTCCGGCGACTCCGGCGGATGGACGTGCCGTAGGTCCTTCGGGGAGCACCGTCCTCGTCGGGGCGGCTCGGGCTGGTCCGCCGGCGGAGCCACGCTTCCGAGCCCGGCGGTGTGAAACCGCTGGCGAGCCCCGGTCGTAGAACAGTGCGGACGGCGGCGGTGCGTCGCGGGAAGCCGCAGCGCCGCCCCGAAAGCAACGGCGAGAAGGAGACCCGATCATGAGAAAGAAGCTACTGACGGTGGGCATGGCGGCGGTCACGACGTTGGGGGCGGGCGCGGCCTACGCCCAGCAGGCGGTCGAGCCGGCCGGGGAGGCGAGCTGGATCCACGTCCGTGTCGACGAGGCCGACGGCGCCAAAGTCAACCTCAACCTCCCCATATCCCTGGTGGAGGTGGCTGTCGGGATGGCCGGCCGGGAAGGCTTCGACCGCGAAAAGCTGCGCCTGGAGCCCCACGGGGACCTCTCGCTGGAAGACCTCAAGCGGATGTGGAACGAGCTTCGAGACGCCGGCGATGTGGACCTCGTGGAGGTCCGAGAGGGCGACGAGGAGGTCCGCGTCTTCCGCCGTGGCGAGACGGTCTACGTGCACGTGGACGAGGGCGAGGAGAAGACGGTCCGCATCGAGATACCGGCCTCCGTCGTCGACGCGCTCCTGAGGAGCGAGGGCGAAGAGCTCGACCTCGCGGCGGCGGCTCGGGAGCTGGCCCGCACCGGCAACCAGGAGGTGGTGCGAATCGACGGCGACGGCACCTCGGTCCGGATCTGGATCGATCAGACCGAGCGGGGCGGCTGAGGTCAGAGC
>CAYMQZ010000087.1:5401-10099 GCA_964392705.1 uncultured Gemmatimonadota bacterium
GCCCATCCCGACGACGACGCGGCGTTCTCGGGCACGCTGTATCAGATCACCCACCACCTGGGCGGCGTCGTCGATCTCGCCCTGGTCACGGACGGGAGCGGGGGGTTCCGGTACGCGACGCTCGCGGAGCCCATCTACGGTCTCGATCTGACGGACGAAGCCGTCGCGCGTCAGTATCTCCCGTCGATCCGGAAGCGGGAATTGATGGCGGGCGGCGCCATCGTGGGGATCCGGAAATACTTCTTCCTGGACGAGCTGGACCACGCGTTCACCCGCGATGCGGACACGGTGCTCGCCGCGGTGTGGGACACGGCCTACGTGCGCGGACGCCTCCTCGAGATCCTGGAGCGCGAATCGTACGACCTGGTGCTCGGGCTGCTCCCGTTCGAGGAGACCCACGGGCACCACAAGGCGGCGACCATCCTGGCGCTCGCCGCGGTCGGATCGCTGCCGGCGGAGCGTCGCCCGCCGGTGCTCGGGGGCTTCCCCTGCTCGCCCGGCGGGTCGCCGCTCCGCTTCGACGGGCTGCCGGAGCACCCGATCACCCGGGTGACCGGCGGCGAGCCCCTCGTTCGCTTCGACCGGACGCAGAAGTTCGGGTTCGACGACCGCCTCGACTTCACGATCATCGGGAACTGGGTGATCGCCGAGCACAAGTCCCAGGGCGTCATGCAGCTCCTGATGAACCAGGGAACGGAGGAGTGCTACTGGTTCTTCGACGCCAACGATCCGGGGCGCCGGGAGTGGGTCGAACGGCTGTTCGAAGCGTTGCGGCCGTGACGCCGCTCGTTGATGGGTGCCCTGCCGCGGCGTAGCTTTCGACCTTCACCGCGCGGCCCGGGCGCTCCGCCCGCTGCGAGACGGAGCTTCCCGCGCCCGAGGGGTCCGGGCCGGACTAACCCACGCGCCGGGAGGCGACCCAGGATGACGTCGATCATCGGAAGAAGCATCTGGCTCGGAGCGGCCGCGCTCGCCGTGTCCGCCTGCGGCGGCGCCGGGGAGCCCCGCGTCTTCTTCGTCGAGCCCGAGGACGGGGCAAATGTGGCGAGCCCCGTGGAGGTCGTGTTCGGATCCGAGAACGTCGAGATCGGGGCCGTGCCGGAGGTGGTCGAGACCCCGCGGCCGGGCGTGATCCACTACCACCTCGGCGTCGACACGGATTGCCTTCCGCCGGGCACCCGCATCCCGAGCGCCGACCCCTGGATCCATTTCGGCGACGGGTCGGCCCGGATCGAGACGCAGCTCGCACCGGGGGAGCATCGGTTGGTGGTGCAGGCGGGCGACGACGAGCACCGGACGATCGAGGGTCTCTGCGAGACGATCTCGATCACCGCGACCGACGGCGGCTGAGCCTGGAAGCGAGGCCGGGTTCAGCTCGTCTTCGGCACCGTCCGCGACCCACCGGGCGGCGGCCGTGAGGGCCGCCATCTCGTAGGCGTGCAGGGTCACCGTTCAGGTGCGCGCTCCATCCGACCGTGTGGTGGGCGTAGTGGACCGCCTCCTGAATCTCCTCCGTCACGCCCGCTGTCGGCCGGCGCACGTTGCGGCTGACCTCCGTCGACCTCCTCGTCATCGCCGTCTACGGGGCGGTGGTCCTCGCCCTGGGCGTGTGGTTCGCGCGGCGGGCGGGCCGAAGCGTCGAGGAGTACTTCGTGGCCGGGCGCTCGCTCCCCTGGTGGGTCGCCGGCACATCGATCGCCGCCACCTGGTTCGCGGCCGACGCGCCGCTCGCCACGGCCGGCATCGTCCGCGAGCGGGGGCTCTACGCGAGCTGGCTGTGGTGGTACGAGGGCACGGGCGTGATCCTGCTGGTCTTCTTCTACGCCAAGCTGTGGCGGCGGGCCGGGATCCTGACCGACGCCGAGCTCATCGAGCTGCGCTATTCGGGCCGACCGGCCGCGGCCCTCCGCGGCTTCTCCGCGCTCTACCAGGGCGTGCTGAAGAACGCGGTGGTGATGGGCTGGGTCATGCTGGCGATGGTGAAGTTCAGCCAGGTGCTCCTGGGCTGGGACCCCGCGTTCACGCTCGCGGTCTGCGTGGTCACGGCGCTCGTGTATACCGCGGCGGCGGGGCTCTGGGGCGTCGCGGCGACCGACCTCCTGCAGTTCGTCGTCGGGATGGCCGGCTCGCTGATCCTGGCGGGCATCGTGCTCGGGATGGTCGGGGGGCCCGGCGCGATGGCGGAGGCGATCCGCGCCCTGCCCGAGTCGAGCCCCGCCGCGCTCGACCTCGTCCCGAAGTCTGCCCACCTCGGGCCCCTCGAGTTCGGCTCGTTCGCCTGTCTGATCCTCTTCCTCTGGGTCCGGAGCGGCCAGGGAGACGGGTATCTCGCGCAGCGTCTGTTCGCGGCCCGCGACGAGCGCCACTCGATGATGGGGGCGCTCTGGTTCGCCTTCGCCGGGATCGTGCTCATGACGTGGCCCTGGATCGTCGTGGGCCTGGGGTCGTTGCTCGTGCTGCCGGCCTCGGCGGCGGAAGGCGCGTTGGCGGCGGACCCGGAGCTGGCCTACCCTTTGATGATCGCGGAGCTGATGCCGGCGGGGCTACGCGGGCTGGTCGTGGCGGCCTTCCTCGCCGCCTTCATGAGCACGATGGACACGCACCTCTGCTGGGGCGCGTCGTACCTGATCAACGACCTGTACCGCAGGTTCCTGCGGCCGGACGCCGACGAGTCGCACCACGTGCGCGCCTCGCGGATCGCCGTCGCCCTCCTGGCGGTCCTGGCCGCGGTCGTGGCCTGGCAGATGACCTCGATCCAGCGCGGGTGGATCTACGTGATCGAGCTCACGGCCGGCGTCGCCTTCGTGTGGCTGCTCAGGTGGTACTGGTGGCGCGTGAACGCCTGGGCCGAGATCGCGGCGATGGCCGGATCGGTCGTCCTGGCCAACGGCGGAGCGCTGGTCCGGTTGCTCGACGGCCTCGGCCTCGTCCCGACGGCGCTCGCGGAATGGACGACGGTCTTCTACGGTGGCGAGTACGACTTCATCCGGGCGACGGTCATCGTCCTCGCCTGCACGATCCTCTGGGTCACGGTCGCGCTGCTGACGCCCCCCGATGATCCGAAGGTGCTGGAGGCGTTCTATCGCAAGGTGCGTCCCGGCGGATGGTGGGGACCGGTGGCCCGGGCGGCGGACGACGTGACCGCGGATGGCTCGACCGCCGGCCGATGGCTGGGGTTCTTCCTCGGCACGGCGTTCTTGTACACTTCGTTGCTGGGGGTCGGGTACGTCCTCACGGATCGACCCGCGGCCGGGGCCGTGCTGGTGACCCTCTCGGGCATCGCGGCCTTTCTCACGCTGCGGGTGGCTCGGCGCGAGGGAGCGATCACGGTTGCCTCGACGACGTCATCGGCGGGCATGACATGAAGCTCAAGATCGTCCTCATCGGCGCCGGAAGTCGGGAGTTCGGGCCCGCGACCGTGGCGGACATCCTGCTCAGCGATCCGATCTGCCAGCGCGACCTCCACCTGACGCTCATGGACGTGAATGCCGCGGCGCTCGAGCGCACGCTCGAGTTCGCGCACGCCTGCGCCGAGGGGCTCGGGCGCGAGCCGATCCTGGAGGCCGCGACATCGCTCGACGCCGCGCTCGAGGAGGCGCAGCACGTGATCCTGTCGATCGAGCGGAGACGCTACTTCTACTGGTCACAGGACTTCCACGTCCCCCGCAAGCTCGGCTTCCGGCAGATCTACGGCGAGAACGGCGGTCCCGGCGGCCTGTTCCACGCGCTCCGCAATATGGGCCCCTGTGTCGAGGTCGCCCGCGCGATGGAGCGCGTCTGTCCCGAGGCGTGGCTGCTCAACTACACGAACCCGCTCACCAAGCTGTGCGAGGGGCTGGCCCGATCGAGCCGGGTGGCGACGGTGGGGCTGTGTCACGGCGTGTTCCACGGGATGGAGCACGTCGCGGCCATCCTGGAGCGGCCCGCGGCGGAGATCGAGTTCGAGGCGAGCGGGATCAACCACTTCACCTGGTTCACGTCGATCCGCGACCGGGCGACCGGGGAGGACCTGTATCCCGAGCTGCGCGAGCGCGAGCGACGGGCCCACTGGCTCTTCCGCTGGGACGAGCTCGCCCTGAACCGGACGCTGTTTCGCGCCTTCGGCCTCTACCCGTCGCCCGGCGCCAACCACGTCGGCGAGTACTTGGGGTGGGCGCAGGGCTTCCTCGCCAGCAGCCCGCTGCAGTTCTTCTACGATCCGGCCGAGATGGATCCGTGGAAGGCGGACCGCGTGCCGCCGTGGATCTACAGCCTCGAGGAGCGACCCACCGACCTTCCGGTCCGCCATCCCACGGAGGAAGGCAGGCTGCGTCCCAGCGAGAGAGGGAAGGTGGATCCCACGGCGCCGACGCCCTCCGGCGAGCTCGCTGTCCCGCTCATCGAAGGCCTGACCTGCGACGTGACGCGACGCCTGGACGCCGTCGACGTCCCGAACCGGGGCCAGGTGCCGGGCTTGCCCGAGGGCGCGATCGTCGAGGTCCCGGCGCTCGCGGACGGGACGGGCCTCACGCCGTCGGAGACCCCTGCGCTGCCGGAAGGCGTGCTGGCGCTGCTGCGGCCCCAGATCTCGATCAACCGTCTGCTGTGCGAGGCGTTCGAGGAGGGCTCGCGGGACAAGCTCCTACAGGCGCTGCTGCTGGATCCCACGACGCCCTCGTACCGGAACGCCGTTCACCTGATCGACGAGATGTGCGAGCT
>CAYMQZ010000088.1:0-7207 GCA_964392705.1 uncultured Gemmatimonadota bacterium
CTTCCGGGTGGGCGACTTCTACGAGATGTTCTTCGAGGACGCCGAGGAGGGGAGCAGGCTCCTCGGCGTCACCCTGACCTCCCGCAACAACGGATCGAGCGACGTTCCGCTCGCGGGGGTGCCCGTGAAGGCGGCGACGGAGTACGTGGCGAAGCTGCTGAAGGCCGGCCGCCGCGTGGCGATCTGCGAGCAGGTGGAGGATGCGGCCGAGGCCCAGGGGCTGGTGCGGCGGGAGGTGATCGAGGTCATCACGCCCGGAACCGTGCTCGAGGACACGCTGCTCGCGGCCAAGAAGAACAACTACGTGGCGGCGCTGGCGGGGAACGGTCGGATCGGCCTCGCGGCGGTCGACCTGACCACCGGCGAGTTCGAGGTGCGGGACTGCACGGCAGAAGCCCTGAGCGACGAGCTCGCCCGACTGGAGCCGGCCGAGCTGCTCGTCGCGGTCGACCGCGAGAACGTGCCCGACGGAGAATGGACGGTCACGCGTCGGGAGCCGTGGCGCTTCGACGCGGGCCTGGCCGAGGAGCGGCTCCGTGAGCGCTTCCGCGTGCGGGGCGTCCGGGGCTTCGGCTTCACGCCGGAGTCGGACGAGCCGCTCGTGGCCTGCGCCGGCGCGCTGGTGGCCTACCTGGAGGAGCTCCGGCCCGACGGCCTGGGCCACCTGCGGCCGCCGCGGCTCGAGCGCCGGAGCCGCTACATGCACCTGGACGAGATGACCCGGCGCAACCTGGAGCTCGTGTCACCCCTCCGGGCCGGCGGGACGACGCTCCTCGACGTGCTGGATCGCACCCGGACGGCCATGGGCGGGCGCCGGCTGCGGCGCTGGATCCTGCACCCGTTGCTCGACCTCGAAGCCATCCGGGGCCGCCAGGCGGCCGTGGCGGCGCTGTTCGAAGATCGGGCGCGCCGCCGCTCGGTCCGCGAGGTCCTGGGGCGGATCCGCGACCTGGAGCGGCTGTCGGGCAAGGCCTCGGCCGGCCGGGCCACGCCGCGGGAGCTGCTCTCGCTGGGCGACTCCCTGGGCGAGCTCCCGGCGCTGGTCGAGGCGCTCGGCGAGGAGCGTCGGGGACGGATCGGGGATCTCCTCGAGGGCCTCGATCCGCTCGAGGACGTGCGCGACCGGATCGAGCGGGGCCTCTCTCCCGAGACGCCGGCGACCCTGAAGGAGGGGGGAGTGATCCGCCCGGGGTACTCGGAGGCGCTGGACGAGCTCCGGGACCTGCGGGAGCACGCCGTGGACCGGATCGCGGCGATGCAGGCGCGCGAGCGCGAGCGGACGGGGATCGACAGCCTGAAGATCGGGTTCAACAAGGTCTTCGGCTACTACATCGAGGTCACCAAGGCCAACCTCGACCGGGTGCCGGACGGCTACATCCGCAAGCAGACCCTCTCCAACGCCGAGCGCTACCTGACGCCGGAGCTGAAGGAGTGGGAGGAGAAGGTGGTCGGGGCGGAGGACGAGATCTCGCGACTCGAGGCGCGCCTGTTCCAGGAGCTGCGGGAGGGCGTGGCCGCCGAAGTGGCGCGGCTCCAGGACACGGCCGCTCGCGTGGCCGAGCTGGACGCGCTCGCCGGCCTGGCCGACGTCGCGGAGCGCGACGACTACGTGCGCCCCGAGGTGACGGAGGAGCCGGGGCTCGAGGTCCGGGCCGGCCGCCACCCCGTGGTCGAGCGGACGATGCCGCGCGAGGACTTCATCCCGAACGACCTGACCCTGGACGAGGACCTGCGGGTGGTGATCCTGACCGGCCCGAACATGGCCGGGAAGTCGACCGTCCTCCGCCAGGTGGGGCTCATCGCGCTGATGGCGCAGATCGGCTCGTTCGTGCCGGCGAGCGCCGCCCGGGTGGGGCTGTGCGACAAGGTGTTCACGCGGGTGGGCGCCTCCGACGACCTCGCGTCGGGCCTCAGCACCTTCATGGTCGAGATGACCGAGACCGCCACGATCCTGAACGGGGCCGGCGAGCGCAGCCTCGTGCTGCTCGACGAGATCGGACGGGGCACCTCGACCTACGACGGCGTCTCGATCGCCTGGGCCGTGACCGAGCGGCTCCACGCGCTCGGGGCTCGGACGATCTTCGCCACCCACTACCACGAGCTCGTGGAGCTGGCGGAGCGACTGGACCGCGTCGGCGCGTTCAACGTGGCCGTGCGGGAGGCGGGCGAGGAGATCGTCTTCCTCCACCGGCTCGAGCCCGGGGGGTGCGATCGGTCCTACGGGGTCCAGGTCGCCCGGCTGGCAGGGGTCCCTCCCGAGGTCGTGGCGCGCGCGAGGGAGGTCCTGCGGGGGCTCGAGAACGGCCCGGCCGGAGCGGGGAGCCGGGCGGCCCACGCGGCGGACCGGGCGTTCGGCCAGCTCTCGCTGTTCGAGGGCCGGAAGCCGTCGCCCGCCGAGACGCGTCTCCGCGAGCTGGATCCCGACCGGATGACCCCGCTCCAGGCGCTGAGCGAGCTGGCCGCGCTCAAGCGGCTGGCCGAGTCGGAGGCGGAGGAAGCGTGAAGACCGCTCTGGGGGCGGCGCTGGCGTGTCTCCTGGTGGGGGGGTGCGCGGAGTCGGTCCGGCCCGTGCTCGGCGGCCTCCGGATCGGGGCCGGCTCGACCTCTCTCGAGATGCCGGTGATGGAGAACGAGAAGGCGCCGTTCGACTACCCCAGGGATGCCTGGCGGGCCGGCGTCGGAGGCGAGACGCTGCTCAAGATCCACATCGCCGCGGACGGGGTCGTCGACTCGGTCCGGGTCAAGGAGACGAGCGGCCACGCGAGCCTGGATTCGGCGGCGATCGCGGGCGCCCGTCGTCTCCGATACCGTCCCGCCCGGCACGCCGGGGAGGCCATCGGGGTGTGGGCCACGCTGCCGGTGCGCTACCCGATGCCCGTCACGAGCGGGGAGGCGCGTTGAGCGAACGCCAGGTTCCGCACCCGCGGCCCTACGAGCACGTTCTCGAGACGATCGGTTGGACGCCTCTGATCCGGCTGAACCGCGTGTCGGACGGAGCCCGCACCCCCGTGTTCATCAAGGCGGAATCCATGAACCCGGGCGCGTCCGTGAAGGACCGCATCGGGCTCGCGATCATCGAGGCGGCGGAGCGCGAGGGGCGGTTGAAGCCGGGCGGCACCGTGGTCGAGGGAACCTCGGGAAACACGGGCGTGGCGTTGGCCATGGCCGCCGCCGTGAAGGGGTACCGGTGTGTCTTCACGATCCCCGACAAGATGAGCGCCGAGAAGGTCCGCCTGCTCAAGGCGTTCGGCGCGGAGGTGATCGTGACCCCCTCGGCGGTGGGCCCCGAGGACCCGGACTACTACGGCAACGTGGCCCGTCGGATCGCCGAAGAGACGCCGAACGCGATCCTGGCCGACCAGTTCTACAACCCCGTGAACCCCGAGGCGCACTACCGGACGACGGGGCCCGAGGTCTGGGAGCAGACGGAGGGGCGGATCACCCACTTCGTGAGCGCCGCGGGCACCGGGGGACACATCTCCGGCGTGGGTCGCTACCTCAAGGAGCAGAACCCCGAGATCCGGGTGATCGCCGGAGATCCCGCGGGCTCGCTCTTCAAGCGCTACCACGAGACCGGCGAGAAGGGCGAGGCGGCGCCGTACAAGGTGGAGGGGATCGGGAACGACAAGATCCCCTCCACCCTCTGGTTCGACGTGATCGACGAGTTCCGCCGCGTGGACGACCGGACCGCGTTCCTGATGGCGCGTCGACTCGCGCGGGAGGAGGGACTGCTGGCCGGAGGATCGGCCGGGCTGATCGTGCACGTGGCCGTGGAGGTGGCGCACGAGCTGGACGACCCCGACGCCCTGATCGTGACGGTGCTGTGCGACACGGGGGAGCGCTACCTGTCCAAGCAGTTCAACGACGAGTGGATGCGGGAGAACCGGATGTTCGTGGCCGAGCCCGCCTCGGCCCGGACCCTGCTGGCCGGGAAGCGGTCGGCCGGCGGCCCGACGCTGGTGGCCGTGGAGCCGGAGACGAAGATCGGCGAGGCCCTGGGCCTCCTGGAGGCGCACAACATCTCGCAGCTCCCGGTGATGGAGGATGGGCGCGCCGTGGGGGCCGTGGTCGAGTCGCGGCTCATGGCGGCGGTGATCGAGGACCCGACTCGGCTCGAGGCTCCGATCTCCACCGTCGCCCAGCATCCGTTTCCCAGCGTGACGATCGGCACGGACGTGAGCGCGATCAGCGATCGCCTGCGGCGGGAGGTGCCCGCGGTGGTGGTCGAGGACGACGGCCGGATCGTGGGGGTGCTGACGCGGTACGACATCCTCCACTACCTCATCGGCGCCTGATGACGCGGGGGCGGAAGATCCGGGTGGGGGTGCTGTTCGGGGGCGAGTCGGCCGAGCACGAGGTGTCCCTGCAGTCGGCCCTCAACGTCGTCCAGGCGATCGACCGCGAGAAGTACGAGGTCGTCCTGCTCGGGATCGACAAGCGGGGGCGCTGGCACGTGGCCGAGGGATCCCGCTTCCTCCTGAACGCGGCGGATCCCCGTCGCATCCGCCTGGGGAGGACCGGGGAGAGCGTGGCGCTCCGCCCCGGGCACGAGCGGGACAAGCTGGTTCCGGTCGCGGAGTCGGAGGCGGCGGGCCCGGGGGCGGAAGGTTCGGAGTCCGGGGGCACGGGGGCCCGGGACGGTCCGCGCGGGGACGCTCCGATCGACGTGGTCTTCCCGGTCCTGCACGGCCCCATGGGCGAGGACGGCTCCGTGCAGGGATTCCTCCGGCTGGCGCACCTCCCCTTCGTGGGCGCGGGCGTGCTGGGCTCGGCCGTCGCCATGGACAAGGACGTCACGAAGCGACTGTTGCGGGACGCGGGCATCCCCGTGGCCCCCTTCCTCGCCATGCGTAGAGGCGCCGATCGCCGACCGGGCTACGACGAGCTCGCCGAGCGGCTGGGGGAGCCGTTCTTCGTGAAGCCCGCCAACCTCGGCTCGTCCGTCGGGGTCCACAAGGTGCACGGCCCCGAGGAGCTGAGCGCGGCCCTGGACGACGCCTTCTCCTACGATCGGAAGGTGCTGGTCGAGGCGTTCATCGCGGGACGCGAGCTCGAGTGCTCGGTGCTCGGCAACGACGACCCGATCGCCTCCGTGCCGGGCGAGGTGATCGCCCGCCACGAGTTCTACTCGTACGAGGCGAAGTACCTGGACGAGGAAGGGGCGGACCTGCGGATCCCGGCCGAGCTGCCCGAGGAAGTGGTCCGGCTCGTGCAGCGTACGGCCGTACGGGCGTTCCTCGCCCTGGAATGCGAGGGGATGGCCCGCGTGGACTTCTTCCTCCAGGAGGACGGGACGCTTCTGGTGAACGAGCTGAACTCGATCCCCGGCTTCACCCGGATCAGCATGTACCCCAAGCTGTGGGAGGCCAGCGGGATCGGCTATCCGGAGCTCATCGACCGGCTGATCGAGCTGGCGCTCGAGCGCCACGAGGAGCAGCGCGCCCTGCGCTCCTCGGTGGAGCTGGAGAAGCCCGTCCCGGGCTCCACGGGGGATCCGATCCCGGGCTCCTCCGCGGA
The DNA here is from genome assembly GCA_964392705.1 of uncultured Gemmatimonadota bacterium. GTDB lineage: Bacteria > Gemmatimonadota > Gemmatimonadetes > Palauibacterales > Palauibacteraceae > CAYMQZ01. The sequence goes on from CAYMQZ010000088.1 coordinate 5,518, forward strand.
TCCGAAGGACGACTGAGCATGGCGCGTCCCGCGCGGGTCCGGGGCGGCCGCCGTCGGGGCTCCGGGGGCTCCGGCGGCTCGGGGGGCTTCGGGGGCTTCGGCGGCGGGAGCTTCGGGGCCGGGGGCATCGACTTCTCGCTCTCCCCGTGGGTCAAGCGCCTGCTGATCGCCAACGCGGCCATCTTCCTCGTCATGGCCCTCGGCATCCTGCCGGGGGGCTGGGCCATCCGCACCTTCGGCTTCTCCCCGGCCGAGATCCTGCGGCATCCGTGGTCGCCCATCACCTACATGTTCGTCCACGGGGGGTTCTGGCACCTGTTCTTCAACATGGTGGGGCTCTTCTTCTTCGGACCGCCGCTCGAGCGGGCCTGGGGAAGCGACTTCTTCCTCCGCTACTACCTGATCGCCGGCCTGGGCGGCGCGCTGTTCTCGGTGCTGCTGCTGCCGCTGCCGGCGATCGGGGCCCAGCAGGTGGTGGTCGGCGCGTCCGGAGCCCTGTTCGGCCTGCTGCTGGCGTTCGCGCTCCGCTGGCCGGAGGCCCCCATCTACATCTGGGGCGTGCTTCCCGTGAAGGCGAAGTGGTTCGTGGCGATCTTCGGATTCATGGCGCTGTGGGGAACCGTGGCGGGGGGCGGGGGCGTGGCGCACTGGGCCCACCTGGGCGGCCTCGCCACGGGATACGTCTATCTGCGCTTCGACGACCGGCTGTCCTGGCGCCTGGGCCGGGTGAAGCGCGGTCTCCGGAAACTCTTCTACAAGGCGCCGGAGGAGGCGAAGGAGGGAAACGGACCCGTGCGCGTCGTCCGCGAGCAGACCGGGTCACGCCGGGGTCGGCGCGGGAAACGGAGCTCGGACGTGACCGGCGACACGCTGGACCGGGTGGACGCGATCCTGGACAAGATCCGCGAGCGGGGCATCGACGCCCTGAGCGAGGAGGAGCGCGAGTTCCTGGACGAGGTGAGCCGGAAGTACCAGGGGAGCCCGTAGCTCAGCCCGTCCAGATCGCGACGACGCCGCACTGCGCGTCGGGGCCGGCGTACTCGGCGGGAATCGAGGCCGCGCCGGTGTAGACCTCCAGGGCGGCCACCTCGGCCACGTTGACCAGGTCGTCGAGGCTGTAGTCCACGCTCCGGCCCCCGTCCCCGGCCATGACCCGGATCCCATCCACGTAGACGGTCATGTGGCTGCAGGTGGGCGAGGTGATCGTGCGGACCTGGCAGCCGCGGCCACCGGCGCAGCGGAGGCGAACGCGGGGCAGGTCGCCCAGCAGATGGCTGATCCGGGCGGGCGCGCGCCGCCGCACGGCTTCGCGGTCGAAGAAGTGGCCGGCCCCGATGCGCTCCCCCCACTCGCGCCGCTCGTAGAAGCCGCGTCGCTCGAGCCGGATGTCGCGGAGCGTCGTCACCACGATGGGCTCCAGGGCCACGGGGTCGGGGCTGAGCCGGGCGCGCACCTCGAGCGTCCGGTCGGCGCTCACCGAGACGGGCGCGGCGTGGGCCGCGTAGCCCACGTGGGAGATGGCCAGCTCGTGGTCGCCGGGCGGGAGGTCGTCCAGGGAGAAATAGCCCTGCGGGTCGGCGAGCGTCCGGCGTCCGGTCTCGCCCACGCTCACCGCGGCGCCCTCCAGCGGCCGCCCGGTCTCGCGGTCCAGGATCCGGCCGACCAGCCGGCCGGGACCGGCCAGCTCGAC
>CAYMQZ010000088.1:7307-10095 GCA_964392705.1 uncultured Gemmatimonadota bacterium
TCCCGATCCCTTTCTCCATGCGCTCGTAGAAGCCGACGCGCTCCAGAGACCGGGGGCGGGACTCGACCTGCACGCGCAGGGGCTCGAGCGCGATGGCCTCGGGATCCAGTCGCAGCTCGACCCACGTCGTCCGGGCTCCGCCCACCACCACCTCGGCGCTCGGGGTCCCGTAGGCGATGTGGCGGATCTCGAGGGTGTAGGAGCCGGGCGGCACGTCGAGAAAGGTGAAGGCGCCGGTCGAGTCGCTGACCGTACGTCGCCCGAGCGGCTCGAGCGAGAGGAAGGCCTGGGCGACCGGCTCACCGCTCCCGGCGTCCAGCAGGCGACCGGAGACCCGGCCGATCGGGTCATCCTCTTCCTCCCGGCCGCGCTCGTCGGGAACCTGGGCGACGGCGGCCCCGACGGCGGGCCCGGCCAGCGTGATGGCCAGGAGCAGGAGAGCGGGGACGGCCTGCGGTCTGAGACGGACCTGCGGCTCGAGACGCATCCTGGGCACCTCCTCGGTACCTCCCGCGGCACGTTCTGTCCGACTCCCAGCGTCCAAAAAAGCGGCTCCGCCGGCGCGCATCAAGGTCGGGGCTTTTGCCCGCTCCGCCGCGCCTGCTACAATGAGAGCCCCTTTGCCGACACGTGGACGTCCAGCAGGAGGAGTCGAGTGGCGTCGTCCGCCGCGATCACCGAAACGTCGAACATCCGCAACGTCGCTCTCGTCGGCCACGGCGGGAGCGGAAAGACCACCCTTGCCGACGCGATCTGCTACACCGCCGGGGCCACGAACCGAAAGGGCTCGGTGCAGGCCGGGAACGCCCTCACCGACTTCACCCCCGAGGAGACCTCCCACGGCATCTCGATCAACCTGTCCGTGGCCCACGCCCGCTGGAAGGGCGCCAAGCTGAACCTGATCGACACCCCGGGCTACCTCGACTTCTTCGGCGAGGTGGCGGCCGGGGTGCGCGTCGCCGACGGGGCGCTCGTCGTGGTCGATGCGCCGACGGGCGTGGCCGTGGGCACGGAGCGGACGTGGGCGATCTGCGAGACGCGGGGCATCCCGCGGATCCTCTTCGTCTCGATGATGGACCGCGAGAACGCCTCCTTCGAGGACACGTACGAGGCCATCAAGGCCTCCCTCTCGCCGACGGCCATCCCCGTCGAGGTGCCGATCGGAGCCGGGACGGAGTTCCGCGGGATCGTGAACCTGTTCTCGCGCAAGGCGCACGTCTACCGGGAGCGGTCCGACCGCGGCGAGTACGAGGAGACGGAGATTCCCGAGGAGCTGCAGGACGGCGTGGACCGCTACCGGCAGGAGCTGATCGAGACGATCGCCACGACCGACGACGAGCTGCTGGAGGCGTACCTGGAGGGCGAGGAGCTGGATCGCGTCCGGGTCCTGGGCGCCCTGTCGGCCGCGATGCGCCGGGGCGAGCTGTTCCCCGTGTTCTGCGGCGCCGCCAGCTCGGGCCGCGGCGTGCGGGCGGTGATGAACAAGATGGTCGAGCTCCTTCCCTCGCCGGCCGAGGCGGGACCCTACCTGGCCGAGGAGGACGGCGGCGAGCCGGTGGAGCTCGTGGGGACCGACGGCGCGCCGGTCGCGGCGATGGTGTTCAAGACGACCTCGGAGCCCCACGTCGGCGACCTGAGCATCTTCCGCATCTTCCACGGCGCGATGCGCAACGGTCAGAACCTGTTCAACCCGGCCCGCTCGGTCTCCGAGCGCATCACCCATCTGAGCGTGCCCCAGGGCGCGAACCGGATGGAGGTGGAGACGCTGCACGCCGGGGACATCGGCATGGTGGCCAAGCTGCGCGACACGCACACGGGCGACACTCTGTGCAGCGAAGGGGTGCGCATCCGCCTCGAGCCGGTGGCGTGGCCGGAGCCGGACATCTCGCTGGCCGTGGCCCCGACCTCGCGGGGCGACGAGGACCGGCTGGCCAACGGCCTGGCCAAGCTCCACGAGGAGGACCCGACCTTCCACCACGGCTACGACGCCGAGCTGGGCCAGATGATCATCCGGGGCCTCGGCGAGCTGCACTTGAACGTGGCGCTCGAGAAGCTCGCGCGAAAATACGGCGTCCAGGTGGACACCGAGGAGCCCCGCATCCCGTACCGGGAGACGATCATCCGGACGGCCGAGGGGCAGGGCCGCTACAAGAAGCAGACGGGCGGCCGCGGCCAGTACGGCGATTGCTGGCTCCGCCTCAAGCCGCTCCCGCGCGGAGAGGGCTACGAGTTCATCGATTCGATCAAGGGCGGGGTCATCCCCTCCAAGTACATCACGGCGGTGGACAAGGGGATCCAGGACGCGGCCCGCAAGGGCGTGCTGGCCGGCTATCCCGTCGTGGACTTCGCGGCCGAGGTGTACGACGGCTCCTACCACTCCGTGGACAGCTCGGACATGGCCTTCCAGATCGCGGCGTCGCTCGCCTTCCAGAAGGTGGCGAAGCAGGCGGGGCCGGCGCTGCTGGAGCCCATCTACCAGATCGAGGTGGCGACCCCCGAGCGGTACATGGGCGACGTGATCGGCGACCTGAACCAGCGGCGGGGTCGCATCCTGGGCATGGACACCAAGGGGCGGCGGCAGGTCGTGCGGGCCCAGGTGCCGCTGGCCGAGCTGTACAAGTACTCGGCGGCCCTGCGCTCGCTCACGCACGGGGAGGCGATCCACACGCGGACGTTCTCCGGCTACGAGCCGTGTCCGCCGCACGTCGCCGAGAAGGTGATCGCAGAGACGCGGGAGCTGCAGGAGGAAGCCGTGCGCTAGGGTCGTGGCCGCCGTGGGCGGCCGCGG
>CAYMQZ010000089.1:0-10050 GCA_964392705.1 uncultured Gemmatimonadota bacterium
CCCGAGAAGATCTCGACCGATGTGGCGGAAGGGGTCGGCTGGATCCAGCTCGCCGTGACGGCGCCGGAGCTCACCGACGTCACCTTCGCCCGCTGGAACGAGGTCCTCGCCGCCGAGGCGCCCCCCGAGACGCTTCCGATCTCGGTGATGCTGCACCACTACGCCCGCGGCGTCGCGCAGGCCGCGCTCGGCGACTTCGAGGCCGCACGCGCCTCCCTGGACTCGGTGCGCGCGACGGGAGAGGAGGTGCTGTCCGTCCCGGCGCTGCTCGACATGAAGCCGATCCCGGCCATCGCCGAGCACGCGCTCGCCGGCGAGATCGCCCTCCGCTCCGGGGACGCGGACGCGGCGGTCGAGCATTTCCTCGCGGCGCGGGACATCGAGGACGAGATGGTCTACCTGGAGCCGCCGCTCTGGTACTATCCCATCCGCTGGTCCCTGGGGCGCGCCCTCCTCGAAGCCGATCGGCCGGCCGAGGCGGAACAGGCGTATCGGGAGAGCCTCCTCAAGTTTCGCGACAACGGCTGGTCACTCTACGGTCTCGCCCTGAGCCTCGAAGCGCAGGGGAAGTCGGAGGAGGCGGCCGAAGCCCGAGCCGCCTTCGAGGAGGCCTGGGCCGAGGCGGACGTGGAGATCACCGCGTCACGGCTATAGGGGTGCGGGGGGCGCCGGGCTTCGATGAGCCGGCCGCTCTCCGCGGGAGCAGGTAGCCCGGCTCCGGGTGGGTGGCCAGCATCGCCTTCTCCTTCCGCGTCGCCCGGTGCCCCCGTCGGGTCTTCAGCCACCGGCTGGGGCGTGTTCGCAGGTGACCGTGGGGTTCCAGTCCGCGAAGATCCCGCTGGGGTTGTGCTTCCACAGCCAGACGTGGAGCTGCCACTCACCGTGCGCGTCCACGCGCTTCATGGCGCGTCCGAACAGTCGGGGCGGATCGTCCACGTCCGGGTCGCCGGTCCCCCAGGCGAAGAACGGCACCGCGTACTCGACGGCCACCAGACGTAGCCGCCCGTTCCGCTGCGGCTCGTAGAGCAGGATCTCCGGCTCCGCGGGGTTCGCCTCTCCGTCGAGATAGAGCTCCAGGTTCCCGAAGTGGAAGCCCATGCCGCCGAGGGGCGGATTCTCGACGCACGCTGTCACCGGGAGGTCCCACCCGCCGGGTGCGGCGTTCTCGAAGCGCTGGAGGTGGGCCGTGGCCGCACGGGCGGCGGCGAGGTCCGCGTTCGCCTCCGCGCCCGTGGGCTGCGCGTGCGAGGCGGCGCTCACCGGAACCTCGGTCGGAAGGGTGGGCGATGCGGCGTCGCCGCAGGCTCCTCCCGCCACGGCGAGCGCCAACAGGAGCGCCGGTGCGGTCGGGCTTCGGTTCGAACGGGACATGCGTCCTCCCTGGTCTAGAGGTGGATCGATCCCGTCACCCGCCGCGTCCGGCAGAAGCGGGTTGGGGCCGATCTCCCGGTAGCCGATGCGGTCGCTGGGAAAGACCCCGACGATGTGGACCGGCCCATCGCCCGGATTCACGAACGTGTGGGGCACCCCCGCCGGAATCCGCACGGTGGCGGGCCCGACGACCTCGTAGCGCTGTTCCCCGATCAGCACGCGGTAGCGGCCTCGGGGCAGCACCTGCGCCTCTTCGGTGTCGTGGGTGTGGAGCGGCGGCCCCCCGCCGGGTCGGGTGTCGGTGATGATCACCGAGAGGCCGGAGAATCCGTGGTCCCGGCCCTCGGCCACGTACCCGTACTCGCCGGGAGCGTCGTAGAAATGAACCATCTGGTCCGCCCCGAACACGTGGTCGGCGGGCGAGGGCTCGACCCGGGGGGGACGGACGAAGCTCTCCTGCGGCGGGGTCGGGGAGGCCCCTGGCTCGGACGAGACGGGGTTCGCCTCGGCGGCGCCGGGCTCCTTCGGTTCTCGGGACATGGTCCACCTCCTGGTCGCGGGTCACGGGTCGCGCCACCAGCGGGCGCTCGCGATCACGATGGGAGGGGGGTGTCGGGGCGGCGGTCAGGGAGGGGTCAAGGAGGGAGGGTCGAGGTGGCCCGGCCGGCGGCGATCCGCCTTCGCCCTCAGCGCCCCGGGTCACGCTCGAGCGTGGCCCGGAGCTCCGCCGTCCGGGCCGAGGGCTCCAGGTCGAGCTCGCGCTCGAGGAGGCGCTCGAGCTCGTCGAGGTGCCGGAGCGCCGCCGCGCGGTCGCCGCTCTCGGCCAGGGTGCGGGCCAGCGCCCGGTGGGCCTTCTCGTTGAGCTCGTCGCAGGCGACGGCCTGGCGATGGAGAGCGATGGCGGCGTCGTGCGCGCCCGCGGCGGACCGAAGGGTCCCCAGGGTCAGCAGAGCGCTGAGATACCGGGCACGGAGCCGCTCCGCGGGGCCGTCCGCCCAGCGGCCCGGGGCCTCCCCGTCGAGAAGAGGCCCCCGATACAGGTCGACGGCCCGCTGCAGGGCGTCGACCGCCCGGTCCGGGTCCGACTCCACACACCGCTCCGCAAGGTCCACGTCCACTTCGAAGGCCTCCACGTCGAACCAGTAGTCCCCGTCGCGGTCGAAGGCGTACCGGCCGTTCTCGTACCGCACCCACTCGGTGCCGCCCACGGCGCGGCGGAGGTGGTACAGCGCCGTGCGGAGCCGGCCCCGGAGCTGCTCCGCGGTCGCGTCCGGCCAGAAGTCCAGCCCGATCTGCTCGCGCGTCCGGGGTCCGTGGAGAAGGAAGTAGAAGAGGAGGTGGCGCGGCAGCGCGTAGGTCCAGTCGGCGGGACGCAGGCGGCGTCGCCCCCGGTAGACCTCGGGAGCGCCGAGGGCGAGCACCCGGAGCCGGGCGGTCCGGCCGCCCAAGCCGGCACTCGCAGCGCCCGGCGGCGCGCGGCGGGCTCGCTCCAGGGCGAGGGCGACGGCCTCACCCAGGGCCAGGGCGCGACCGGCGCTCCACTCCTCGACGAAGGCTTCCTCGCCGACCGTCCGCCGCAGCCGGTCGAGCGCCTCGGCGCCGTCCTCCTCGGAGTGAAGCGCGTAGGGGTAGCGGGCCTCGCACCCCTCGGCCACCGCGCTTCCGGCGCCGGCGAGGCGAACCGCCCGGAGGGCCCGGCCGCGCCCCTCTTCCACGGCGGCGAGACACCCGAGCACGTGCGCCAGCGAGGCCCGGTCGCCCACGGCCCGGAAAGCCTCGAGCGCCTGGCGCAGGTGCTCCGCCGCCCGGTCGAGCCTCCCTTCACCCGCCTCGACCTCGCCGAGCAGGGTGAGGATCTGCCCGAGGTTCCAGCGGTCGCCCGCCGTCCTCTGGAGCGCCAGGGCCTCGAGGGCGTGGGCCCGGGCGGCGTCCGCGTCCCCCTCGCGCGCCGCCGCCAGCCCGAGCCCGAAATGGGTGAGGGACAGGCCCCAGGGATCGCCCACGCCGGCGAAGAGGGCGCGGGCCTCCTCGCGGAGTCTCCGGGCCGCCTCGTCGTCGCCGAGCTCCTGCCGCACGTCGGCCCAGACGACGACGGCCAGGGCCCGGTCCCAGGGCGCGGTCGACGCGGGGAGCCGCTCCACGCTCTCGGCGTAGAGCGAGGAGGCCTCGGCCAGGTCTCCCAGCGTCCAGCAGATGCCGGCGAGTTCCCGGAGCACCTCCGGGAGGAGGTCCTTCCGGTCCGCCTCCCCGCATGCGGTCACGCAGGCTTCCAGACGGGTGCGGGCCGTCTCGTGGTCGCCCTGCATCCAGGCCAGGGCCCCGGACGCCCACAGCAGCTCGGGTCGTCCCGGGCTTCCGGGGCGCGCGAGCGCCACCGCGCCCTCGCAGCGCCTCCGTCCCTCGTGGAAGTGGCCGCCGAAGTTCCAGAACCAGAAGAGCGAGCGGGCGAGCCGCGCCAGGGTCGCGCCGTCGCGCGCCTCCGCCCCGTGGTCCCAGGCGGCCCGGAGGTTGTCGTGCTCCAGCTCGAGCCGCGCCATGGCGGCGCCCCGATCGGGTCCCCGAAGCTCTGGGGCGAGCGCCTCCGCCATCGCGGCGAAGTGGGCGGCGTGCGCCGCCCGCAGCTTCGCCTTCTCTCCCGAGGCCTCGAGCCGCTCCAGCGCGAACCGACGGACCGGCTCGAGGAGCCGGTAGCGGACGGCGCCGCCGCGATCGCCCGCCACCACCAGCGACTGGTCGACCAGCCGGGCGAGGAGGTCGAGGATGTCGGTGCGTCCCACGCCGCCCCCGGCGCACACGGCCTCGCACGCTTCGAGGGAGACGGCCCCCGCGAAGGCCCCGAGCCTGCGGAAGAGCGCGCGCTCCGGCGCTTCGAGGAGGTCGTGGCTCCAGGCCAGCGTCGCGCGCATGGCGTGGTGGCGGGGCGGCCTACCCCTTCCGGTCCAGCGCAGGACGTCGAGCCCGTCCTCCAGGCGCTCCGCGATCTGACCCGGGGCCAGGACCCGGGCCCGGGCCGCTGCCAGCTCCAGCGCCAGGGGGATGCCGTCGAGGCGCCGGCAGAGCCGCACCACGGCCTCCACGTTGGTGGGCGTGAGCGCGAAGTCGGGGCGCACCGCCCGCACGCGGTCCACGAAGAGCTGCGCCGACTCGGCCTCCAGGGCCTCGCGGACCGAGGTGTCGTCCGGGCGTTCGAGCTCAGGGAGGGTGAGGGTGGGAACGGGCCACACGATCTCCTCCGGCACGCCGAGCGGCTCGCGGCTGGTGGCGAGGATCCGGAGCTCCGGGCAGCCGTCGAGCAGGGAGACCGCAAGCTCCGCGCAGCCGTCGAGCACGCGCTCGCAGTTGTCCAGGACGACGACCGCGCGCGACGAGCCGAGGCGAGCGGTGAGGGCTTCGATCGGGAGGGTGCCGGGCGCCGGCGAGATGTCGAGGGCGGCGCAGAGCGTGGAGGCGACGAGGCCCCCGTCGCTCAGCGCGGCGAGCTCCACCCATACCGCCCGCTGCTCGCCTTCCCGGGGCAGGCTCCCCACGAGCTCCAGCGCCAGCCTGGTCTTGCCGGCACCCCCCACGCCCGTGAGCGTCACCAGCCGCCGCTCGTCCAGCAGGGCACGGATGCGTGCGAGGGCGGACCGCCGCCCGATGAAGCGGGTGCGGGGACGGGGCAGGGTTCCGGCCATGGCTCTCCAGGGTTTCCGGGGGGCGTGCCGACCCCGGCGCGGAGCTAGGCGTAGAGGTCGTCGACCCACCGGGATCACTCCTCGGAAGCGGCGAGCTCCCAACTCTCATGATAGATCCGGTACGCCTCGGCGACCACGCCTTCGAACACCACCCCCTCCGTTTGGCTTGCCAGCTCCCCCTGGTCGAGGTGGGATTCGCAATCGACCGGTAGGGCTTGTGGGTGCTCCTGCGGTCGGCTGGCGCCGATCCTCGGAGGTCGCTTCGCTCCCCGAATCGCTCGGGACCAGCGCCGCCGTGTGAGCCAATCGCGGAACGTTTGTCGTAAAGAAGGTGCCGGGGGGCGGGCGGGAACAGATCAGCCCGGGGGGCCAGGATCGGCTCGCTCGGTCACGTCCCCCGAACCTTCTGGCCACGTGCCCCCGGGGCTGAGCCGAGTACCGGCGATCCAAGCGACCAGCGACCAGTGAACTTCAGCTTCGCCGACGGAGGTTCCGATGAGGCGCACCTCGATGATCCCCCTCGCCCTGATGGCCGCGGTCACGGCCGCCTGCGCAGATTCACCCCCTGGCCCCGGGGGGTCGCCGGACGGGAGCCTCCCCGATGTGGCCGCCTGGGGGGCCATGGGGCTGCCCATGCAGGCTACCGTGCAGTTCGGCCTCGAGTTCGGAGACGTGGGCTCGCCGTTCCCTCCCTCGCACGACGAATCGTTCCACTCCTACGTCAGAGTGCATCCGCGGACCGTCGTGATCGCGGCGGGAGGCGAGGTGACTTTCGAGATGGCCTCCAGGCCGGCGCACAGCCTCGGAATCTACGACGCCGGAAAGAGGGTCGCCGACATCGACGCCACGCAGGTCGACGGGAGCAACCTGATCGACGACGATCCCGGCGACCTGCTCTTCAGCACGGTCGTCACGACATCGGATGTGGCCCACGTGTTCGAGACGCCAGGGCGCTACCTCGTCATCTGCCGCGTGGTAGGACACTTCGTCCATGCCAACATGTACGGGTGGGTAATCGTGAAGTGAGGGTCATCCCCCCGGAGCGGCGCGCTTTCGGGCGGCCTCGACCCTCGGCTGGAGCTCGGCGTCGGCGTCCGTCCACAGCTCCGCGAACCACAGGTAGTGGCGGGCCGCGGCGGCCTGGTCGCCCCTCGCCTCGTACAGCTCCGCCAGCCGTACGATGGCACCCGGGAGCTCGAAGGCGTCGACCACGGTACGGCCGAGCGAGCGGGCAGCGAGATACCGCTCGTAGGTAGAGATGGCGGAGTCCGGCTCGCCGCTCCGATCGTAGGCCCGGGCCATCTCCGGTCCCTCATCGACCGATAGGAACGGGTCATCGAACGGCAGGTAACCGATCGGCGGTTCGCGGTTCGCCCGTTCGAGGTCGGCGCGGGCCGCCCAGGGATCTCCATCGGCGAGATGAATCGCCGCCCGCGCTCGCAGGTACGACCGACGGTCCGGTCCCCGGAGCTCCCGTGGCACCTCCCGCTCGTACGCCGCCAGAAGCTGTCGCGCGCGCCCCGACCACCCGCCGTCGGCGAAGAAGCGAGCGAGAAGCAGGTAGGGACGATCGAGAGCGCCCAGCGCTTCCAGCGGATGGTGAGACAGGAATCCCTCGACCTCGGCCAGGGCTTCCTGCCGCTCGCCCCTGACGGAGTGAAGCCTGGCGATGGCGACGCTCACTGCGGCGGCCTCGGCGACGTGGCCCGCCGAGACCTGCTGTCGTCGCTGGGCGCGCAGGTGGCCGATGGCGTCCCGGATGCGACCTCGTACGGCGGCGCTCAGGGCCTGGAGGCGATGGGCGACCCCCACTCCGCCGCCGGGAGGCAGCTCGTTCGCCAGGGAATCGGCGGCGGCGAGATCGCCGGAGGCCGCCGCCATCTCCACCCTCCTCGCGTGTAGCAGCGGATGGTCCGGGTAGAGCCTCATGGCTTCCTGGAGGACGTCGGCCGCCTCCCGCCGCTTCCCGCGGCGGTAAAGGACCTGGACGAGGGTGCTCTGATTCACGGCCGTCGAGTAGACGTCTCGGGCTTCCCGGAGGACCGCCTCCGCGCCCGCCAGATCGCCGGTCAGGGCGAGGCTCCAGCCCAGCGCCGCGTACAAGGCCAACTCGCCCGTCCCTCTCGCGGCTTCCACCTGATTGCGGAATGCCTGGATCGCCTTCGGCAGGTCTCCGACTACGCTCATGTAGTACTCCGCCGTCACCGCGTGACGCTCCTGTGCGGGCAAGCGGTCGCGAAGCCGGTATGCGGCGGCCACGGCATCGAGGGCTCGGCCACGACGCACACCCGCGTTCCGCAGGGAGGTCGCGAGCAGGTAGTGGGCTCGAGCGAAGGCGGAATCCAGACGGATCGCTTCCTCGAGCAGGGCCGCCGCGTGGAGGAAGTCGCCTCGGTGGTAAGCCCGCCCCGCCGCCGAATAGCTGCGGAGCGCCTCCAGCGATGCGGTCGTGGCGTGGAACAGAGGCTCGCCCGTCTCGATGGAGGCCAGGGATTCGCCGAGGTCGCGCCGGATAGCCGTGGACAGCCGGTCGATGGCGTCGATGATCCCGGTGGAGTCCCCGGCCGTCACCCGCCATCCGTTCACGATCTTCCCCGTGGTCGCCCCCACCATGGCGGCCGAGATGACGTAACCGGCGCCGGCCTCCAGCACCTCCCCCTCGATCAACGCCCCGATCCCCTCCCGCACCGCCACCTCCCGTGCCACCTCGGAGTCGAGCCGGGTGGCCGGGTCCCGGCGCATTCTCCGCAGAGCGCCGGCGACCGTCGCGGCCCCGGGAACCGCGAGGACCGGCGAGCGGGCCAGGTCCATTCGGAGCGCCTCCGACACGACGTCAGCGACGAACGAGTCGGAGGTGAAGTCGGCGAAATCGGCCACCAGCACCAGATCCGTCTCGAAGGGCGACACGGCCACCGCCGGTACGGACGCCTCACGGCGATCGGCCAGCCGCGGGGCGGCGAGCGCCACGAGGACGAGGGCGGCGAGGGCCAGGGCGGCGAGGGTCAGGAAAGCCACCCGCCGTTCCCGGCGGATCGAGAGGACCGAGGGCCTGGCCGCGGACGGGGCCCCGGCCCCGGAAGGGAACACCTGCTGCAGATCGGCCAGCAGCATCTCGCCGCCCCCATAGCGCGCATCCGGTTCCTTGTGGAGGAGGCGGTCCACGATCCGGACCAAGGACTCGGGTGTATCGGGACTCAGCTCGCCGAGGGCGTCCGGCTCTTCGTGCAGGATCGCCCGGATCACCACGTGATCGTTCCCGCCCCGGAACGGCCGCACGCCCGCGAGCATCTCGTACAGGACGATGCCCAGGCTCCAGAGGTCCGTCGTCGGGTCCACCGGGTCACCCCGCGCTTGCTCCGGCGACATGTACGCCACCGTGCCGGGTGTCATCCCGGGACGCGTGAGCGTGACGTCGGTCATCTTGGCCAGGCCGAAGTCGAGCAGCTTCACCGTCCCGTCGCCGGTGATCATGACGTTGCCGGGCTTCACGTCCCGATGCACGATCCCGTGCGCGTGAGCGGCCATCAGTCCGCGGGCGATCTGTGCCGCGACCTGTACCGCCTCGGCCGGCGCGAGCGGTCCCCGGCCGAGTCTCTCCTTCAGCGTCTCGCCCTCGTACAGCGCCATGGCGATGAACGGCCGGCCGGCGGCGGTCGCCCCGATCTCGTGGACCGTGCAGATGTTGATGTGCTCCAGGGCCGCGGCGGCCTTCGCTTCCACCAGCAGCCGTTCCTCGGCATCGCGACTCGCGCTCAGGTGCGCCGGGAGGAACTTCAGCGCCACGTCGCGGTCCAGGCGCGTGTCCCGAGCCCGGTAGACGGTTCCCATGCCACCGGCCCCGATACGTCCAAGGATCAGGTAATGGCCGGTCGCATGACCGGCGGGCAGGTCCGACTCTTCCATCATCGGGTAGGGTGCCGGGAGGACCCTGTCGGTCAGATGTCCGAAGAAGGCTTCCGCCTGCGCCGCGTGCTCCAGGAGCGACAACAGCTCATGCTGGAGCTGGGGATCCTGTCGGCAGGCATCTTCGAGGAGGCCGATCCGGGCCTCGGGGTGCAGCGCCCGGGCCTGGGCGTAGAGGCGCTCCACCTCGTCCCGGCCCATCTGCCGGGGCGGGGCCGACGAATCAGGGCGCGGCGTCGGCCCGCCCTCCCGGCGGCTCCCGCTCTCACCCCGGCTCATGCGGACCCCTCGTCGAGCGTCTGCTTGAGATCCCGATACAGCCAGGCCTGCGCCATCGCCCAGCCCCGCTTGACCGTGGCGGGCGAGATCCCCAGGGCCGCCGCCGTGTCCTGGATGGTCATGCGTCCGAAGAACCGGCACTCGACGATCCGGCCCTGTCTCCGGTCGAGCGATTCCAGCCGCCGTAGAGAGTCGTCCAGCGCCACGAGCGCCTCGTCGCCCGCGGCCCCCGGGTCTTTGGCCACCGCGAGGGCCGCCTCGATCTCGTGCAGGGGGAGAGAGGCGCGTCGACCGCCGCGCTTGGCGGCGCGCTTTCGCTTGCTGTAGTCGATGAGGACCTGCCGCATGGCTCTGGAGGCGACGGCCAGGAAGTGCGAGCGGCACTGCCATTCCGGTGCCGACTGATCGACGAGTCTGAGGTAGGTCTCGTGGACGAGAGCCGTCGTGTTCAGCGTCTCGTCGCCGCTCCAGCGCCGCCTCTGCCGCTCCGCAGCCTGGTGGAGCTCGTCGTAGACGAGGGGAAAGATCTCGTCGAACGCGCTCCGGTCCCCCGCCTTCAGCTCCAGCAACAGGCGAGTGACCGTTTCCTGGCGAGACCCGCTCATGTCGCGCAGATGTCTTGGCACATCGTCCGCCTCCGGCGAAAATAAGGATAACCGGGGCACAGCCGGGCTGCTACGCTTCAGGGGCCGGGCACGAGGCGGAGGATGAGTCGCTCGAGTCCGCAGGATGGGGGAACGGTGGAATCCCACCCCCGCCGTTCCCGTCAGTCCCGCCATCGGTAGAAGAGGAATCCCGGGATCACGGCCCCTTCCGGTCCGAT
>CAYMQZ010000090.1:0-2852 GCA_964392705.1 uncultured Gemmatimonadota bacterium
TCCACGAAGTCGGAGCCGGACATCGAGAAGAAGGGCCGGCCGGCCTCGCCGGCCACCGCCCGGGCCAGCAAGGTCTTTCCGGTTCCGGGCGGGCCGACGAGCAGCGCGCCCTTCGGCAGCCGGCCGCCCAGGCGCGTGAACTTCTGGGGATCCTTCAGGAACTCGATGATCTCCTGCAGCTCGTCCTTCGCCTCGTCGCAGCCCGCCACGTCGGCGAAGGTGACCTTGGGCGTGTCGCCGGACAGCAGCTTCGCCTTCGACTTCCCGAAGCTGAAGGCGCGAGAGCCGCCCGCCTGCATCTGCCGGAACAGGAAGATCCAGAGCCCGATGATCAGGACCCAGGGGAGGATCGAGATGAACAGGTTGACCCAGTTGTTCCCCGCCTCCTCGGCCGTGATCGTCGCGCCCGAGGTCTCGAGCGAGTCCAGCATCTCCTGGGAGATCTCGGCCGGCAGCCGGGTGTGGAAGGCGCGGATCTGGCCCTCTCCCCGATCCAGGGGGCGGCGCAGCTCGCCCTCGATCCGCTGGCCCTCGCGGATCGTGACGGTCTGCACGTTCTCCGCCCGCACCTGCTCGCGGAACTCGGAGTAGGAGAGCTCCTGCCTCGACTCCTGGCCGCTCTGCATGAGCTCGAAGATGGCCAGGGGGATGAGGACGATGAGCGCCCAGAAGGAGGCCGTCCGCAGGAAGCGGTTCATCCGCCCCTCGGACTGGTTCTTCTCCGGTCCCTTCATCGGAGCCTTCATCACCCTCTCGCGTCCCTCCGCGCTCCGCGCCGGCTACAGGCTGGCGATGAACGGAAGGTGCCGGAACTCCTCGCCGTAGTCCAGCCCGTAGCCGACCAGGAATTCGTTCGGGGCGTCGAAGCCCACCCAGCGGGGTTCGAGCGCCAGCTCCTCGGCCAGATGCTTGTGCAGGAGCGCGCAGACCTCGAGGGTGCCGGGATTCCGCTCGCGGAGGGAGCCGATGAGCCGGTTGAGCGTGTTCCCGCTGTCCACGATGTCCTCGACCAGCAGGACGTGCCGGCCCTCGAGCGGCGCCTCGGGATCGTACAGGAGCTGCACGTCGCCCGAGGAGGTCGTCCCGCTCCCGTAGCTGGCCGCCACCAGGAAGTCGACCTGGAAGGGACGTCCGATGCGGCGCACCAGGTCGCCCAGGAAGACGAAGGACCCCTTGAGCAGGCCGAGCAGCAGCAGGTCGTCCTCGCGCGGGTAGGCCTCCGTGATCGCGCGGCCCATCGCCTCGACCCTCCCGGCGATCTCGTCGGCCGTGTAGACGATCCGCGAGAGGGGCTCGCCGCCGGTGAGGGCGAGGACGTCCGGCTCCGTGACCGCGCCGGCGCGCGCGTCCGTTCTAGGCTCCGCTCTAGGCTCCGTGCTGGGCGTCGCTGATTCCAATGAAGAACTTCTCCTCGTCGCCAGAGGAAACGGCGGACTCCGCGGACCCGATCCCGCCGACCCACAGCACCCGGTCCCGACCCGCCAGGACCGGCGTCCTCGGCCGCTCCGAGCGCGGGACGCGATTCTCGTTGAACAACCGCTTGAGTTTCCGGCCGCCCCGCGCGAGTCGCAGCCGGTCGCCCGGCCGTGGCCCCCGGAGCCACAGGGGAAACTCGATCGCCGCGAGCGCCAGCTCGGCGCTCCACCGAACCCCGTCGCCCGGCCCGGCCGACCCGACCGGCCCGGCCGGCCCCCAGGCCACCCGATACGGCCACCCGCCCAGGTGCAGGCGCGCGCTCCCCGGCGAGGCGTCCGGCAACTTCAGCACCTCGTCCGGCTCGAACCGGGGAGGACGACCGATCCACAAGTGGTCGAACTCCCGCCAGACCCGCAGGTTCTCGGCCACATCCACCCCCGCCCCGCTGCGGCCACGCTTGATAAACTCCACCGCGACACGGGTTCCTCCGCGCCGCGGGCGGACGCCCAGCTCCCGGGCCGCCCGGCGCACCACGCGCGCGAGCAGCTCGGGATCCCGTCGGCGGAGGGCGGAGAGGCGGAGACGGACCCGGGCGGGCGCATCCTCCCCCGGATCCCCCTCCCACCTGGCGCCCAGCGGCCCCGCCATCGCCTCGCGAGCGGCGTCGTCCAGGGCCCGATCGGCGCGCCCGGCGAGGCGGCCGAGCGCGAGGAGCGACGGTCGGACCTCCATGCCCGCGACCTCCTCCAGCGCGGGGATCAGCTCGTGGCGGATCCGCGACCGGGTCCAGCGCGGATCCCGGTTCGACGGATCCTCCAGGTAGGGGAGGCCTCGGGCGTCCAGGAAGGCGAGGAGCTCGTCGCGCCGGAAGCCCAGCAGGGGGCGGACGACGCGCCCGCGCCGAAGGGGAATGCCCCGAAGCCCCCGCAGTCCCGTGCCGCGGAGCAGCCGGTGGAGCACGGTCTCCGCCTGGTCGTCCGCCTGGTGCGCCGTGGCGATCCGAGCGGCGCCCTCCGCGTCCGCCACGCACCGCAGGAAGGCGTAACGCGCCTTCCGGAAGGCGGCCTGGGTGGCCTCGAGCGGCGTCTCCGGGCGTCCGACCCGGCATTCCACCCCCGCCGCGCGGGCCCGCTCGGCGACGAGCTCGGCCTCCCCGGCGCTCCCGGGCCGGACGCCGTGGTCGAAGTGGGCCGCGACCAGCCGCAGCTCGAGCTCGGAGGCCACGCCCAGGAGCAGGTGGAGGAGGGCGGTGGAGTCGGGACCCCCGGAGAGCGCGACGACGACGGCCGAGCCCCGCGGCAGGAGCGAGCTTCTCCGCTCGAGCGACTCGCGAAAGCGGGAGAGGGTCTCCCGGCCGGAGGGGGACGTTCGGACCTCCTCGGAGGCTACTCGCCCTCCGGCCCGCGCGACTCGCCCTCCGGCCCGGGCGACCGGCC
>CAYMQZ010000090.1:2952-5870 GCA_964392705.1 uncultured Gemmatimonadota bacterium
CCCGGGCGACCGGCCGATGCGCTCGCGCCAGGTGTCCGGGCCGCGGTGGTAATCCAGCCGCTCGGGAACGGGGACACCGAACCGGGCGGCCGAGGCGCGGACGGCGGGCCGATCGTCGGCCGCGGCCGCCAGGCCCGACGGGGTGGCGCCTCCCTCCGGCTCTTCCGGGGCGCCTTCGAGCGCCCGCCGCCGACCGCGCTCCAGCTCCTCGCCCTCGAGGAACGTCTCGGCCGTCCGTCGCTTCCGCTCCGCGCCCCAGCCGCGATCGTGACCCTGCACGTAGGCCCAGAAAGCCCGCTTCAGCCGGTCGGGGTCGGGCCGGCCGTAGGTGCGCGGATACGGCGTCTCGAACGCGGGGGCCTCGGCCGCCTCGCCGCCCTTCGTCGCGACGCGCGGATCGCGACCCCGGAGCTCGCCTTCCTCGGGCACTCTATACCTCCATGACCTCGGCTTCCTTCTTGCTCAGGAGCTCATCGATCCGCGCGATGTGCTCGTCGGTGATCTTCTGGAGCTCGTCGAGCCACCGATGGTAGAGGTCCTCGCTGATCTCGCCGTCGCGCTGCATCTGCAGCAACTGGTTCTTGGTCTCCTGCCGCACGTGCCGCACCGCGATGCGCCCATCCTCGGCCATCTTGTGCAGGAGCTTCACGTACTCCTTTCGCCGCTCCTCGGTGAGCGGAGGGATCGGCACGCGCAAGATGTTGCCGTCGACCGAGGGGTTCAGCCCCAGGTCGGCCGTGCGGATGGCGTTGGCGACCTGGCCGGTGATGTTCGGGTCGTAGGGTTGGATGACCAGGAGATGGGCCTCGGGAGCGCCCACGTTGGCCACCTGGTTCAGGGGCACCTGCGAACCGTAGGCCTCCACGCGCACGGTGTCCAGCAGCGCCGGCGTCGCCTTTCCCGTGCGCACCGTGTTGAACTCGCGGCGCACCGCATCGATGGTCTTGTCCATCGTCTGCGCCGCTTCCTGCAAGCGTTTTTCGGGCATCTCTCCCTCCGCTGACGACGGCCTCGGGCCGCCCCGGGCTCCCCTCCGGGGATTCCCCGGCGGGCCGTGGCCCTCCCGCTCAGGCCACGAGGGTGCCGATCCGCTCTCCTCTCAGGGCGGACAGGATCGCGCCGGAGTGGCGGATGTTGAGGATGATCACGGGCAGGTCGTTCTCCTTGCAAAGCGAGACGGCGGCCGCGTCCATCACGCCCAGCTCCTTGGTCATCACTTCCAGGTAGGAGATCCTCTCGATGAACTCCGCATCCGGGTCGGCCTCCGGGTCCGCCGTGAAGACCCCTTCGACCTTCGTCGCCTTCAGGATGACGTCGGCCTCCATTTCGATCGCCCGGAGCACGGCCGCCGTGTCGGTCGAAAAATAGGGGTTTCCGGTGCCGCCGGCGAAGATCACGATCCGCCCCTTCTCCAAGTGCCGAAGGGCGCGTCGGCGGATGTACGGCTCGGCCAGCTCCTCCATGCGGATGGCCGACATCACGCGGGTCTCCAGGCCGTGTCGCTCGAGCGTGTCCTGCAGCGCGAGCGCGTTGATCACGGTCGCCAGCATGCCCATGTAGTCCGCCGACACGCGGTCCATGCCCTGCTGGCTGGCCGTCGCGCCGCGCACGATGTTGCCGCCGCCCACGACCAGCCCCAGCGACACGTCCGCCTCGCGCACGGACTCGATCTCGCGGGCCAGCTCCTCGACCACCGCGGGGTCGATGCCGAAGCCTCGCTCTCCGGCGAGCGACTCGCCGGACAGCTTCACCAGGGCCCGCCCATACTTCAGCTTCCCCGAGCCGTTCGTCATCCGTTCCGTCGCTCGATTCCGGGGGGAGGCGATCCCGTTCGACCTTGCGCCGGGCCGGCGGGCCCGGCCGTCGCCGCCGCGGCCGTCAGTCGCCGACCTCGAACCGGACGAAGCGGCGCACGTCGACGTCCTCGCCCGCCTCGGCGAGCAGATCCCTCACCTGCCGGTCGGGATCCTTCACGAATCCCTGCCACAGGAGCGCCTGCTCCTCGTAGAACTTCCGCATCCTCCCCTCGACGATCCTCTCGACGATCTCCGGGGGCTTGCCCTCGGAGCGCGCCTGCTCGAGCAGGACCGTACGCTCCCGATCGCGCAGCTCCTCGGGGATGTCCTCGGGGCGCACCGCGACGGGGGCCGCCGCCGCCACGTGCATGGCCAGCTCGCGGGCCAGCTCCTCGTTCCCGCCGCCCGTCAGGACGATCAGGACGCCGATCCGGTTCCCGAAGTGCAGGTAACGGCCGATCACCTCCTCGGGGCCCGCCTCCAGCCGCGCGACCCGGGCGACCCCCACGTTCTCGCCGATCTTCGCCCTGAGCTCGTTCAGCCTCTTCCGGAGCCGCTCGGCGTCGGATCGCGCCAGGAACTCGTCGCCCGGCACCGGCACGCCCGACGCAAGGTCGGCCCCCAGGGTCACCTCGGCCACCCGCTCGGCGTACTCCACGAACTCCTGGTTGCGGGCCACGAAGTCGGTCTCGCTCGACACCTCGGCCATCGCCGCGGCGGAGCCATCCTCGGAGGCGACGATCTGCACGGTCCCCTCCGAGGTCTGGCGGCCGGCGCGCTTGGCCGCCTTCGCGGCGCCCCGCTGTCGCAGGAGGTCGATGGCCCGCTCCTCGTCGCCGCCGGCCTCCTCGAGGGCCCGCTTGCAGTCCATCATCCCCGCGCCCGTACGGTCCCGCAGCGCCTTCACCGCCGTCGCCGTGATTTCCGCCATCGCCTCTCCTCTATCTCTTCACGCTCGCGCTCGGATGCCGTGGAACCTCCGGAGGAAGCTCCGGGTCCCGGAGTTCGAAGCCAAAAAAAAAGGCCACCGAAGTGGCCCCTGCAAGGGACTACTCCGGGCTTCGCTCCTCGTCGGGCCCGCCTCCCGATCCGGCCTCCGCGGAGGCCAGCACCTCGTCCTCC
>CAYMQZ010000090.1:5970-9916 GCA_964392705.1 uncultured Gemmatimonadota bacterium
CGCCCTCCTCGGTCTGATGGAGGCGCTTCGCGATCACCTCGGGACGGGGCCGCCGACGCGGACGCGAGCGACGCTTTCGCTTGCGCCGCGGCGCCTCCTCCTCGGCCTCCGCGACATCGCTGGAGTAGGTGTACGCCTCCTCCTCGTCCTCGAGCGCGGCCTCGGCGGGTATGTCGCGGCGCGCGATCTCGATCGCGTCGGCGATCGCCCTCGTGATGAGCGAGACGGAACGGATCGCGTCGTCGTTGCCCGCGATCGGCACGGTCAGCATGTCGGGGTCCGCGTTGGTGTCGGCGATGGCCACGATCGGGATCTCGAGCCGATGCGCCTCCCGCACGGCGATCTCCTCCTTCTTCGCGTCCACCACGTAGACCATTCCCGGCAGCCGGGTCATGTCCTTGATGCCGGACAGGTAGCGCTCGAGCTTCTGCCGCTCGCGCTCCAGCAGGAGCTGCTCCTTCTTCGTGTAGTGCTCGAAGACGCCTTCCTCGCCCCCGCGCTCCAGCTCCTTCAACCGGCGGATGTTCTTCTTGATCGTTTGGAAGTTGGTGAGCATGCCGCCCAACCAGCGCTCGGTGACGTAGAACGCCCCGCAGCGCTCCGCCTCGCCCCGCACGATCTCGGCCAGCTGGGGCTTGGTGCACACGAACAGGGCGGACTTGCCGGCCAGCACCGTCTCGCGGGCCAGCTCCTGCGCCCGCTGCAGCTCCCGCAGGGTCTTCTTCAGATCGATCAGGTAGATTCCGCCGCGCTCGGCGAAGATGTACCGTCGCATCTTCGGGTTCCAGCGAGAGGTCTGATGCCCGAAGTGGACCCCCGCCTGCAGGAGCTCCTTGAGGCCGATCTGCCTCATCTGGAGAGTGGTCGCCGGGGAACCGGAATCGTCGCTCATGCTATCGCTTCGAGAACTGGAACCGTTTGCGGGCTTTCGGCCGACCGGGCTTCTTGCGCTCCACCGCACGGGGGTCCCGCGTCAGCAAGCCGTGGATCCGGAGCGGGGCGCGCCGATCTTCGTCGAGCTCGAGCAGGGCGCGAGCCACGCCGAGCTGGGCCGCTTCCGCCTGCCCCGTGAGCCCACCGCCCGAGGCGCGGATGCTCGCGTCGTAGAGACCCTCGGTCTCGGTGACCTTGAAGGGCTGCTCGATGGCCGCCCGGTGACGCAGCACCGGGAAGTACTCCTCGAAATGCCGGCCGTTAATGCGGATCTCCCCCTTCCCGGGGCGCAGGAGCACGCGCGCCACGGCTTCCTTGCGCCGCCCCACGACCTGGACGAACTCCCTGGCCTTCGGCTTCGGCCGGGCGGGCTCCGGCGCCGCGGCCTCGGGCTTCATGGCCTGCGGCGAGGCCGTGGCGGCCTCGTCGGCCTCCTCCTCCTGCGGCTCCGTCGTCTCGATGCTTTCCGGTGCTTCTGCCAAGCTTTCCTCGGTGTTCTGGGCCCTCGTGGTCAGATCTCGAGCGGCTCCGGGCTCTGCGGCGCGTGGGGATGCTCCTCGCCCGCGTACACCCGCAGCTTCTTCGCCATCTCGCGTCCCAGCTTGTTCTTGGGCAGCATCCCCTTGACGGCCAGCTCGATCACCCGCTCGGGATGCGTGCGGATCATGCGCTTGAACGGGATGAACTTCTCTCCGCCCATGTAGCCGCTGTGACGGAAATACGACTTCTGGTCGGCCTTCTTGCCCGTGAGCCTCACGCGCTTCGCGTTGATCACGATCACGTAGTCGCCCACGTCCATGTGGGGCGAGAAGGTCGGCTTGTGCTTTCCGCGAAGGATGCGGGCGACCTCCGAGGCGAGACGGCCCAGAACGCGGTCACGCGCGTCGACCACGTACCAGTCCCGCTCGATCTCGCCCGCCTTCACGGAATACGTCTTCATCGCCTCCTGCATCCGCTCGCCGCTCGCCCCCGGCGCTCGTTTCACGCCCCGGGCCGACGGAAAAAAGAACCGCCCGGGCGGGCGGCTCCCTGAGACTGCTCACAGCCGTTTAGTCTACGGAGCGCGCTCTCCGATGTCAACTTGGAGCGACCGGCGTCCGTGACCGGGGCTCGGCGCCGCTCGAAGCCTCCGGCGAGCGGCGGGTGCCCACTACCCCCGAGGCCCCGTCGCGGGTTCCATCAGCCCTCCAGCCCCTCCAGCCCACCCCGGCGGGCGTGGACCCGGAGCCGCGCCAGGGCCCGCTCCTTGAGCTGCCTCGCCCGCTCACGGGAGATGCGCAGGCGGTCGCCGATCTCGCCCAGGGTGCGCGGCTCGCCGTCGTCGAGACCGAAGTAGAGCCGCAGGATCAGCTGCTCGCGCTCCGGCAGGCAGGTGAGGCTGGAATCGACGGCGTGCCGGAGGTCGTCGGCCTCGATCCGTTCGTCGGGGCCGTTCAGCGACTCGTCGGCCACGACGTCCCCCAGGCTCATCTCCCCCGTCTCCCACATCGGAGCCTGGAGCGAGACGTACCGGATCCGCTCATCATCCGGCCCCCTCGCGTCGGCCTCGCCGAGGGCCTGGAGAATGGCCTGCCGCACCCAGAAGACCGCGTAGCTGATGAAGCGGACTTCGCGCCGCTCGTCGAAGCGCCGGGCCGCCCGTATGAGCCCGAGGTTCCCCTCGTTCACGAGATCGGAGAGCGGGAGGCCGCGGTTCTGGTACCGCTTGGCGATCGACACGACGAAGCGCAGGTTCGCCTCGACCAGGTGAGCGAGAGCGTCGTCGTCCCCCTCGCGGATGCGGCGCGCGAGCTCCGCCTCCTCCTCCCGGGTCAGCAGGGGCTCGCTCCCGATCTCCTTCAGGTAGCGGTCCAGGGCGGCCACGCGATCACACCTCGTCGTAGGGGCCCGTCGCCGGCCCCGTGGCGCCGCGGGTCCTGACGCCGCCCGGCGTCCCGCGAGCCGGGCGGCTCAGTCCACGCTGGCGAAGAGACGCTCCCAGCGAATCTCGGTCAGCCACCGGAGCGGTGTGAGCTTCCGCCGGTCGTAAGAGTAATAGATCACCAGGGGCTTTCCCTTGATCGCCTCCGCCGGCACGTATCCCCAGTAGCGCGAGTCCTGGGAGTTGTGACGGTTGTCCCCCATCACGAAGTAGCCGCTGTCGGGCACCACCAGCGGGCCCCAGTTGTCGCGGGTCGGACGGTAGGGTCGGGACCGGCGCCCGTTCCGCACCAGGAAGCGCCGCTGCCAGTCGAAATCCGAGCTCCTCAGGTCGCGCGAGCGGATCCCGTCCTTCACGTACGGCTCCTCGATCCGCCGGCCGTTCCGATACAGCGCGCCGCTCACCATGGCGAGCGTGTCGCCGGGCACGCCCACGACCCGCTTCACGTAGTTGGTGCGGGCCGGCTGACCGGCCTCGATCGGGGGCTCGAAGACGACGATGTCCCCCCGCCGCGGCTCGGAGAAGGCGGGCAGATGGAGCTCCGTGCCGGGGATCTCGGCGCCGTACACCACCTTGTTCACGAGCAGGAAGTCCCCGACCAGCAGCGTGTTCTCCATCGAGGCGGTCGGGATCTGGAACGCCTCGACCGCGAACGTCCGGATGAAGAGGAAGAGGAAGAACGCGATGAAGATGGACTTCGTCCAGTCCCACAGCCACCGCACCAGGCCCCCGCCGCGCGAGGGCGATCCGCTCGGGGCGCGTCCCGGGGCCGGGGCGGCGCCCGGGACCCCGTCCGGGCCGTCGGTCTCGACCGGAGAAGGCTGCCGGCCCGAGGTTGATTCGTCCATCCGTCCCATCCTGCCGCGAGTGCCACGCTCGCCGCGACGAAACCGGCCCCCGGACGCCGCGGCCTTCCTGTCCCACATCCTGTCCCCGGAGCGTCACCCGA
This sequence comes from uncultured Gemmatimonadota bacterium, assembly GCA_964392705.1. Classification (GTDB taxonomy): domain Bacteria; phylum Gemmatimonadota; class Gemmatimonadetes; order Palauibacterales; family Palauibacteraceae; genus CAYMQZ01. The sequence goes on from CAYMQZ010000090.1 coordinate 9,774, forward strand.
CGCTACTTCGCGTCCGACGATACCCTGCGTGCGCCACCGTCGTTCCAGAGGGGCCGCGCCGGCCTCCCCGCCCTTCCGCATCGCAGGCTACCGCCCCCGCTCAACCCGGGTTCAAGTCATCCGGCCCTCATCCTCTGACGATG